>NZ_JAGWDA010000001.1:0-550620 GCF_020657875.1 Clostridioides sp. ZZV14-6150 | reverse complement strand
TGATAACAATAGTTATCTTGACCAAGAAGCCACCACTTCAAACATTACCGTAGGTAGTTAAGTGGATGGTAGTTCACATCCTATGGGTAAATTAATTGAAAGTATAGAGAAAATAAGAGATGGAGATACAAGTATAAGATTCAATAATGATAAAAATAATGAATATACTGAAATTGCTACCGCTTTTAATAATTTAATTGATACAATGGTAAGTAACTCTGAAGAACTTAAAAGAATAAATGATGACTTAGAAGTGTTGACTGCAAATATTCCTGGAGGAGTATATAAGTATAGTTGTGATGGAAATTACATATTTAGCTTTATAAATGAAGGATATCAAAAATTGTTAGGATATACAAAAGAAGAGTTTGAATCATTTTTCGATAATAAATTGTTAAATGTTATATATGAAGGTGATCGTAAACTGGTTAAAAATGCACTAGAAAAACAATTAAAAAATAGCAATATACTTGAAGTTGAATATAGAGTTGTTCGCTCTGATGGAGAAATACTTTGGTTATTAGATAAAGGCCAAATAGTAAAGGATAAATATGGGAAGCCTTGGGTTTATTGTGTTGTAATTGATATTACATCAAGTAAGTCAGCTCAAGAGCAGTTGGATATAAGTGAAGAGTGCTATAGAATTGTTATGGAGCAAGAAAATAATATTGTTTTTGAATGGAACTTAAATACAGATACAGTAAATATTTCTGACAATTGGGAAAAGAAATTTGGATATAAACTAGTTAGAAGTAATTTAATTGAAGGTATATTGAAAAATGAAATCATCTATAAAGATGATATACAGAAGTATTTAGACCTTTTTACAAATGCTATAAAAGGTGATAACCCATATCATGAAAAAGAACTTAGATTTAGAAAAGGAAAAGATAAATATATTTGGTGTAAAGTTAGATTATCTAGTATTATTGATAAGTATAGTCAATGTACACGTATTATTGGTGTCGTTGTAGATATAGATAAAGAAAAACGAAAAAATGAAGAACTTGAAAATAGAGCCCAAAGGGATTTGCTTACAGGACTGTATAATAAAATCACAGCAGAGGATTTAGTTAGAAAATACATAGAAAATGAAGGAAAAAACCTTAAAAGTGCATTATTTATAATCGATATTGATGACTTTAAAGGAATTAATGATAATTTAGGCCACTTATTTGGAGATGCAGTTTTAAATGATATATCATCTAAATTTATAAATATATTTAGAGAAAATGATATTATTGGGCGTATAGGTGGAGATGAATTTTTAATTTTTTTAAAGGATTTACATTCAGAAAAAGTATTAAAGAAAAAGGCAGATGAATTAATAAATCTATTTAGACGTTCATTTACAGGAAAAAATAAAGATTATAAGATTTTTGGAAGTATAGGGATATCTATTTATCCTGATAATGGTAAAAATTTCAAGGAGATTTTTAGATGTGCAGACAATGCACTTTATTTTGCAAAGGGAAAAGGCAAAGATTGCTATTGTATATATGAAAATAATAGCAAAATTATGGATAATGGATTAATAAAAACCAAAACCTTTAATTCTGTCTTAGGTGGAGAAGAAAATATTGATGAAGCATACAAAACTAAGTCAACATTTAGACAGAATTTTTATGAATATATATTTAGAATTTTATATGAGTCCAAAGATGTTGATACAGCAGTAAATTTTATATTAGAATTAGTTGGTAAAACTTATGATGTAAGTCGTGCATATATATTTGAAAATTCAGATAATAATCTTTGCTGTAACAATACATTCGAATGGTGCAATGATGGTATTAACCCAGAGATAAGTAATCTTAAAAAAGTATCATATAGTTTATTTGATGATTATAAACAAAATTTTAATGATAGAGGAATTTTTTACTGCAAGGATATATCTTCACTTGATGATGAGTTATATAAAATTTTGAAAGTACAAGGGATAGTATCTATGTTACAATGTGCAATCTTAGATGAGGGCGAATTTAGTGGATATGTAGGATTTGACGAATGTAATGGAAATAGATTTTGGACAAAAGAGGAAATAGAATCCTTGACATTTATATCAGAAATATTAAGTATATTCTTAATTAAAAAGCGTAAAGAAGATAAATTAATAAAATCTTATAAAACTATAAAAGCAGTTATGGATAATTTGAATTCATGGACTTATGTGATAAACAAGAATACATATGAGCTTTTATTTATAAACCAAAAGACATTAAGTATAGCTCCAAACACAGAGATAAATCAATTATGTTATAAAGCATTTTGGAATATAGATAAACCATGTGAAGTTTGTCCAATGAATGAACTTAGCGAGGAAAAAAGTTTTTGTACAATAGAATTGTATAATGATAATCTTAATGTTTGGACTAGTGCTAATGCTTCATATATTGAATGGAATGAAGAAAAAAGTGCGTGCCTAATGTGCTGTAATGATATAACTAAATATAAAGAAAATGAATCTAAACCTGAACCTAATTGTTAGTGATATATTTATAGTATAATACTACTACTATTTTTATTTTAATAAAATATAGCATAAAAAAACCAATTGTTTTGTAAGTAGACTATACAAGTTTACTTGAACCAGTATCTCTACAAAACAATTGGTTTTATGCTATTTTATAATTTTAAATTTAGAAGGAATTTTAACTTCTGATTTTTCTTTTATTTTAGAAGCTTGTTTTTTAACTTTTTCCAATAACTCAGATTCATTTACAACTAATACCGTTCTTTCTTTCATAAGCCACTTTCCATCACAAATTGTAGAATCTACATTTTCGCTAGTCATAGAATACACTATGTTTCCAATTGGATTATGCATTGGTAAGCAATGAATTGTATCTGGATTAAGAATAATCATATCTGCTTTTTTGCCAACTTCAAGACTACCAATTTCTTTTTCAAGTAAAGCACATTTTGCTCCATTTATAGTAGCCATTTCTAATATTTGTTCAGCTGGAATAACTGTTGGATTTAAAGTTCTTCCTTTATGTATTAATGAAGTTAAATACATATCTCTCATTAAATCCATTCTATTATTTGAAGGGGCCCCATCCGTACCAATTGAGACTGGAATTCCTTTTTCTAGCATTTCAGGAATTGATGCAAAACCTAGTACTACTTTCATAGCTGCACCAGGGTTATGGGAAACTTTTACATCATGCAATCTGAATAAATCAATTTCTTTATGAGTAAGCCAAACTGTATGAGCAGCTAAAAGATTTGGCCCCAAAACGCCTAACTTATCAAGATATTCAACTGTTCCAACTCCAGTATTTTGTTTTACAAATGAAATTTCATCAGCTATTTCAGCTATATGCATGTGTATACCTGTGTTGTATTTGTCAGCTAATTGTTTAGTTCTAACAAGTAAATCCTCAGTTGTATTAAAAATAGTTCTTAAAGCAAACCATATTTTAATTCTTTCATTAGATGTATTATTAAACTTATGGAATAAATCTAATTGAGTGTTGATTTCTTCATCAGTAGTTTTTTGCCATGCTTCAGGAAGACCATCTCCTGTATCCATAACTGACTTAGCTAGACATGCTCTAACTCCAGTTTTATCAACAGCTTCAACCATAGCATCGACATATTGACCACCAGACTCTAAAAATGTAGTAACACCAGATTTTATTAGTTCTACACAACATGCAGTAGATGAGATTAAAGAATCTTCGTAATTAAAGCTACTTTCATATGGCCAGATTCTTTCTCTAAGCCATGTTAAAAGCACAACATCATCAGAAAGACCACGACCTAATTGTTGAGATAAGTGAACATGTGTATTGACTAACCCTGGCATTAATATTTTTCCATTAGCATCGTATATTTCAGCATCTGTATCTACAATATTATTATCAAATTTACCAACTTTTTTTATAATATTGTCTTCAATAAGTATACTTCCATTCTCATATACTTCTCTATCTGTATTCATAGTGATTAGATATGCATTTTTTATAAGTAATTGTGACATAAATATCATCCCTTTTCTATGTATTTTTTTATCTATCTATATATTATGATAATAAATTTTATATATAAAGTTAATAGCAAAATCAATTTAGATATAAAATTGATTTTGCTATTTGCAAATTAAAAATAAATAAGCTTTTAATATATCAAAATTAAAATACTAACTTAGTACTAAGTTTACAACTGCAAGTATTCCTATAACCCAAAGTGTGATACTAATTTTATCAGTTTCTTTAGCTACAACATGCATTATTATATATGAAATAAATCCAAAACACAAACCAATACTTATACTATAAGTTAGAGGCATCAATAAAACTGTAACAAAGGCAGGGACTGCTATTTTACTATCAGCAAAATCGATTTGTTTTATACTTTCAAACATGAATACCCCAACCATAACAAGTGCAGGCGCTGCAGCATAAGTAGGAACTATACCAAGTAATGGTGTAAATATAAGTGTAGCTAAGAATAATGCTGCTGTTACTACAGAAGCAAGTCCAGTTCTTGCACCTGCTGCTATACCAGAAGCTGATTCTCCAAATGTTGTAACTGTGCTAGTTCCTAAAAACGAACCTATTAAAGTAGAAGAAACATCTGCATATAACATTTTTCCAAGGTCTTTTATTTCTCCATTTTCATCTTCAAGACCCATCTGCTTGCAACAAGTGATAAGGAATGCTAATGAATCAAACATGTCTATAAACATGAAAGAGAATATAGGTCCAATTAATGAGAATTTTAGTGCTCCTACAATATCTAATTTAAAAGCAATTGGTGCTATACTTGGTGGTGTTGAGATTATTGCTGTTGGTAATTCTACAAATCCACATATAATAGATATTACTGTTGCGACGACTATACTTATTAATATTCCACCTTTAATTTTTTTGTACTCTAATATCGCCATTAAGATAAGTGCAAAAAGAGCTATTAAAACTGTTGGTGTAAAATCTGCAAGTGAAACTATTGTATCTGGGTTTGCAATTATAACCCCCATGTTTTTTAAACCGACAAAAGCAAGGAAAAGACCTATACCTGCTGAAGATGCTACTGCTAATTCTCGAGGAATTGCATCAGCAATTGTCTTTCGTAGACCTGTTACTGCGAGTGTGAAGAATACACATCCAGATAAGAACACAACTCCAAGACCTGTTTGCCATGGAATTCCTGCTCCTATAACCAATGAATATGTGAAGAATGCATTTAGACCCATACCAGGTGCTAGTGCAAATGGTGCATTTCCTAAAATTGCAAATATCAGTGTACCAATGGCTGTAGCTAATATAGTAACTGTTATAAGTGCTGCTTTATCCATACCAGCCTCAGATAATATTGCTGGATTTACGAAAACTATGTATGCCATTGTTAAGAATGTAGTAACTCCACCTATTATTTCTGTCTTAAGGTTAGAGCCACGTTCGCTGAATTTAAACATTTTGTCTAAAAAGCTTAATGATGAATTATTTCCACCTGGTTGTACATTATTAGTGTTTGGTACCATTTTTACCTCCAAAAAACTTTAAAATATAAACAAAAAAATATATATTCATATAGATAGAATAGAATATATATTAAAATTAACATTCTATTCATAGAAAACTCATTTAAGGTGAGTTTGTAGAGACTATTAGACCATATTACTAATATTATATGAACATTTTCTATTTGTTTTTCTGTTGTATTATATCGTAATATTGTATTATTTACAATAAATTTAAAGAAATTATTCGTTTTTTTGTCGATTTTATAAAAAATTGAGGTCATTTTTTATAAAAAATAATTATTTCTAAAGATAAATATTACAGAAGTATAATAAATGTTATACTTTTATAACATTTATGCTATTAATGGAAATTCATTATAAATAAGTTTGTGATATAATTATAAATGTACTGAATACAAGAATATTTCGTAAAAACTTTTTAATATATTGAAAGTACATATAATAGTTTAATATAATAATAAAAATGAATTTAAAAATAATATAATTTATAGTGGAGGAGAAAATGACTAAAATTATTAAAGTACAAAATCCTAAATTTACAGGGGAATTAGAAAATGTTGAAAATATTGAAGCTGTATTAGATGATATATTCAATGATGAAAAAATATTTAATAAAACTATAGAAAATGAGGTTATAAGTGATTTGGATATTACAAGAGCAAGTTTTGAATCTTGTATATTTAGAAATGTATCCTTTGAAAATTGTAATTTAAAAAAGATTGACTTACTTGATGTAGTATTTGAAAACTGTAATTTATCCAATACATCTTTCGATGGAGGAAGTATATACAGAGTTGAATTTAAAGACAGTAAATTAATAGGAGTTAGATTGGATGATTGTATACTTAAAAACATATTGTTTAAGGATGTTTTAGGTAGATATTCTAACTTCTCGTTTTCTAAGTTTAAGATAGTTTCTATTTTAGATTCAAATTTTGAAAGTTCTGTGTTTCAGGAAGTAAAAAATGAAAATTTAGTATTTGAGTATACAAATTTAAAAAAAGCGAATTTTAATGGAACTAAACTTTCTGGAGTAGATTTTACTACTAATAATATTGAAGGTATTGAAGTAGGAATAGATGATATTAGAGGAGCGTGTTTTGATGTGTCACAAGCAATCGATTTAACAAAACTGATGGGAATTATCATAAAATGAAAATTATATTCAAATATTAAATTGGGAAAACGTTAACAATGTGAGAATTTTTACCAGATTGACATTTTTATGAAAATAAAGTAAGATTATCTTAATATTCAAAATATTTTCAAAGGGGGTAGTTTGGTGTGAGTAAGCAGATGAGAGATATTTTTATAGTTGGTTTTGCTTTGTTTTCTATGTTCTTTGGCGCAGGAAATCTTATGTTCCCTCCATTCTTAGGAATGGAATCCGGTAAAGACTGGTTAATTCCTCTTGTTGGCTTTGTTGTTGCAGATGCTGGTATAGCAATGCTTGTTATCATAGCAACAGCAAGATGTAAAGGAAGCATGGATGATGTACTTAGAAGAGCAGGTAAAGGATTAGCAAGAGTAATGAGTGTAGCTGCTCTAGCATGTTTAGCACTTCTTGTTATACCAAGAACTTGTGCAACAACATATGAAATGGGTATTATACCTATATTTGGAGACCATGGAGCAGTAGCTAAAGCAGTATTTTCAGTAATATTCTTTGGTTTAACTTTAGCATTTACGATTAGGTCTTCTAAAGTTATAGACATAATAGGTAAATATTTAACTCCAGCGTTATTATTAGTATTATTTGTTCTAATTGTAAAAGGGATAATCTCTCCAGCAGGACCTATGAGTCCAGAACATATGATAGATAAAAATCTATTTGGTGAAGGGATATCACAAGGTTATCAAACAATGGATGCTCTAGGTGCAGCATCTATGGCTACTATAATGTTAATGTCTATAGTGGCTAAAGGATATACATCAGATAAAGACCAAATAGGCATGACTATTAAAGCTGGTTTTGTAGCCTGTGTATTCTTGGCATTAGTATACGGTGGTCTTACTTATCTAGGAGCAACAGCTTCAACTTTATATGATACTAGCATACCTCAAGCATCTTTATTAGTTGAGATAACTAGTATACTATTATATGGTCAAGTAGGAAAGGTAATTTTAGGTGTAATTGTAGCACTTGCCTGTTTAACTACTTCTACAGGTTTAACAGCATCAATTTCAACTTATTTTGAAGGAATAAGTAAAGCAACTTATAAACAACTAGTTATAGGTATATGTGTGGCTAGTATGCTTATATCTAATTTAGGTGTTGATGCTATAATAGCTATATCAGTTCCAATTCTACAAACAATATATCCTGTTTTATTGGCAATAGTTATCATGGAATTGGCTGGTAAACATATAAAAAATGATAATGCATTTAAAGGTGCAGCATATGTTACATTACTAGTTAGTGTATTATCAGCTGTAAATGGAATGACAGGAGCTGTTCCATTTATACAAAGTTTACCACTTGCAGGTTTGGGCTTTAACTGGGTAATACCAGCTATATTGGGTGGAATAGTTGGTAACTTCATAAAAAGCAACAAACAAATAGCATAGTAATTTATAATTAATTTAATTTTATAATATATATTTTTTTTAGTACTATGGGTAGATTTAATTAAAATCTAATCTACTCATAGTACTTTTTAGATTGGATTATAATAGTTGGGATATAATTTTTTATAATATAATTTTTCTTTGAAGTATGATAAAATTAGTAATAGTGATAAGAAAGTACAAATTTAGGAGGTTTTAACTAATGCTTAAAAAAATAACAGCATTTATGCTATCTATATGTTTAATCATTGGACTTACAGGCTGTAGCTTAGTTACTGGCAAAAATGATAAAGAGAAAATCATTGATGATTTTAAAGTTGCAGTAGTAACTCAGCCATTATCTGAAAATAAAGTACAATACAATATAGTAGAAGATTTAGCCAAAGAGTATAAGGAAGCTAATGAAACTGATAAAGAAAAAGATGGTGAAGCTAGAGTTGAGCGAACTATAAAACATGTTGTGTTGCCAGAAAACTTTACTTCTAATATAGATAAGTCTATAAATGAAATAGTAAAATTGACTGATGATGAAGAAATTCAGGCAATTGTAGTATCAACAGACCAAGCAGGTCTTTTACCAGCATTACAGAAGGTAAAAGAAAAGCGTCCAGAAATAATAACTATCTCAGCTCCTATGGGAGAGGACAAAAACCAATTGAGTCAATATGTAGATGTAAATCTAGGGATTGACACAGAGGAAAGAGGAAAGTTATTAGTTGAACGTTCAAAGGAAATGGGAGCAAAAGCTTTTATTCATTATGCATCTAAGGATGATTTGAAAGATGCTGATATCGCCAAAAGACTGGAAAAAATTAAAGAGACTTGTAGAAATTTAGGAATGCAATTTGTACAAGTTAATACACCAAATATAAATACAGAAGAAGATAAAGGTAAAATGAAACAGTTTTTAAATGAAGATATTGATAAACAAGTTAAGAAGTATGGAAAAGATATAAATGTATTTGGTGTAAATGAGTACATGGATGAAGTTATATTAACTAAAGCTTTAGAGTTAAAATATATAGTTGCAGAGCAAAGTAATCCATCACCAGTGGAGACATACCCTAGCGTTATGGGATTTAAAATATCTAAAAAAGATGCTCAAAATTATGATAAGATAAATGATGTGATAAGTGAAAAGGCTAAAGCTGCTGGCATGTCAAATAGACTTGGTGGATATCCTATGCCAATGGATGCTTTTATACCATCATTAGCAACTTATCTTGCAACTGAAATGGTACTTCAAGATTTTACACAAGAAGATGTATGTGACCCAGACTATCTAGAGGCGTTTGCAGAATTAAAATTTGGTATTGGTTCAGAATTTACACCTTTAACAGAGGCACTTTATAATTATCAATCAGTAATATTAAATCAATTAATATATTAATATTAAAAGCTATGAAATTAATAATAAAAATTATTATTTCATAGCTTTTTTGCTGAAAGTATATTTTATTATTTTATAATCAGTTATAGTAAAAATAAAATTTATGATTATAAATATAAATTTTGAAGTAGTAAATTTGAATTACTATAAAACTAAAATATATTATTTTCTATAATTTTTATACCTTTTTCGGTGATAGCACTACCTTTTCTTCCTTTACCAGGAGTTAAATATTCATTAAATGTCAAATATTCTAGCATATTTCTTACTTCATATTCTGTGACATTATGCTCCATAAATTTCATGAGTTTTGCTCTTCCCATAGGTTTTATATATAGTGACTTTAGGATAGCAATACATATATTTTTGTCATATTGATTTAAATCATGAAATATAGATGTATTTCCTAACATATGATGATTATTTAATTTTGAAGATATATTTTGTGGCAGGTCATTTATCGTAAGTTGATTAGAACCCATATAAGCCATATATTCAATACAATTTCTCAATTCTCTGATATTTCCCATCCAAGTATAAGAATTTAAAGCCCTTAAGAGACTTTTATCAAGTTTAATATTTTTATAGGGAAGTTCTTTTAAAAATGATTCCAAAAGAAGTGGTATATCTTCTAATCTGTTTCTAAGAGGAGGCAACTCTAATGTGAACATACTTATCCTGTAAAACAAATCCATTCTAAATTTATTTTCTAAAATTAATTTTTCTAGGTTTTTATTTGTAGCAGCCAGTATTCTTACATCAATTGGAATAATATTTGTACCACCAATCTTTCTGATTTCTTTTTCTTGTAAAACTCTTAAGAGCTTTACTTGTAAATCATGTGGCATATCTCCTATCTCATCTAAAAATATGGTTCCAGTATGAGCTAATTCAAATAATCCCTTCTTTCCACCTTTTTTTGCTCCAGTAAAAGAACCATCTTCATATCCAAACAGTTCACTTTCAAGTAATTCACTTGGAAGTGAAGCACAATTTATTGCTACAAAAGGTTTATTTTTTCTATGAGAATGGTTGTGTATTGATTGAGTAAAAGCTTCTTTACCAGTACCTGTTTCGCCAGTTATTAGTATGGGGTTATCTGTAAGAGCCATTTTTTTTGCTTTTTTTATACAGTCTTTTATAACAGCACTATTTCCAATTATATTATTGAACTTATACTTGGCTATATAACCTCTTTTAACAGAGTCACTTCTTATTTTTTGCTCTAGTATTTCTATCTTGCTTACATCTTTTAATGTAATTAAGCAACCTTCTATATTTTTATAAAGATAAAATGGTTTTTTTGATAGTATAAATTTCTTGTCTATTTCATCTATGTATATAATCATATTATCTATGTTTAGATTTTTCGTGATTTTATCTAAAAAACTCTTTGGTAAAGATTCCATTAAAGAAGGTGATTTTATGAGTCTTTCATCTAAGTCTAACATGCTTAGTAAAGATTTATTTACAAATGTGACCTTGTTAAATGTATTGAAAAATATTAATCCATCTCCAATTTCATCAATAGTCATATAGAGTATAGTTTTTAATTTAGATATATTATCTAATGATGTATTTAAAAAATCATGACTAAGTGTTTCCTTAGATAGCTTGTATAGTTTTTCTATAAACTTCTCGTTTTTTAGCTTTAATACTACTAGTAACGACATATATGTATCTAATGAAATTTTTCTCCAACCTAAGTCAACGATGTTTTTTATATATTTTGGTATAAATCTGGTCTGACCTGGTGTTATAGCTGTATCTAAATCATATATTTCTTCACAGTTTGGGTATGTTGGTACAAAATCAATATGATTTATTCCTATTTTATATAAATAAGTAGCCATTTCAAACGCTGAAGTTTTATTGGTAGTCATAAGTAATGATTTTGTGCCTGGAGGTAGTTTCATCATTTTCTCATATCCAAGCTTTGAAAGTGCTTTTGTTCCATGGATAATTTCAATATCTTCCTTGAAATGCTTTATTAAAAAATTACTAGTTAAAGGTGATAGAGAAAGAACTACATCACCCTCTAAATTCTCTCTTATACCATCAAGTATATTTTGTGTTTCTATGCTTATTTCATCTCCAAAAAAGCTTATTAACTCTTCTTTGTAGTGGTCAGCATTTAATTTATCATATGTTATAAGGATTAATTTTTTTCTGTCCATTTTATTTCTCCTAACTAAGGTAATATTTAGTTTGCTTTTTTAAGAGCAGAACAAGTTATATTATACAACAAATAACATGATAAATTTATACATTTAGCTAAATAATAGGTTTTTGTAGGTTTTTATCCTATAAAAGCCTGTTTATAAAATTAGTTTTAAAAATTATATAGAAAAATATTTATAATATAAAGATTTTTCTACTGTATGTCAATAAAAGGTACATAAATAGAAGTTTAAAAAGTTAGCAATTGCAAGCTGTTCATGTTATGTAAAAAATTAACAATAAAAAAACAAATGAAAAAATATTATTATTAAAGTATTGGCATGGGTTTTGCTTAATAAAAAGGTGTACTAATAAAATTTATTTAAGCAGGAGGGAGAATTTATATGAGCAAACTAGAATCAACAACAGAAAAAATAGAAGTTAAATGGTATGGGTATGTAGCATTAATATTAGGAGCATTATTCTTTTCAGGAATATTTAAAGATGCACCTGGAGCATTAAAGGTACTAGATTTTAATAATGTATTAGGAAACTTTGGTTCATTGGGAACAGTTAATGATGGTGTAGGTACATTAGCTGCAAACTTTAGAGGAGATGGAGGGACTGGTCCTCGTGATGGATGGCTATATGCATTAACTTTAATACCATCAGTTATGTTTGCGCTTGGAATAGTTAGAGTTATAGACCACTTAGATGGTATGAAAGCAGCACAAAAACTTCTTAGTCCACTATTAAAACCATTACTAGGATTACCTGGATTTGCAGGATTAACTTTAATAGCTAGTTTACAATCTACAGATGCTGCTGCATCTATGACTAAGGAACTTAAAGATGATGGATATATAGATGAAAAGCAAAAAGCTGTTTTCTGTGCATTTCAATTTTCTGGCGCATCTGCAATCACGAATTTCTTTGCTTCAGGAGCAGCATTGTTCCCATTTATAGGCGATGTTCCAATATTTATACCACTTGCCTTAATATTAATTATGAAATTTGTTGGAGCAAACTTACTTAGATTATACTTAAATAAATTCGAAAAGGAGGAAGCTTAATATGAGTGATATAGCAAAAAAAGAGGTAAAAGTTAAAAAAGGAAATGTTATAGATGCATTTATTGGTGGAGCTAGAAATGGGTTTCAAATAAGTACAAATTCAATGGCTCCAAATGTTATATTTGGTTTTGCTATAATTTCTATATTCAATTTAACTGGTCTTTTGGATATAATAGGAACAATTTTCACACCTGTAATGAGCATATTTGGGCTTCCAGGCGTTGCAGCAACTGCAATAATGACGATATTTATATCAATGGGAGGAGCTTCTGGGGTAATAGCTGGCTTGTTTACAGCAGGTCAAATAAATCAAGCACATGTTGCAATACTTTTACCAATGTTATTACTTTCAGGAGCTCAGATACAATTTATGGGTAGACTGTTAGGAACAGCTGAATTAAAAACTAAATACTATCCACATATGTTCATAATAGCAACTTTAAATGGATGTATTGCAATGCTTATAATGAATTATTTTATAGTATAGATAACATATGAAAAAAATAATATAGGATAAAAATTAAAATTTATGGAGGTATTATATTATGGAAAATAATAAAAGTTATATTGACTATGTACATAAGGTGTATGATTATTTGCATACAATTCCAGAAAAAGGATTTGAAGAATACAAGACATCTACATTTCTTTTAGAAGAACTTAAAAAAATGGGATTTGAAAATATAGATGAAGGTGTTGCAGGAACTGGTATTATAGTAACAATAGACTCTAAAAAAGAAGGACCAGTATTTGCTATAAGAGCAGATATAGATGCATTAGAATTTATAATTGATGGAGAAAAGAAAATGATACATGCTTGTGGTCATGATGGTCACACTTCAATGCTTCTAACAGCTGCAAGATTAATAAAAGAAAGGGAGTTGGTAAAAAAAGGAAAACTAAAAATAATTTTTCAACCAGGTGAAGAAAAACTTTATGGAGCATTAAGAGTAATAGATTCTGGTTTATTAGATGATGTTGAAGAGATGGTAGGTATGCATTTAAGACCTGGGCAAGATTGTAGATTAGGAAAGGCCATACCTGCAATGTATCATTGTGCCAGTTGCATAATGGAATTTAGTATTAAAGGTATTACTTGTCATGGTTCTAAGCCACACTTGGGTGTAAATGCAGTAGATGCTGTCTGTTTAGCAGTAAATGCAATAAATGCAATAAGAGTAAATCCAGCTGTTCCAAATTCTATTAAAGTTACAAATATATCAGTTAAAGGGGAAACATATAATAATATACCAGATGAAGCTTTTATGGCTTTAGATATAAGAGCAGAGAGTAATGAGATAATAGAAGAATTAAAAGAAAAAGCTATTCATGCTATAAAAACCGCTGCAAGTTCTATAAACGCAGAGGCTATACTACTTTCAAAAGATGGAGTTCCAGCAGCAGAGTTTGATGAAGGTCTTGTAAGTTTAGCTGAAGAGACTATTAAAGATGTACTTGGTGAAGATGCATCTATAGGTATATTTAAAAACTCTGGTGGAGAAGATTTTCACTATTATACTCAAAAACTAAAATGTAAGACTACATATATTGGACTGGGCGCTGATGCTACACCAGGATTTCATAATCCTAATGTGACATTTGATACTAAAGCTTTAGAATATGGAGTTGATATCTGGTGCAGACTAGTTGAAAAGAGATTAGGATAAGGTTTTAGATTAATTGCTTTGTATTTAAAAGTTTTTTAAAATTATGAAAAGAGAATTTTTATGTTATTTGCAATATTATTGACATAAAAATTCTCTTTTTATTTTGTTGCAATGAAGTTATTTTTACAATATCGAAAAAATCTATTACAGGAAAAATATGTATATTTTAAATCTATTAAAGCAAAAAGTGTTATTATTATAGTGTGTAGAGTGGTAAAATGTCATTAGATTACAAGTAGTGACAAATTTAATATTTATAGAATTTATATTTTTAGGAGGTTCAAATGAGTAAATATAATTTTGATAGACTTATAGACAGAGTCGGAACAGACTGTGTAAAGTGGGATTTTAGAACTAATTGTTCACCAAAATCGCAAAAAGATGGTTTACCTTTTTGGATTGCAGATATGGATTTTGAATGTGCAGAACCAATAATAGAAGCATTACATAAAAAAATTGACCACAAAATATTTGGATATAGTTCTAATAATAGTGATAAATACTTCGATGCAGTTTGTGGATGGTATAAAAGAAGATTTAACTGGGAAGTAAATAGAGACGATATTGTTTTTAGTCCTGGAGTTGTACCTGCTGTTGCTATTTTAGTAAGAATATTAACAGACTTTGGAGAAGGAGTAATAGTTCAAAAACCAGTATATTATCCATTTGAAGCAAAGATAAAAAGTAATAATAGGGAAGTTGTAAACAATTCTCTAATATATGAAAATGGAAGTTATAGAATGGATTACGCTGATTTAGAAGAAAAAGCTAAGTGTGACAATAATAAAGTACTTATTCTTTGTAGCCCTCACAATCCTGTTGGTAGAGTATGGAGAGAAGAAGAATTAAAAAAAGTTGTAGAAATATGCAAAAAATATGACTTATGGATAATAGCAGATGAAATACACTCTGACTTAATTCGAAAAGGATTTAAACATACTCCTTTACAATCATTATGCCCAGAATATAAAGAGAAAATAGTTACATGTATAGCTCCAAGTAAGACATTTAATTTAGCTGGAATGCAATTATCCAATATAATAGTGAATAATAAAGAGTTAAAGAAGAAGTATCAAGATGAAGTTACAGCTGTTGGAGTTGGTACTTCACCAAATCCTTTTGCTATTGTAGCTACTATAGCAGCATATAATGAAAGTGAAGATTGGCTTGATGAATTAAATGAATATCTAGATAATAATATAAAATTTATTGATGAGTATTTAAAAGAAAACTTACCAAAAGTTAAACTTGTTTATCCAGAAGGAACATATCTAGCTTGGTTAGACTTTACTGCTTATGGATTAAATGAAGTAGAACTTGAAGATTTAATGTTTAAAAAAGCCAATGTATTATTTGATGAGGGTTATATATTTGGAAAAGAAGGTATTGGGTTTGAAAGAATAAATGTAGCATGCCCACAGTCTCTATTAAAAGAATGTATGAATAGATTAAAAACTATATTTGAAAACTTATAAAGCATAGGTAAAAATTTATAAAGTATACAAAAAAATAAAAAATAATAAACTTGACAAAATTTAACTAATCACTTATCATACTATTATGAATAAATAGAAAACATAAAAGTTAACTTTTATTAAAGTAAAGATAAAACTTTAAAGACGTTGAAAGGAAGAGTAGGTATAGAATGTAATTAAAGCGAGTTGGTGATGGTGTGAGACCAATATGAAGTCTATAGTGAAGAACATCCTGGAGTTGCTAACTGAAATTTTAAAAGAGTAGGCTTAGTCGGAACCAAACCGTTATCATATTGGGATGTATCGAGTAATATCTGTACATTATGAGCTGGGTTTGAATTTATTTCAAACTAATCAGGGTGGTACCGCGGAAAAGCAACCTTTCGTCCCTTTTTATAGGGATGAGAGGTTTTTTTAATGGAAAAATATATAAAATATAGGGAGTGAATAGTATGAGTACAATAATACCAAAAGATTATAAAAGTAGTCTAAATGTAATTGATACACAAGTAGCTATAAAAAAATTAAAAGATTTTTTTGAAATGAGATTGAGTAATGAGTTGAATCTAATAAGAGTTTCTTCACCATTATTTGTATTGCCTGAGACAGGGGCAAATGATAATTTAAATGGAGAAAAAGCAGTAAGTTTTGATATACCATTTATGGATAAAAATGCAGAAATTGTTCAATCACTTGCAAAATGGAAGAGATTAGCTCTTAAAAAATATGGTTTTGCAGTTGGAAGTGGTTTATATACAGATATGAATGCAATAAGAAAAAATGAAGAATTGGATAATATACATTCTTTATATGTAGACCAATGGGACTGGGAATTAGTTATAGAAAAAAGTAGCAGAAATGAAAAAACTTTAGAAGATGTTGTAAAAAGATTATATGGAGTATTTAAAGATACTGAAATATTTGTGTGTAGTATGTATGAAGGTATAAAAGAAATTTTACCAGAAGAAATAACATTTATAACATCACAAGAATTAGAAGATATGTATCCAGAGCTATCACCAAAAGAGAGAGAAGATAAAATTGTAAAAGATAAAAAAGCTGTATTTATAACACAAATAGGAAAGACATTAATATCAGGAGAAAAACATGATGGAAGAAGCCCTGATTATGATGATTGGGAATTAAATGGAGATATACTATTTTATAACCCTGTTCTAGATTCTGCATTAGAATTATCATCAATGGGAATTAGAGTTGATGAAGAATCACTAGATAGACAGTTAAAGCTTGCTGGATGTGAAGATAGAAAAGAATTTGATTATCATAAAATGCTTTTAAATGGTGAGCTTCCATATACAATTGGTGGAGGAATTGGTCAATCAAGAATATGTATGTATTTCTTGCAAAAGGCACATATAGGGGAAGTGCAAGTTGGAGTATGGCCACAAGATATGATTGAAAATTTTAGAAACGCAGGAATTGAGTTGTTATAATAAAAAATAAATTAATATTATTGTAAAGATTATAAATGATTTAAACTACTTAAGTCATGATATAACATTCTATATGTAAGCAATACAATTTAAATATAAAATAATTAATAAAATTTATATCTAAAATATTCATCAAATTAATTATATCGGTTATAATGTAGAGTAACCTATGATTATAAGAGGTGATGAATATGGAACTTTTAAAAAGAGCTATTGATATAATTTTAGATACTTTAAAAAAAATTTTAGTAAGATTTAAAAATGCTAAGTTTGGATTACTTTTTATATTTGATTTATTTAAACTACCAGACTTTATGACGGACAAAAGAATAAATATAATTAATAAGGTCAAAGTAGTTTCTGTATTAGTTTTTACTGTATCCTATTTTGTATCTGGGATTGATATAATACCTGAAATGCTCGCGGGAGTATTTGGATTTATAGATGATGCTATAGTATTAATTTGGAGTATAGGTATTGTGGATGAAGAAATTAATAAATACAGAATCATTGCAGAAAAGGAGAAACATTCAAATATAATTGAAAATGTAGAATTTTCTATAAAAGATGAAGAAGAATAACATTTTATAACTGTTATTCTTTTTTTTATTAACAAAAAATGGTTAAAATGTTGACGGAGAGATAAAACTCTATTATCATAAGAAGTGGGGATTCAATGATTGACAAAGTATTCAATGTACAAGAATACTTAATCTAAAAAAATTTATGGAGGGTAAAAGTTATGAGTAAGAAAAAGATAGGTTTAGTGCCTAAACTAATCATCGGTATCATAGTCGGTATTTTAATCGGAAGTTATGCACCAGAAATAATAGTTCAAATATTAGTAACAGTTAGTACTTTATTCTCAGCATTCTTAAAGTTTGTTATACCATTTATAATTATAGGATTTGTAACAGCAGGAATAGCTGACTTAGCAACAGGAGCAGGAAAGTTATTAGGAATAACTACAGGAATAGCATATGGTTCTACTTTAATTGCAGGAGTATTGTCATTTGCAGTATCTATGTTAATATTTCCAAATTTTATTGATGCAAGTGTAGCAAGTCAAATTGGAGACCCAGAAGCAGGAATGTTAGCACCAATATTTACAATTCCACTAGAGCCTATGGTAGATGTAACAGCAGCAATAGTGTTTGCATTTGTAATGGGGCTTGGAATATCAGCTTTGAGAAATCATGGAAAAGGAGAAGTTCTATTTAATTTCTTCCAAGAATTCCAAGAAATCGTAACGAAAACGTTGTCAACAGTAATTATACCTTTACTACCATTATACATAGCAGGAACTTTTGCGAATATAACTATAGCAGGACAAGTATGGACAATATTAGGAGTATTCTGGAAAGTTTATTTAGTAGTAATACCATTACACTTTGTATATATGGCATGTCAATTCACAGCAGCAGGAGCATTCTCAGGAAAGAATCCAATCAAAATGTTAAAAAATCAAATACCTGGATATTTAACAGCTATAGGTACTCAATCTTCAGCAGCAACTATACCAGTTAATGTTGGTTGTGCAGAAAACAATGGAGTAAGTAAGCAAATAAGAGAATTCGTTGTACCTCTTTGTGCAACAATACATTTATCAGGTAGTATGATATCTATAACAGGATTTACAACAGCAGTTTTAATGATGAATGGTATGCCACATGGAATCGATGTATTATTCCCTTATATTGCAATGTTGGGTATAGCAATGGTTGCAGCACCAGGAGCTCCAGGAGGTGCTATAATGAGTGCACTTCCTTTCTTACCAATGGTTGGAATCCCATCAGATGGTGGTCTTGCGAGCTTAATGATAGCTTTATACTTAACTCAAGATAGTTTTGGTACAGCATGTAATGTATCAGGAGACAATGCAATAGCAGTTGTTGTAGACCAAATAAATGATGGAATGAGCAAAAAAGGAAAACAAAGTGCTTAATTTCTTAATAAATAAAAATGAGTTATCTCAAAAAGAGATAGCTCATTTTTTTATAATTTATAATTATAAACCCTTAATTATTGTATTATTTGAACTATTTGTGCTAATCTGTATCTAGTCTTTTTCTATTTGAAAATTGTTTTAAGAGATGATATTAGTAATTTATTTTCATCAGGCTTTAGTATACATACTCTAAAAAAATATTCATCTAAACCTTCAAATGAGCAGCAATCTCTTATTATTATTTTTTGTGGAATTAGTTTTTCACGAAGGGATTTAGCTGTCAATTCATGAGTTTTGATTTTACATAATATAAAATTACCTTGAGTATCATATACATCTAGATTGTCTATGCTTTTAAGCTCCTTAAGTAAGTAATTTCTCTCAGTATTCATTAAAGAAATAGTATTAGAGATAAAGTTTGAATCTCTAAACATGATTTCTCCCATCTTAGAGGCCACTATATTGATATTCCATAAATCTAAGTTGTTATTTATTTTATTCTTAACATCATTATCAGATATAAGACCATATCCAAGTCTTATGCCTGGTGTTGAAAAAAACTTTGATGTTCCTCTTATAACAAATAAATTAGAATAATCATCGACTAATTGAGTAGAAGAGTATATGTTTGTATCAGTAAACTCTACATAAGTTTCATCAATCATTAAAAACTTATCTGTGTTTTTTAATAGTTCTCTTATTTCTATTTTAGTAAATGCAAATCCAGTTGGATTACTAGGATTGCAGATTACAACTAAATCATAGTCTTTAGAATTAATAGTCTTTATAAGATTTTCTAATTCTATATGAAAATCATATTCTTCTTTAGCAAAATATTTATCTATAGAACAATTAATTTTAGATAGTTCTTTTTCATACTCTGAATAAGCAGGAGAAAGTAAAAGAGCTTGTTTAGGGTTAATTGTATGTATAAAAGATGAAATTAATTCTGTAGCTCCACTACCAAGTACTATATTATCTATAGAACACTTACAGTAGTTAGATATAGAAGTTTTTAAGTCTATGTAATCAGGGTCAGGATACATAGATACTATATCTATATTGTTTACAATGTATTGTTTGGCTAAATCTGATGTACCAAAAGGATTTATATTAGAACTAAAATCCATAAATTCTTCTTTTGAAAAGCCATACTTACTAGATAAACTATATAAATTAGCTCCATGGTTTGTGCTCATAAAAGTACCTCCAATAATAAAATTATATAATTAATAAAAATAACTGATTAATATATTTACATATAGATTATAATACAAAGGAATATTTATTCCAAATTTTTAAGAGAAAAAGCAAAAAAGTATGGATAAGCTGTTAATTTAGGTTTAAAAATGATGAAAAATATTTTAATTGATATTTTAGTATGCTATAATATATAGGTTAATAGATGGAAAGCGGGAGGATTCAAGATGTACAAAGTTACAGGAAAAATGTTGACAGAAGAACAGATAAAAGCAAAAGTTTATGAATTAGGTAAAAAAATAGAAGAAGATTTTAAAGGTGAGGATTTACTAGTAGTAGGTATCCTTAAAGGAGCTAGTGTATTTGTTTCAGATTTAATAAGATGTATAGATTTAGATGTAAATATAGATTTTATGAGTGTTACAAGTTATGGAAATTCAACAGAATCTTCTGGTACAGTTAAAATATTAAAAGATTTAGATGTAGATATTGAAGGAAAGAATGTGTTAATTGTAGAGGATATAATAGATTCTGGTTTAACATTAAGCAATCTAGTTGCAGCTTTAAAAACTAGAAACCCAAAATCTCTAAAATTATGTACTCTACTTGATAAACCTCAAAGAAGAAAAGCTAATATACCTGTAGACTATGTTGGATTTGTTATAGAAGATAAATTCATTGTTGGTTATGGAATAGATTATGCTGAAAAATATAGAAATTTACCTTATATAGGTATAGTTGAGGATGTAGAATAGACTTAAATGTGAATTAAAAGCACTAATCTCTGTAGGAGTTAGTGCTTTTTAATTAAGTATATAAAATTTTAGTAAAGGAGACATCGGTATGGATATTCAATTGAGTATATTATTATTTTTCCAGAGTTTAAGAAATCCAATTTTAAACTTTATATTTCTTGTATTTACAGTAAGTACAGAAGCACCATTATTGATATTAATTACAGCAGTTATATATTGGTGTATAAATAAAAAATGTGGACAAAAAATGTTGTTCGCGATAGTTGGAAATTTTGTTGTGAATCTAGGTATCAAAGAATTTGTAAAGGCTCCTAGACCAATAGGTATAAAAGGTCTTGAATCACTGAGAGTTTCTACCGCTGGAGGATACTCTTTTCCAAGTGCACATACTCAAACTGCAACTACATTTTGGGTTAGTATTATGACTATATTTAAAAGAAACTATATACGTTTATTGGGTGCAGTGATGGTTTTAGGAGTAGGATTATCTCGACTATATTTAGCTGTTCATTGGCCTATAGATGTAATTGCTGGTTGGATACTTGGCATATTTTTTACAGTTGTATTTGTAAAAATATTTGACTATATCGATGATAATAAAAAATATATTTTTCTTGTAGCATTACTTATCCCATTTATATTAATAGCAATATTTCTAAAAAGCCCTGAATATTTTGAAAAATTTGGTATTCTAGTAGGGTTTGTATTTGGGTATATAGTTGAAGATAAATTTGTTAAATTTACTACAGAAAATAATAATAAAAAAATTAATTTTAGTAATAAAAATAAAAAGAGTAAAAACATGATATTTTCGAGAATTTGTAGGTTTTTGATTGGAATAGTCACAATAGGGATTTTATATGTTGCTATTAAAGTGTTGATTTCAATATTAATAACGACTTTAAATATAAGTGACTCTAGTATGAGTATAATTTTTATGAATTTTATTAAGTATACAGTGGTTGTTTTTTATGGAGTAGCAGGAGCTCCTGCATTGTTTAAAATTTTGAAATTAAATTAATTTAATTTGCACTATTGATAGATACTAATTTAATTTTAAGAAAATTTAAGGATAGAAAAGAGTGATTATTTGAAGAAAATAGTAGTAATAGGCGGTGGACCAGCAGGGATGATAGCAGCATCAACTGCATCTGAAAGAGGGTTTGATGTAACTTTAATTGAAAAAAATCATAAGTTAGGTAAGAAGCTTGCAATAACAGGAAAAGGTAGATGTAATATAACTAATGATTGTGATATAGAGGAATTAATAGAAAATGTTCCTACAAATGGTAAATTCTTATATAGTGCTTTTTACACTTTTACAAACGATGATGTAATAAGTATGTTTAATAATCTTGGAGTAAAAACTAAAACAGAAAGAGGAAAAAGAGTTTTTCCAGAAAGTGATAAAGCTTTTGATGTTGTAAAAGCTCTTGAAAAACAAGTAAAAAACAAAAAAGTAAATATATTATTAAACTCTAGGGTAGAAAAAATAATATCTAAAAATAATAAAATCGAAAAAGTAATTCTAAACAATAAAAAAGAAATCAAGTGCGATTCAGTCATAATAGCAACTGGTGGATTAAGTTATCCACTTACTGGTTCTACTGGTGATGGATATAAATTTGCTGTTTCGCAGGGGCATACTATTGTAGATACAAAACCATCTTTGATTGGTATAGAAGTTCAAGAAGGTTTTGTAAAAGATTTAGAAAAATTATCATTAAGAAATGTCGAGATAAACGTGTTTAATAGTAAAAAAAAGAAAGTGTATAATGATTTTGGAGAACTTGAATTTACTAAATTTGGTTTAGATGGACCTATAATAAAGTCTGCAAGTTGTAGGATGAAAGATACAACTAAAGAAAATTATACTATACTGTTGGATTTAAAACCTGCATTAGACGAAGAAAAATTAGATAAAAGAGTTCAAAAAGATTTTCAAAAGTATACAAATAAAAAATTTGAAAAAGCATTGGATGATTTGCTTCCTAAAAAACTTATACCTATAATAATAAATTTAAGCGAGATTTCTCCAGATACAGTTGTTCATCAAGTTTCTAGAGAACAAAGAAAAAATTTAGTTCATTTACTAAAAAATTTAAAATTTACAGTAAAAAGATATAGACCTATTGATGAAGCAATAATAACTTCTGGTGGAGTAAAAGTGAATGAGATAAACTCAAGTACAATGGAATCAAAATTGGTAGAAGGTTTATTTTTTGCTGGTGAAGTAATAGACATAGATGCATACACAGGAGGATTCAATTTGCAAATAGCTTTTTCAACTGGATATTTGGCAGGTTTTAATTGCTAAAAATTACCTGAATTAAAAATGTTTAAAATCACATAATATTATCAGCAACACAAAATAAATTAAACAGAAGGAAGGTAATCAACATGGCAAGTAACAATAACAACAACAAAACAGTAGTACCAGGAGCAAAAGAAGCTTTAAACCAAATGAAATTAGAAATAGCTAATGAACTTGGTATGAGTAATTATCAACAAGTTGATAAAGGAAACCTTACTGCAAGAGAAAATGGTTATGTAGGTGGATACATGACTAAAAAATTAGTTGAAATGGCTGAACAACAAATGGCTGGAAAAAACAACAGATAGTTAATAAATAATTATTTATAACTATTAGGCTATTGTTATAGCTAGAGCTATCTCAAATATAGAAAGTAATTTCTAAATTGAGATAGCTTTTTTTTATTAAGTTTTATATGTCGATATTTTTATGTAATAAATTTTAGAAATCTGGATAAAATAGTACAAATGAATATATTACATAAGGAGTGATGTAAAATGAGTAGTGTAAACTTTGAAGATTTAAAAAATAAATTTATTAATAGTGATTTAGATGAAAAAATAAAAATCTATACAACAACAGAAGGATTATCAGTAGAACAGTTTAAAGAACTATTGAAATATTATCCAATACAACACTTATCTAAATTAGAAAAAGCTCTTGGGTAATGTCATATAGAAATAAAAATTAAAAAGGCAATTTGTTTAATATAAAAAAATAGTTTTTATATTAAATAAATTGCCTTTTTATAATAAATTTATTTTATTATGCTTTTGATATATAATTATATATTCTCTCGTTTCCAAGTTCAATAGACCCAGTATTGATAAGTGTAATAATACCTTCTATATCCTTAGGAGTCAGGTACTTATATGGAATTGATAGATTATAACCAGTATCATGTAATAAATTTTTCAATTGAATTATCTGAGAGATATTAAAACATTTTATAGATTTAGTAGATTTTTTTCTTGAGTTAGACAAATTTTCATTTTGTATCTTTATTAAAGTTTCAATATAGTCTATATAAGATAACTTAAATTCATATTCATTTATTATTTTTTCATCAAGTATACTATTTATAAAATCTTGAGATAATATATTATCTGCAAATTTATCTGCTGTTAATTTTCCAGATGTAATACCTTTTTGGTATTTTCTAAGAATTTTTTTTGTATAGCAGTATATTTTATTTCTTGTTTCTAAATCTAGCTGTTCTATTTGCACAAAAACACTTCCTTTTAATTGTAAGAATATTTATTTTGAAAAATTTATACTTAGTCTATAAAGTTTTAATAATTTATTTACAATAAATACTAAATTATAAAATATTTGTTATTTTTTATTATTACCAAGTATAAAAAATATTATAATTGTAAAACTTACAAATATATGTAAAATATTTAGGAGTGATGAAAATGTTAAATGGGATAATAAAGCTTTTTTATTCTGAAATTGTAAAAACAAAGATTAATAACTTAGATTCAAGTGGATATTCATTAAGGGATGAATGTAAAGAAATTAGAAATATAACTTTAAAGATAGATAGTGTGTTTTTTAAACTTTTAAAGTTAGTTTTTGGTTCAATACTGCTTATTGTAGCATTCAATCTAAATTGGATATTAGGTATAGGAGTATTTCTAGTTGGAGTGGTGTATATTCTTTATAAGAGAAATATGGAAGAACAAGTGAAGGAACATATAAACAATGTAAAAAATAATATCGACATCTCTAAGATAACTTTTATGGATGAAAAGGGAAGAACAGGTCTAAATTCATTGATTACATTACTTCTTATAGGAATATTGACAGGATTTAACTGGATATTAGTTCTTAGTTTTGTCGTTGTTTTTGTTTTTACTATAAAGAATGTATGTTAAAATACTAATAAATAGTTTAATATATAGGGGGAGAAATTGAGTATGACTAATGGCAATTATAAAATGAAGAATTTAGTGGAAATATCTGCTATGGTGACTGAATCTACAGATTTTTTTAATATAAAAGATAAAATAATAGAAAAAATGTTAGAGGTTGTTCACCCTACAAAGGCATGTGTAAATCTATTTTATAAAAATGATTCTAAATATGCCTATTTAGTATGTTCACAAACCTTAGAGTATGTACCTCAAATTTTTCCAATCAATAGTCTTAAAGGTGCAAAAATTGATTTTGACACATATCCAGAATATATCCATGAAGCTGTAAATGAGAAAAAGATAATATATGTGAAAAATGTATTTGAAGATTCTAGAGCAGAAGGAGAACGAGATTTAGCAAAATCTGAAGGTTACATTGGTAGAATAGTTTTTCCTTTTATCATAAATAATGAAGTAGTTGGATTTATGACTTGCTTTTTGACAGAAGAAGATTTTCTAACAGAACAAGATATAGACTTTATATCTTCTGTTGCATCTCTCTTAAGTTTATCAATAGAAATAACTAATAAAAATAATAATGTACAAATTTTGGTTGATAAATTAAGAGGTTCAATAAGTGCTATAAATGAAGCTACTAAAAAATTATATCTCAATAAAAGTATAGATGGATTTTTAGAAAACTTGAGTAAACAGGCGTGTAACATTACCAATAGTAAAGAAGCTTTGATAATTATAATAGGTCATGGTAATAAAGATAAAATATTTAGCTGTTATAATACTGAACATAAAAAGAAAACAAATTTATATCCTATGTTGGACAAGTTTGTAAATAAAGAATCCTTAGGAGGATATTTAAATAATTTAAAACCATGCTCACAAAAAGGGATAAACTTGGAAAGTTATATATATTACAAACTCCAAGATAAAAATGAGACTATAGGATGCATTGTTTGTGCAAACAGCAAAAACTACACGAGTGATGATTTAAATATCCTTAGTATATTATCTAAACAGGTTTTAGTTGGTATGCAGTTATATGAGCACAATGAAAAAGAAGTAAAGCACAGGATTCTTGAGAATGAGTTAAATATATTAAATAAACAGCAACAACTTATTATGGACAAAGGTAAAATGGATTGTAATGATGAAAAAGAACTTTATTTTTATCATAAACCAGCAAGAGTAGTAGGTGGAGATTTTTATTATGCTACAAAGGTAGATGCTGAACACATAGTTTATATTGTTGCTGATGTAATGGGGCATGGAATGGTTTCGAATTATGTTGTTGCAATGATAAAGGGTGCCTTTAAAGTGTTATGTAATCAGTATAAGACACCACAAGAAATAATGACAAATTTAAATAGGATGTTATATGATGAGTTTGACAAAATGGGAGTATTTACAACTTGTTTGATTGGTCTTATAGATACTAAAGAAAATATGATTACAGTATCTAATGCAGGACACTATAGCCCTGTAGTTGTAAAAAAAGATGGAACAATAGAAACTAACTTAAATTGTAAAAAGGGAATACCTATTGGGGTAATGGAAGATGCAACATATGAAAATAATATTCTTTCAATGGAAGATTATGCAATGGTATGTATGTATACTGATGGAATTTTAGAAATAAAAAATACATCAAAAGAAGAATATGGTATAGAGAGATTAGAAAACTTTTTAAAAGAAAATTTTAGATTAAATCATCAGCTGATAGTAGAAAATTTAAAATTAGATTTAAGAAACTTTTCATCAAAAGATAATTATGATGATGATATTTTAATCGTTATGTTAAAGGATAGGTAGATTGACTATGGGTTTAAATAATAAAATAGAACTTGAAAGTCCAGAAATTATAATAATAAATGGAAGTCCAAGAAATAATAAAAATTGTAGTTTTATAGCAAATGAAATAAAACTTAAATTAGAAGATAGTGGACTTAGTAGTAAAATATTCAATATATATGATATGGATATTGAATATTGTACAGCATGTGGATTTTGTAATAAGACAGGATGTTGTAAATTTAATGATGATATGAAACCTCTATATAAAATGTTTGATGAATCAAAAGGGACTATAGTAATAAGTCCTGTACATTTTGATTCAATATCAGCTAAAGTAAAAACTGTTGTTGATAGAACTCAAGCTATCTATGCAAGCAAGTATATATTAAATAAGCCTTCAATTGATAGGAATAAAAAGCGTATAGGAATGTATATTGCAGTAGGAGGTAGTAAACCTTATGATTCACAATTTAAAGGTGGGCAAATAGTTATGGACTTTTTCTTTAAGAGTATAAATACTAAACTTTTACACAATATATATTTAAACAATACAGATAATATACCTTACACAGATAATCAAGAATTTAAAGACACTATATCTAAGACTCTAAAAGCGTATATTGATTCAATATAATTTGATTTTGTAAGTAATATTATGTATAATTGTATTGCAATAATTTAAAAATAATTAAAGGAGGGAATTTCAATGAAATTACCAATAGCATTATCTAATAAACATGTTCATTTGAGTCAAGCTGATATAGACGTATTATTTGGAGCAGGTCATGAATTAACTAAATTTAAACCATTATCTCAACCAGGACAATTTGCCTGTGAAGAAAAAGTAGATTTAGTCGGTCCAAAGGGAACTCTAAAAGGAGTTAGAGTTTTAGGGCCAGCTAGAGCTCAAACTCAAGTTGAGATTTCTTTAGCAGATGGATTCCCATTAGGAGTAAAAGCTCCAATAAAAGAATCTGGTGATATAGCTGGAACTCCTGGGGTTAAATTAGTAGGACCAGCTGGAGAAGTTGAAATGAAAGAAGGAGTTATAGTTGCCTCTAGACATATACATATGAGCAATGAAGACGCTGCTAAATTTGGTGTAACTGACAAACAAATAGTAAAAGTTAAAACATCTGGACCAAGAGCGTTAGTATTTGAAAATGTATTAGTAAGAGCTAGTGATAGCTTTAATTTAGAAATGCATGTTGACATGGAAGAAGGAAATGCAGCAGGCGTTAAAAATGGAGATTTAGTAGAATTAATAGTTGATTAATTTTATATATGAAATTAATGCTAGTGAATATTTTGTTTACTAGCATATTTTTTACTGTAATAAATTTCTATATTATAAATTTAATCTATTAGATTAATTTATAATATAAAGGGGTATTATGAAAATTATAATAAAAACTTACAAAAATATGATGTAATATGGTAAAATTAATATATAAAATTTATATATGATGAAGAAGGTTCTCTTACTCCTAATATCAATATATACAAATAGATAAAAAAGTTTGAAAAGTCTAACTTAATTTATTATATATTGTATACAAAATTATGAAAAAAACTTAACATATTTAATTTAAAAAAAAATCTACTTAAATATGTAATTAATTTACAATTTTCAAAGGAATTTTATCCAATCTGTAGTATTATATTAGAAGATAGAGTATTTGCGCGACTATGTGTGTTTATATTTTTGTTGTGTAAATTATATGTAAATATAAAAAAATAGACTTGTTATAAACAAGTACAATTGTAGCTATCAAGGAGGATACATATTATGGCTAAGTTTATGAAAACACTTGATGGGAATACAGCTGCAGCTCACGTTGCCTATGCATTTACAGATGTAGCAGCTATATACCCAATCACACCATCTTCAACTATGGCTGAAGTAGTTGATGAGTGGGCATCACAAGGAAGAAAAAATGTATTTGGACAAAAAGTTAATGTTGTTGAAATGCAATCAGAAGCAGGAGCAGCAGGAGCATTCCATGGTTCTTTACAAGGTGGAGCTTTAACTTCTACTTTTACAGCATCTCAAGGTTTATTATTAATGATACCTAACATGTATAAAGTTGCAGGGGAGTTATTACCAGGAGTATTCCATGTAAGTGCTCGTGCTTTAGCATCTCAAGCTTTATCAATATTTGGGGATCATCAAGACGTTATGGCTGCTAGACAAACTGGATGTGTATTATTAGCTTCTGGTTCAGTTCAAGAAGTAGCTGATATAGCACCTGTTGCACATTTAGCTGCAATAGAAGGTAAATTACCATTTATACATTTCTTTGATGGATTCAGAACTTCACATGAAATCCAAAAAGTGGAATTATTAGAAAATGAAGATTATGCAAGTTTATTAAACTTTGAAGCAGTTCAAGCATTTAGAGATAATGCTTTATCTCCAAATCATCCAGTTACTCGTGGTACTGCTCAAAACCCAGATATATATTTCCAAACTAGAGAAGCTTCTAACAAATACTATCAAAATATAGTAGGTATAGTTGAAAAATACATGGAAAAAATGAGTGATTTAACAGGTAGAAAACATAGTTTATTTGATTACTATGGAGCAGAAGATGCTAAATCTATATTAATTGCTATGGGTTCTGTAACAGAAACAATAGAAGAAACTATAGATTACTTAAATGCTAAGGGAGAAAAATATGGTTTAGTTAAAGTTCATTTATACAGACCATTCTCAATGAAACATTTCTTAGATGCTGTGCCATCTACTGTTGAAAGAATATGTGTACTTGATAGAACTAAAGAACCAGGTTCAACTGGTGAACCATTATACTTAGATGTACGTGATGTATTCTATGGAAAAGAAAATGCTCCTATGATAATAGGTGGAAGATACGGATTAGGTTCAAAAGATACTACTCCTTCAGATATAAAAACTGTTTTTGATAACTTAGTTTCAGAACAACCTAAAAATGGATTTACAGTAGGTATAGTTGATGATGTAACTAATACTTCTTTAACTCCATCTGAATCAATTAAAATAGCTTCTAAAGGAACTATAAGATGTAAGTTCTGGGGATTAGGTTCTGACGGTACTGTTGGAGCTAACAAACAAGCTATAAAAATAATCGGTGACCATACTGAAAAATATGCTCAAGCTTACTTTGATTATGACTCTAAAAAATCTGGTGGTATAACTATGTCTCACTTAAGATTTGGTGATACTCCAATAAGAGCTACTTATTTAATAGATGAAGCTGACTATATTGCCTGTCATAAACAATCATATGTTTATCAATATGATTTATTAAAAGGTCTTAAAAAAGGTGGTACATTTGTACTTAACACTATATGGGATCAAGCAGGAATTGAAGAAAACTTACCAGCTCACATGAAACAATATATAGCTAAAAATGATATAAAATTCTATACAGTTAATGCTGTTAAACTAGGACAAGAAATAGGTCTTGGAAATAGAATAAACATGATAATGCAATCTGCATTCTTTAAATTAGCTGAAATAATACCAGAAGAAGATGCTGTTAAATACTTAAAAGATTCTATAGTTAAAGCTTATGGTAAAAAAGGTGAAAAGATAGTTAACATGAACTATGCTGCTGTTGATGCAGGAATAAATGCTTTAGTTAAAGTTGAAGTTCCAGCTTCTTGGGCAAATGCTGTTGATGCAGATAAAGAAGAAGTTAAAGAACCAGAATTTATAAGAAATATATTAAGACCAATGACTGCACAAGAAGGTAATAACTTACCAGTAAGTACATTCAATGGTATAGAAGATGGAACATTCCCTTGTGGTACTTCAGCTTATGAAAAACGTGGTATAGCTGTTGATGTTCCTGAATGGGTATTGGATAACTGTATCCAATGTAACCAATGTTCTTTTATATGTCCTCATGCATGTATAAGACCAGTTTTAGTTACAGAAGAAGAATTAGCTAATGCTCCAAAAGGATTTGAAGCTAAAAAAGCATTAGGTAAAGGATTAGAAGGATTAAAATATAGAATTCAAGTTAGTCCACTAGATTGTACAGGATGTGGAAACTGTGCTGATATATGTCCAGCTAAAGAAAAAGCTTTAGTTATGAAACCAATAGATACTCAACTTGATACAGAGTTAGATAACTGGGCATTTGCAGTAAATCCTGAAGATGTAGCTCCAAAAGTTGATGTTATGCCTGCAAACACTGTTAAAGGAAGTCAATTTAGACAACCATTAATGGAATTCTCAGGAGCATGTGCTGGATGTGGAGAAACTGCATACATTAAGTTAGTTACACAATTATATGGAGATAGAATGATGATAGCTAATGCTACTGGATGTTCTTCTATATGGGGAGCTTCTGCACCTTCAACTCCTTATACTTGTAACCATGAAGGCAAAGGTCCATCTTGGGCAAACTCTCTATTTGAAGACAATGCTGAATACGGATTTGGTATGTACACAGCTGTTAAACAAATAAGAGGAAAAATAGTAGATGCTATGACAGAATTAGTTTCTATGGATATCTGTGAAGATGCTAAAGCAGTATTTACAGAATGGTTAGATTCTAGAAATGATGGAGAAGCTTCTAAAGTAGCAAGTGCTAAAGTTGTTGAATTATTAGAAAAACCAGCTTGTGATTGCACAGATGAAAAAGCTAAAGAATTAGTAAAAGCTATAAGAGATAGAAAAGATTATCTAGTTAAGAGATCTCAATGGATACTAGGTGGAGACGGTTGGGCATATGACATCGGTTATGGTGGATTAGACCATGTTCTTGCATCTGGTGAAAATGTAAATGTACTTGTATTTGATACAGAAGTATATTCAAATACAGGAGGTCAAGCTTCTAAAGCTACTCCAGCTGCTGCCATGGCTAAATTTGCTGCAGCAGGTAAACAATCTAGAAAGAAAGACCTAGGTATGATGGCTATGACTTACGGAAACGTATATGTAGCTCAAGTTGCTATGGGTGCTGATAAAAACCAATTTATCAAAGCTGTTCTAGAAGCTGAAAAACATGATGGACCATCTTTAATAATAGCTTATGCTCCATGTATAAACCATGGATTAAAAGAAGGTATGGGAAGAACTGTAGCTAACGAAGCACAAGCTGTTGCTTGCGGATACTGGCATTTATACAGATTCAATCCAGAAGTAAAAGCTGAAGGTAAAAACCCATTCACTTTAGATTCTAAGGAACCAACTACAAGCTTCAGAGATTTCATACTTGCACAAGTAAGATACTCTGCTATAGCTAAACAATTCCCAGAAGAAGCTGATGGATTATTTGCAAAAGCTGAAGCTGATGCTAAAGAAAGATATGAAGGATACAAAAAATTAGCTGAATAATAATTAGAATATTATAATGCTTATTTAAGATATAATTTGATAATAATTAGGGATACTATTAAAAAATAGTATCCCTTTTTTATTTATATCAAACTGTAAGAATTAAGATTTTGTTTCTGTATATTGTTCTCCAACCTAAAACTACTAGTAAAGCACCAATAATGTTTAAAATTATACATATATACATTCCAAAATGACCAATGTATTGATTTAGTGTATGTCCCCACAATACACCATCTGGTAGTTGTTTGCCAAAAAAACATGCTACAAAGTACATACTCATTGGTATACCAAACATTTCAAGGGCGTAAGCTATTATAAATTCTAGATAGGCTGTAGTGGGCTTTCTTTGACTTTTTTTATAAAAAGGTAGAAAAAATAGAAAAATTCCATAAATTAATATCCAGATAATTACACCAATCCAATTACCATAGTGCGAAAGTGCTGTTTCGTTCATAAAATTATCCTCCCAAATTTAAATAATTTTTAATGTAAATGTATCTTAGACAACTAAGTAGATTTCAGCTATGTAATTATAAAAAAGATATTGCGATAAATAAAAATTATTTAAAAATATTTTTCGACCACTGGTCGAGTTTTTTGTATTGTATCATATTTTCGACCAGTGGTCAACTTTTTGATACTGTGTTATAATACAAAATAAGGATGGTGAGTATATGGACAAAAAAGAGTTGATTTTAAATGCCATGCAAGAATTATTAAGAGAAGAAAAAGGAGCAACTTGTTCAGTTAGTGATATTGCAAGAAGAGCAGGTATTGGAAAAGGAAGTATATATTATTATTTTAAATCTAAGGATGAAATATTTGATGCAGTAGTTGAACGAACTTATAGCCAGATTATAGACAAATGTAAAGTTATTGTAGAGAAAAGTCAATTGGATTCAATTTCAAAACTGATGCTATTATTTCAAAGTTATATAACATCAACAGTTGAATCTTCAATTGATGAATATCTTCACCAACAATTTAATGCTTCAATCCATCAAAAATCTCTTGCAGAAATACTTACTTCACTTTCTCCCATTATTGCAGAAATATTTCAACAAGGAGTGGAAGAAGGGATATTTAAATGTGAATATACTTTAGAAGTATCAGAGATAATTTTATCTGTTTTCACTTTTTTACTTGACCCGGGTATTTTTTCTTGGAATAAAGAGGAGAAAAAACGCAAATTAGAAGCATTAAGTTTGATTTTAGAAAGAAGTCTAATGGCGCCGAAAGGAAGTTTTGATTTTTTTATAAGGGATTTTTAAATTATTTAATTATTAAATAATATTTATAATATAGGAATTTATATTCAGTATGAAAAATATATTAAAGATAAAATACTATGATATAGTATAGATACAAAAGAGTATCCCATTTATGATTTTTAAAAATCATCTTGAGATACTCTTTTTGTATATATGGAAAAAGAGTATTTTATCCTACAAAGATTTGTGTCCAGTAAATTGAACCACCACTTTTTTGTGCTACTCCAACACCTATTTTACTGTAATTTGGATTTAATATATTTTTTCTATGACCTTCAGAATTCATCCAAGCATTTACAACTTCTTTTGGTGTTTTCTGTCCCATTGCTATATTTTCACCAGCTGTTTTATAGCTTATCCCAAACTTTTTCAACATATCAAATGGAGAACCATAAGTTGGAGAATTATGTGCAAAGTAGTTGTTGTCAATCATATCTTGAGATTTCTTTGTAGCGACATTTGATACATCAGCATCAAGAGTAAGTGGATTTAATCCAGCTTTAGATCTCTCTACGTTTACTAAATCAACGACTTCTTTTTGGTAAGCTGAAAAATTTCCAGTTGTAGAGCCTGAATTGTTATTATCTTCAGGTTTATTAGTAGAGTCTGAGTTGTTATTGTCTTCAGGCTTATTAGTAGAGCCTGAATTGTTGTTGTCCTCAGGTTTATTATCTTCAGGCTTATTAGTAGAACCTGAATTGTCGTTATCTTCAGGCTTACTAGAGTCTGAGTTATTATTATCCTCAGGTTTATTAGTAGAGTCTGAATTATTGTTGTCGCTAGGTCTGTTAGTAATATTACAATTCTTGTCATTATGATTCTTATCTTTACAAGAATTATCCTTGTCAGGTTTAAGTTCTGGCTTTACAGAACAATTTGGTTTTGCTGAAAACTTAAATTTAGCATTAGTATATACTAAATTTTTATTACTTATATTCATATTGTTTTCAAGTGACGAAGCACTTGCAGTAACAGCACTGGAAGCTGTTGCTAAGGTTAACACTCCTAAAGCTAGTATAGTTTTTAATTTTGTTGGTATATTTTTTCTCATTATAAACACCTCTCAATCTAAAAATTCTAAAAATGTTACTAAATTGTAACCTTTAGTGTAGGGGGTACCCGTGCATTTATACTAACATAGAATCAAGTGTTTTTTTACTGTAAAGATATGTAAATAAAATATACCTGGAATAAATAGGTATATTTTATGATGTTTGATAATTTTCATCATTAATCTGCATAGTATGGCATAGCTGCTTTAGAAGAAATAGTGTTTTTATAATAATTCTATGATGTAAAATTCTGCTTGCGGTAAATTTTTTTTATAGTTAGTGATATTTATTTAATATATACTTTGAAAATAAGTAAAAAAAGTATCTTTAATTAAGTTCTTGAAAATAAAAAAGCCATCTATCATAAATAGATGACTTTTTATATAATAAATAGTAATTTGATTTAGTTTAATACATTAGTAATCCTAATGTAATTACAATGATTTCTGCTATTAATGAACCAACTGCAACCACAATAAAAGTCTCTTTAAAACCATTTTTATGTGTTAATTTAGATAAACTCAAGAATGTAAGAAAAACACCACTTTGAGGTACGATTGTTAATATGTTTGAAGCAATTGTAGCAACACGATGGATTAATTCTGGATTCATGCCAGTACTTAGATAATAATCTGCAAAGTTTGGCATTACTATTCCCAAAGCACCCGAAGAGGAGCCTGTTATTGCTGACATCGTTGAAGTTAAAACAGTAAGGCTTATAAGTGGACTTCCTGGTATTGACATGATAAGTTTACTGAATATATCAAAGCCTGGTGCAGCCATTATTACAGCTCCAAATGCAACAGCAGAAGATGTTGCAAAAATAGGTCCTATAGAACCACTAGCACCAATACTCAATGTTTGTATTTTTGACGATAAAAATTTACGGAATAGAAAAGCAGATAAAATAATTGCAACTATTAAGGCTATGTAAATTACATTTTTTTTCATAAATTCTGAACCAAAAGTACTTCCAGATATTGCTATGACTACAAGTGATAATAGAGGAAAGATACTTGAAAAAAATCCTGGTAATTCTCTATCTAAAGACTCTTCTTCTATATCTGAAGTGTAAGTTGCATAAGTTTCTCCTTTTCTAAGACTTTTGTTTAAAGTATATTTCATGTATACCAGACCAAATACAGCACAACCTATACTTCCTGCAATACTTGGTATAGCTGCTGCTGTAAGAGATGTGTTTAGGTACTGAATAGGAATAACATTTTGAATAGCTGGTGTACCAGGAATCATAGTCATAGTAATTGTTGCAATTCCAAGCCAAAGAGGTATCTGAATAAGATTCCAAGAAATATCAAGTTTTTTAAATAGAGTTCTTGCAAGTGGAATAACTGCAAACATAACTACAAATAAACTTATTCCACCATATGTTAGTATAAAACTCACTATAAATATAGCAACTAAAACTCTGTAAGGGTGGTTAGAGCCAAATTTATTTAAAATAAAATCAGCTATAGATACAGTAGCTCCACTTTCTTCCATAAACTTGGCAAGTATAGAACCTAGTAAGAATATTGCAAAATAGCTCATTATATAGTTTCCAAGTGCTCCCATATAATTATTTTTGTCAGCACCTAACATTGATGTCACAACATCCATTTTATTTAAGATAACAACTATTAAAGTTGCTATTGGAGCAGCTATAGTTATATGAATTTCTTTAACTGAAAAATATATAATAGCTATAATACCAATAATTATACCAATTGGTGCGATAATACTCATAAATATCCCTCCTTAGTAGAAGGACCTGAAGAATAAATTCCTCAAGTCCTAAATATGTAATAACTACTGTGCAGTATATCCTCCATCTAGTAGGCAAGCTTGTCCTGTAATTCCTTTGGCCTTATCACTAGCTAAAAACATTGCATAATCAGCAATTTCTTGAACATCTAGTAGACGTTTTTGAGGTACAAGTGGATATAGAACTTCTTCTAATACACTTTCTAGTGGTACATTACGAGTTTTTGATAGGTCATTAAATTGACCTCTAACAAGTGGAGTATCTACATATCCTGGGCATATAGCATTAACTGTTATACCTGAGTCAGCAGCTTCAAGTGCAGCAACTTTTGTTAGTCCTATAAGTCCATGCTTAGCTGAATTGTAAGCAGCTTTACCAGCAAATCCAATTACACCATTGATTGAAGCCATGTTTATTATACGACCAAATCCTTGTTTTTTCATTATAGGGAATACTTTTTTAGTAGCTATAAAAGGTGCTGTTAACATTATTTTTATCATAAATTCAAATTTATCAGTTGGGAAATCTTCTATCATAGCAACGTGTTGAAGACCAGCATTATTTATTAGTATGTCTAATCTTCCGTATTTTTCTAGAGTATTATCTATCGCATGGTTAATTTCTTCTTCTTTAGTTACATCACACTTTACATTTGCACAATCATAACCTTCTTTTTGTAATTCTGATGTAACATTATCTAGTGCTTCTTGATTTATATCAGAGAAGACTACCTTAGAACCATTCTTCAAGAATGATTCAGCTATTTGTTTGCCTATTCCACTTGCAGCTCCTGTTACGAATACAACTTTGTCTTTAACCATTTTTATTTCCTCCAATTTAATTTTATTTTTATATTAATTTTTTGTATTAATATTTTGCGTCTTTTAAATTTATTTTCTGATGTAATTTTGATTTATTTTAAATAATTGATGTCTCTTTATTTAATGAATCTGATAATATTAAAGGTGCTTCAGTAGCAGAAAGAACTTCGTCTAATGTGAAGATAGGATTTATTTCTATAAGTAGAAGCCCATCTGTTGTTACTTCTATAACTCCCATCTCAGTCACAATTAAATCTACAGCATTAGTTGCAGTAAGTGGGAGAGTACAGTTATTTAATATTTTTGCTGAACCTTTTGAAGTGTGTTCCATTGCTACAATGACTTTTTTTGCTCCAGTCACTAAATCCATAGCTCCACCCATACCTGGAACCATTTTACCTGGAATCATATAATTTGCTATGTTACCATATTTGTCAACTTGGAGTGCTCCAAGAACAGTTACATCTACATGACCTCCTCTGATGATTCCAAAAGAAGTGGCACTATCGAAAAAACAACCTCCAGGAAGAATAGTAACTGGCTGGCCACCAGCATTTACAATAGTTTCATCACTTAAATTTCCATTTTCAGCTGGGCCTAGACCTAGAAATCCATTTTCAGATTGCAAAATAACGTTTACCTCATCTGGAATATAATTTGCTACTTTGGTTGGTAAGCCTATACCAAGATTTACAACAGCTCCATCCTTTAATTCTTTAGAGACCCTGTTTGCAATGTATTCTTGCATTTCTAATTTATCCATTATAAATTACCTCCTTCAACGATGTAATTCACAAAAATACCTGGCGTAGTAATTTCATTGGGGTCGATATTACCTATTTCAACAATTTCACCTGCTTCAACTATTGTAATATTAGCAGCTGAAGCCATTAAATTATTAAAGTTATTCATAGAACCTTTGTAAACTAAGTTACCTGCTTTATCTACCTTTGAAGCAAATAAAAGAGCGACATCAGCATGAATTGGTTTTTCAAGAAGATATTCTTTACCATCGACAACAATCTTTTGCTTTCCTTCTTCAATAAGAGTACCAATACCAGTTGGTGTTAGTATTCCACCTAAGCCATAACCAGCTGCACGAATTTGTTCAGCAAGAGTTCCTTGAGGAACTAATTCGACACATGTTTCATTATCATTCATCTGTCTTCCTGTTTCCTTGTTTAATCCTATGTGAGATGCAATTATCTTTTTAAACTGTTTATTAACAACCATCTTTCCAACACCTTTGTCAATAAAACCAGTATCATTACAAACTAATGTTAAATCTTTTATACCTTTATCACATAAATAATCAATTAAATTTTCTGGAGAACCATTGGCCATGAATCCACCAACCATTACTGTGTCTCCATCTTTGATATGAGATAGAGCCTCATCAATGCTAACTATTTTATTCATATTTCCTCCTATCGTGAAACTATCATTGCTATTCCTTGACCACCACCAATACAAAGTGTTGCAAGGCCAGTTTCTACTTTACGTTTTTGCATTTCATAAATTAGGGTTACAAGTACTCTAGCGCCACTTGCTCCTATTGGATGTCCTAGTGCTATTGCACCACCATTTACATTTAACTTAGACGAATCTATTTGAAGTTCATTTTTAACTGCAAGTGCTTGTGCTGCAAATGCCTCATTTGCTTCTACTAAGTCTATATCATTAATATTAAGACCTGCTTTTTCTAGTGCTTTTTTTGTTGCAGGAATCGGACCAGTTCCCATGATTTCAGGTTCTACGCCAGATGATGCATATGATTTTATTGTAGCAAGTGGCTTAAGCCCAAGCTCATCTGCTTTTTGTTGACTCATTAGTATCAACATTGCTGCACCATCATTGATTCCTGATGCATTTCCAGCTGTTACAGTACCTTCTTTTTTAAATGCAGGTTTAAGTTTGGCTAGTATTTCAGATGTCATGCCTAATTTAGGATATTCATCTGTATCAATAGTTTTAATTTCTTTACGATTTATTGTAACTTCTACTGGAACAATTTCATCTTTGAAACGATTGTTTTTTATAGCTTCTTCAGCTTTATTTTGGCTTTCTAGTGCTATTTTATCTTGCATCTCTCTTGTAATTCCAAATTTGTCAGCAACATTTTCGGCAGTGATTCCCATATGGTATTGATTGAAAGCATCTATAAGACCATCTGTTAGCATACTATCTACCATAGTAACATTGCCCATTTTACTACCAAAGCGAGCAGTAGGAATAATGTAAGGTGATTGACTCATATTTTCAGTACCACCTGCAATTACTACATCATTTTCACCAGCTATGATTGATTGAGCTGCTAGTTGAATACTTTTAAGTCCTGAACCACATAATTTATTTACTGTGTAACTTGGTACAGAACTTGGTATATCTGAGTTTATGGCAATTTGTCTAGCAACATTTTGTCCAAGCCCTGCTTGTAGAACATTTCCAATTATCACTTCATCTATTTCAGATAAATCAAGTTTTATACGTGATATAGCCTCCTTAACAGCCACAACTCCAAGTTGAACAGCAGAAGTATTTTTAAATACACCACCAAAGTTTCTGATAGGTGTTCTTACTGCTGATACAATTACTACATCTTTCATGTTTAATAGTTCCTCCTTGAATGATTATTTAAAATTTTCTGAATAAAAAAATTGAAGAACACTATAATAAATTACTTATAATACAAGCTTGTTTTTAAGTATTTTAATTATTTTTATTCCTAATGCTTTAGGTTTTCCTCTTTCTAACTATAGATTACGGCGAAAAATGAGTTTTGTCTAAGTCTAATTTTTTATACAACATATAAGGAAAATTTATAGGATAAAAATTTAGAATAGATATAGAGGAATATTTTGTTAAAATATTAATGAAATTATTTTGATTTTCTTATAAAATGTTCTTATAAGAAAAAATATTAATATCAACTATACTTGTAAGAAAGGTGGTTTGAAATGGATATAAAACAGTTAAAATATTTTGTTGAAATAGTGAAATCTGGTTTTAATTTATCAATTGCATCAAAAACTCTTCACATATCTCAACCAGCCTTAAGTCAAATTATAAAAACTTTTGAAGAAAATGAAAATGTATATTTATTTGAGAGATATAAAGGCAGGTTAAATGGATTAACTCCAGCAGGAGAAAGATTTTATGTAAATGCAGAGAATATTATAAATGAATATAAAAATATGATGGAGGATTTAAGAGAAGACTCTGTTCAGTTTAAAGGGAAGGTTAGAATAGGGATACCACCACTTATACTTGGAATAGCTTTTTCTGATGTAGTTGCACAATTAGTTGCAAACAATCCAGATATAGAATTCGATATAGTAGAGAAGGGGGCATATGATTTAAGTAGAATGCTTATTTTACAGGAATTAGATTATGCAGTTCTTTTACATCCACATAAAATTGATAGGAGTGTAGTAACAGAACATGTACTTCAAGAAGATGAACTTACTGCATTTTTAAATACAAGTCATCATCTTGCAAAGAAAAATAAAATAGATTGGAAGGATTTAAATGAAGAATTGCTTGCAATATTTAATCCTACATTTATGATACATCATAAATTAATGCAAAAATTTACTGATGAAAAAGTTAAACTTAAGAGGTATATTATGTCTGGTTCTTGGGATTTCTTGTTGTTATCAACTACAAATTCTGATTTTATAACTATTTTACCATCACCAGTACATGATTTTTTTGAAAATAGTCAAATTATAGAAAAACCATTTAATGACCCTATTACATGGAAGGTTGTATTATGTAGACCTAAAAAAGAACGTTACAGTCATGTAGATGAGCATGTATTTAAATTTATTATAGATTTCTTTAGTAAAAAGAATCTATAAATTGTTATTTAAATAACAAATAAAAATATTAATGAAGATAATAGGCATGAATCATTAATAGTAATTAGATTTTATAATCGTTATTTAAATTGGTTAACTAGAAAAATTCATAATGATGATAAATTTGAAGCAAAAGTAGGATATTATAGATTAATGGCAATACAAATTGAAAGAGATAGTATTCAACAATTAGTTGAAAGTAAACAAATATCAAGAGAAGTAGCTAAAGAATTATTGGAAAATATTCTTTATGATGAAATGATGATGATAGAATGAAAATTATAAACTGTATAATGTTTAAATTTTATTGGTACTAAAAAAATAGGAAATAGTTTTCAATAAATTGCTTGACATATATATCCATTTATAATAGAATAAAGCTATAAATTGAATACAATATTTATGAGCGTTAACAAACTGGATTGTTACTGGGAAGCAGGCAATACCTAAGTTAAGATATACAGGTGAATTGTATCTTAATTTAGGTGTTTTTTTATGAATAAGGGAAATTGTATTTTGGGAGAGATATTGATTATGATTATTCAACAAATTTACAATAATAATGTTGTATTAGTTTTAGATGAAAATCAAAAAAAAGAATTAATACTAACAGGATGTGGAATAGGATTTCAAAAAAAGAAGGGTCAAGAAGTAGATAAAAGTAAAATTGAAAGAACCTTTGTAACACAAGATGAAAGTTTTATAGATAAAATTGGAAAATTAGCAAGCCAGGTTGATGAGAAGTTTTTTGAGGTGAGCACAGAGGTAATTGCTCATGCAGAAGGCATTTTAAATACTGAGCTTTATGAGTACATATATGTAGCACTTACTGACCATATTGCATTTGCAATTAAAAGATATCATGAAAATATAACTATAAAAAATGATTTACTACATGAAATAAAAAGAATTCACAAAAAAGAATACGAAATTGGAAAATGGGCTGTAGATTATATAAATAAAGAATTTAATGTAGAGTTTCCTTTAGATGAGGCAGGCTTTATAGCTATGCACATAGTAAATTCAAACTATAAAGGCAGTTCAAAGGAATCCCTGTTAATTACTAAAATTGTAAAAGACATACTCAATATTATAAGATATTATTATAGAGTTGAGTTTAAAGAAGATGATATAAATTATGATAGACTTCTTACACACTTAAAGTTTTTTGCAAATAGATTAGTAAAAAGAGAGGAACTCAATGATACTAATAATGATATTGTAGATATAATCAAGATAAAGTATGAAAAAGATTATAATTGTGCATATAAAATAAAGACACATGTAGAGAAAAATTATGATTACTATGTAAGTCAAGATGAACTATTATATTTAACACTACATATTAAAAGAGTTATATCTGTGTTGAATTCATAATAATATTATTAAATAAATATAAATTAAATATTGGTATTTAAGATACTATGTAAAATTTAATAGAAATATAATAATTTTAAAACATTAAGGTTGTTACTGATAATGCAGGCAAGACTTAGGTTTATAAAAAAATTATAACAGTTTATTTTTAATTCTAAAATTAGGTTGATATAGGTTTATTTATATTAACATGAGATTTATTTTTAGGGTTAAAACTACTAGTGTAATTTTTTATAAGCTTAAGTCTTTTTTATTTAAAAAATATAAAATAATAAGGAGAGAGAAGTAAATGAAAAAAATATTTGGTGTTTTACAAAAAGTAGGAAAATCTTTAATGTTACCAGTTGCATTACTTCCAGCAGCAGGTATATTGCTTGGTGTAAGTAATGCTTTAGCAGGAGATGCGTTACTTGCTCATTTTCCAGCACTAGCAAATCCTACATTTCAACTTATAATAAGTATAATGGAAAGTTCAGGGCAAATTATATTCAATAACTTGCCTCTTATATTTGCAGTTGGTGTAGCTGTGGGTCTAACTGAAGGCGAAGGTGTAGCAGCATTGGCAGCTATAGTAGGTTTTTTAATCCTTAATACGTCTATGGGTGTTATGGCAGGTGTCACAGAAGATATGATAGATAATTCTATGTATGCAAGTATTGTTGGAATACCAACAATTCAAACAGGTGTATTTGGAGGTATCATAATAGGTATAGTAGCTGCTTATCTTTATAAAAAGTTTTATAAAATTGAACTACCTCAATACTTAGGCTTTTTTGCAGGTAAAAGATTTGTGCCTATTGTTACATCATTAGTCGCAATAGTAATAGGAATCATATTATCATTTATTTGGCCACCAATACAAGAAGGGTTACTTAGTTTTTCAAAAAATGTTATAGAAGCAAATCAAACATTAGCAGCATTTATGGAAGGGTCTCTAGAAAGATTATTAATACCTTTTGGTTTACATCATGTTTTCCATAATCCATTCTGGTATCAATTTGGAGAATATGTAAACAAAGCGGGTGAACTTGTAATGGGTGACCAAAAGATATTTTTTGCTCAACTTAAAGATGGGGTAAATTTCACAGCAGGTACTTTTATGACAGGTGCATTTCCATTTATGATGTTTGGTCTTCCGGCAGCAGCACTTGCTATGGTACATGAAGCAAAGCCAGAAAAGAGAAAGTTTGTAGCAGGAATAATGGCATCAGCTGCACTTACATCTTTTTTAACAGGAATAACTGAACCAATAGAGTTTGCATTTTTATTTGTTGCACCAGCATTATTTGTAGTACATTGTTTATTTTCAGGTTTATCATATGCAGTAATGCAACTATTAGGAGTTAAAATCGGATTCACATTTTCAGGCGGATTAATAGACTTCTTACTATTTGGTGTACTTCCTAATAGAACTCCATGGTATCTAGCTATTTTAGTAGGTATTGGATTTGCAGTATTATATTATAGTGTATTTAGATTTATGATAAGAAAGTTTAACCTAAAGACACCAGGAAGAGAAGATGAGTCAGAGTCTAGTGTGGAGACTAGTGAAATGTCAAAAGATGAGTTGGCATCAGAAATACTAATAGCTTTAGGAAACAAAGAAAATTTAAAAAGTTTAGATGCTTGTATAACAAGACTTAGATTAGTTGTAAATGATATAGATAAAGTGGATAAAGAAAAGTTGAAATCACTTGGAGCAGCAGGCGTAATGGTTATTGGAAACAATGTTCAAGCTATATTTGGTCCAAAATCAGATGCAATAAAATCTAATATAAAAGATATAATAGAGGGAAAAGTAAAGGTTGAAAAGACTGATATTAAAAATATAGATAAAAAGAAAACGGAAAAAAATAATAACATAGAAAACACTAATATAGGCGATACTTTGGTGGAAGAAGAAATTTATTCATTGACAAATGGAGAAATCTTAGATATAGAAGAAGTTCCAGACTCTGTATTTTCAAGTAAATTAATGGGAGATGGATTTGCAATTAAATCTGACGATGGATTAATTTATTCACCAGTAGATGGAACTATTGGAGTTGTATTTCCAACTAAACATGCAATAATAATCAAATCTAAAAAAACTGGAGTAGAAATACTTATACATTTAGGTATAGAGACTGTAAACTTAGAGGGAAATGGGTTTGAAGTATTTGTAAATGTAGGAGATGAAGTGAAGTCAGGGGATAAACTGGTTAAGATGGATTTAGAATATATTGAAAAAAATGGTTTATCAACAATGAGTCCAGTAGTGTTTACGAATTTAGAACAAAATCAGAAGTTAAATATTAAAAAGGGAAAAGTTACAGCAAAAGAAAGTAATCGTGTAAGTATATTAAAAGGTAGTATTGAAAAAATTGGGTAGACATATTGACTGAATAGATATATTAATGTGTATAATTAAAACATTATGAAGTTGAGTAATTATATAAGCATGATTTAAAGTTATATATTTTAGTTTAATTAATAAAAATATATGATTTATATTTCAATAAATTAGAGGTATTAGTAAAATAGATATACTAATACCTCTAATTTTTTTGAAATAAAATTTATAATAATTATTTATTCATCTAACAAAGTACTATCTAAAGGGCTTTTATTGTTTGTATAGTTTTTAGGAGATACGCCATAATACTTTTTAAATGCCCTTACGAAGCTAGAATAATCATTAAATCCACATTTATTACAAACTTCACTCATAAGATGACCATTGATTATTAATGACTTAGCTAAAATCAATCTTTTTTGAATTATATAATTGTGTATAGATGTTCCAGTATGAGATTTAAATCTTCTCATAAGATAATATTTGCTTATAAAAAATTCAGATGCAATGCTGTCTATAGAAAGTTTATTCTCTATATTTAAGTTTATATAGTTTAATATTTTTTTTATAGTTTCATCGTAAAATACATCTTCTATAGATTCTATGTTCTCTTTTTTTAAGAAAATTCTATTTAAAAATATCATAAGCTGTATGAATAAGGTATTTCTTAGTATTCCATTTCCAAATTCATTACTAGATTCAGAAATATTTATTTGCTCAATAAAAAGTTTGAGTGATTCAATGTCATGCATATTTAAACGTAGTAGATTACATTTATTTTCTGTGGCTATCTTAAAACATTTTTCTAAATCACTAGTATTATCACTGTTTTTTTTCATAAATTCTGGGCTAATCCATATTGCGATTCTTTCATAAAATACATTTGAATCAATAACTGGTTTGTGAATTTCATTATTGCTAATAAAAAGTATGTCCCAAGGTTTTAGTTTATATGGAATTCCTTCAACAAAATAAGTGACATTTCCATCTATAAATATAATTATCTTATTAAAATCGTGATTATGGTATTCAAATTCTATGTCTTTTTTATCTCTGATACTAAATATTTTAAAATTATCATTTAAGTATCCAATTTTATTGTCTGTAGTTTTCATAAAAGACCTCTCTTAGATTATATTATAGAGAATTATAGAGCATTTTTTGCAATATTTCAAGCATTTTTAACCATTCACATAGTAAAAAATTCTTAATATAATATTACATGAAGTGTAATTTTAGCAAAAAGAGTTTAAAGGGAGGAAAGCATTTATGAAATTAAATGATATTATACAGGGGTTGGATATAATCAGTGTCAAAGGTGAATTAAATATAGATATTAATAATGTACAATATGATTCAAGAAAGGTTACAGAAGGTACATTATTTGTATGTATAAAAGGATTTGTGTCAGATGGTCATAAGTATATAAAAGATGCTATAAACAAAGGAGCAAAAGCTTTTATTGTTGAAGAAGAAGTAGACATAAAAGGATATACGTTTATAAAAGTAAAAAATACAAGAGAAGATATGGCAAAGATAGCTGACAATTTTTATAATCATCCATCACAAAAATTTAATGTTATAGGAGTTACAGGTACTAACGGAAAAACTAGTATAACTACTATACTAAACGAAATATTAACTTTGAATAAAAATAAAGTTGGTCTTATCGGTACTATAAAAATATTTGATGGTGAAAAAGACATTATTTCTAATTCAACAACTCCAGAAAGTATAGATTTACAATATCATTTTAGTAATATGTTAAATAATGGATGTGATTACTGTGCTATGGAAGTTTCATCACACTCATTAGCATTAAATAGAGTTGATGAAACCGACTTTAAACTGGGAATATTCACAAACTTAACACCAGACCATTTAGACTTTCATAAAGATTTAGAAGATTATAGAAAAGCTAAAGAAAAATTATTTTTTAAGACTACTATGGCAAACATAATAAATATAGATGATGAGGGTGGTAAAAAGATATACGAAAATATAAAAGGTATAGATGTTCCTTGTTACACATATGGAGTTGAAAATAATGCTGATTTTATGGCTAGAGATATAAAATCAGATTCAGATGGTGTATCTTATAGATTAATAACTCCTTCTTATGAAGAAGTTATATTTATACCAGTTCCAGGAATGTTTACAGTATATAATACCTTAGCTGTTATAGCTGCTTGTTATATACTTGGCATACCTAAACCAGTATATAAAGAAGGTCTTAGACTTTCTAGTGGAGTATCAGGAAGGTTTGAAACAGTACCAAACGATAAAGGTATAAGTGTAATTGTTGATTATGCTCATACTCCTGATGCACTTGAAAATGTATTAAAAACAACTCAACAATTTGCAGAAGGAAAAATAATTTCTGTATTTGGATGTGGTGGAGATAGAGATACTGAAAAGAGACCTTTAATGGGTGCTATTGGACAAAAATATTCTGACATATGTATTGTAACTTCTGATAATCCAAGAACTGAAGAACCAGAAGCAATAATAAAGGATATACTTGAAGGAATAGATAAGGAAAAAGAAAATTATCATGTTGTTGCTGATAGAAAGCAAGCTATAGAAGAAGCTATAAGTATGGCAAAAAAAGATGATGTTGTAATTATAACAGGTAAAGGGCATGAAAATTACCAAATAATAGGTAAAGTTAAGCATCATTTTGATGATAAAGAGGTTGCCAATGAATGTTTAAGTAAAATGTAAGGTTAAAATTTAATAAAATATATATTTTAAGAATATAATATCAAAATTATTTTGATATTATATTCTTTTTATGTTAGTGGACATTAATACAAATTATGTTAGTAACCCTTAATATAAATAATATAATTTATTAAAATTGTATTACTTATATTAATTAATTTTTTATTGTAATAAAGTTGATAATTTTGTATAATTACAGTAAATATGGAAAAATAAGTATTGTCGTAAATTTGTTAGAATAATTAATATAAAATAATAATTATATACATATAGATTCCGGAAAGGCAGGAAGCATGATGTTGGGTGATGCAAAAAATAATAGGCAGGGTTTATCCATAATTGCTATCATAAGTATCTTAGTAGTTACAATTTCCTGTTTGATTTATGGTTCGAAGTTGAATAAGACACTGGGTGAGGAAACGAATCAATATCTTTCAGAAATAGCAAATCAAAGTGTCAATGTGTTAAAAAAACAAATTAATGGCGATATAAAATTGTTACAATCAATTTCAATATGTATTGAAGGAGAAGAATCTTTTGAATTGGACAATATTCTTTCAATACTTAAAAGAGAATCTGTCAATAGCTCCTTTAAAAGAATGGGCGTTATTCTACCAGATGGTATGGCATATACTACAGATGGTTATGTAGAAGATTTTTCTAAGAGAGATTATTTTTCCAAGTCAATGCAAGGAGAAGTAGTCATAACAGGTAAGTTAAAAGATGTAATAAAAGACTATAAAGACATTAATGTGTACTCTGTACCAATTTATAAGGGGAACAAGATTATTGGTGTTATATTTGCTACACATAGTACAAAGTTATATGAAAAGATACTCTCTGTACCAACGTTTAATGGAAAAGGATATTCTTATATAGCTAATAGTAGTGGTGATATTGTTTTAAATCCAAGTAGTAAAAACGCAAATTCTAATATGGAAAATTTATTTTCATATATAAATAAAAGTAATGCCTTATCAAAATCTACTCTTAATGATATGAAGTTAAATATAAAAAATTCTAAATCAGGTTCATTAAGTTATAATATGTCTGGAAAAGGATATTATTTAAGTTATGCTCCAATAGGAATTAATGATTGGTATCTTTTTTCTGAAGTTCCTAGAACTGCTGTATCTGAAAAATCATATGCTATTATAAAACTTACACTATCAGCATGTATAGTTTTAATTGTGATATTTACATCATTAATAATTTATATCTTGATTATGCAAAAAAAGGGCAAGGAAAGATTAGAAGAATTTGCATTTAAAGATAGCATTACAGGAATTGGAAATTCAAATAAATTTAATCTGGAAGGTGGTAAATTTTTATCCACTCATGAGAAAAAGAATCTAGTTTTAATTTATTTTGATATAGATAAATTTAAGTTAGTAAATGATAGATTTGGATATGAAGAGGGAGATAGAGTATTAAGAAAAATTGCAGAGATGATTGAAAATATGTTTAAAGAACAGTCTGTATTTTCAAGAATTTCAAATGATAATTTTGCTATAATATTTGAAAAAAAGAAGGATAAAGAATCAGTTATAGAGATATGTGAAATTATGCGTAAAAAATTATCTATGATAAAAACTAGCTTAGAGGTGGAACTTAATCTGATACCATCTATAGGAGTATATTTTATTGAAGATGGAGAAACAAATATATCTACTTGTCTTGATAAAGCTATGATTGCAAAGACTACAGTAAAAAGAAAATACTTAAAAGTGTATGAAATTTATGCTGAGAATTTAAAGGAAACTCTTATAGAAGAACGTGATATTGAGCAAGAGATGCACGATGCTTTAAAAAATGAACAATTTAAGGTATACTTTCAACCTAAAATTGAATTATCAACAGGTAAAATAGTAGGTTCTGAAGCTCTTGTACGTTGGCAACATCCAAAAAAGGGATTAATAAGTCCAGGTGTGTTTATTCCTATTTTTGAAAAGAATGGTTTTATAACAGAATTAGATATGTTTGTATTTATTCAAGTTTGTAAAAACTTTAAACGTTGGGAAAATGAAGGTTTGCCTAGATTTCCTATATCAGTAAATTTATCAAGAGTACATCTTGAAAATCCTGACTTTATAGAGAAGTTTGAAAACATTGCAAAAGAATATGATATTGAACCAAATTTAATTGAAATTGAACTAACAGAGAGTGCAATATTTGATAATACAAAAATGTTGTTTAAAATAATGCAAAATCTAAAGTCTGTAGGATTTAAAATATCTATGGATGATTTTGGTTCAGGTTATTCTTCTTTAAATATGCTTAAAGATATGCCAATTGATGTCTTGAAATTAGACAGACAATTTTTTATAACAGTAGAAGAAACAAAAAAGAGTCAAATTGTGGTTTCAAGTATTGTTCAGATGGCAAAGCAACTTGACATAAAAGTTGTTTCAGAGGGAGTTGAAACCTTAGAGCAAGCAGAGTTTTTAAGATTTATAGGATGTGATATGGCTCAAGGATTTTTATTTGCAAAGCCAATGCCAATAGAAGAATACGAAAAGTTGATATTAAATAGGAATGATATTGAAGGTATAAGTACAGATTAAAAAGCTTAGTACAAAATAAAATAAAGATTTGTAAGGAAAGTGAACTTTGTGTAGTCAAAGTTCACTTTATTTATGTAAGAACACCTTAGTATAAAAATATGAACTAGGTTTAGAGTATTACTTTACATTATATGGAGCATATGATATTTTCTAAAAGAGATATAATTTTTCTATGGGTAGAAGTTTTTAATTTGAGTATAACAGTTTGTGAATCTAAGGATATCAGCAATTATTCAAGTACTTAAGGGAGGAAAAATTTTGAGTAATATAACAATTCGGGAAATGGTAAATGATGAAAGAACACTTGTTTGGAAAATTGGTAAATCTAGTTTTGGATTGGTTGAAGGGATGGCATTTAAAAAGCCTCAAAATGCTTTTCTTGCTATAATAGATGGTCATATTGTTGGTATGGCTTCCTATAAAATTTTTCCAGCAAAAAATGGCAAAAAAATTGGATATGTAGAAACAGCATATGTAAAGATGGGACATGAAGGTAAGGGAATAGGAGGTGAGCTTTACAAAAAAGTAACCATATTTTTAAAAGAACAAGGTTGTGAAACTACGACTGCTACTGTGAAGGACGATAATGTTGCATCATGGAAGTTGTTTGAAAATAATGGATATCATATTATAAGCTTTACACAAATGTTACAAAACTATGGGCTAATTAGTACAATACGATTGTGGTTTAATAGTACACTTGCTATTGCTTCTGGATTTCATTTATGGAGCACATTATCACGAAAAAATAGCTCATCAATTCAACAATTAGGAATCTATATTGTCTTAAACTTACTAATATCATTTCCTATTTTATTTTTTAGCAATAATTTTAATGATTTTGCTGTCAGAGTAGGTGCGTTTTTTTCATTACTGATTGTATCTTTACTTAGTGGATTAATTGCAACCCTGATTTCATCTGAAAAATGGAAGTTTATTGCTACAAGAGGTGGTTTGTTGATATCATTATTAATTACAATTTTGGGTGGTATATGGCCAGTGGTAGGTCGATTTTATCCAACAGAGTATAAGAGGAGTACTACATTTAGACGTAGTATGGGGATTGAAGGATTGTTTGAGTGGTTAGGAGTACTACTTTTTATTTTAGTAGTAGCAGTATTTGACAAACAATCAGAATTTTATGAATATATTATTTCCTTTGGGATAAGTTTTTTACTTTTTCATAGTATACCTTTTTATCCATTTGGATGTTTTGGTGGAAAGCGTATTTGGGATTACAGTAAAGTACTTTCATTGTTGACAATTATAATTTCTGTAGGAATACTATATAATTTTTAAAAGGAACAAGCCTTTGGTTAAACATGAATTTAAAGTTTGAAATAGTAAAATGAAGTTTTATAAGTTTTATTTTTTAATATTCTATATTTTTTTATTTAAAATATAGAATATTTTATTTTTATAAAAAAGAGAGTTTCTATTATGATTTTCAAAAATCAATTAGAAAAACTCTCTTTTTTATAAAATCTAAATAGCTATTATAATATAATAGAAATTTCTATTATTCTAATTTCTTTATTACAATACAATAGTTAAGATTGTAGATAAATAAACATTTTAAACATTAAATCTAAATAATATTACATCTCCATCTTTAACTATGTATTCTTTACCTTCTAATTTAACTAATCCTTTTTCTTTAGCAGCTGCCATAGTACCATGTTCAACTAAATCATTAAAAGCAATTGTTTCAGCTCTGATAAATCCTCTTTCTATGTCAGAATGTATTTTTCCTCCTGCTTGAGGTGCTTTACTTCCAAGCTTTATAGTCCATGCTCTAACCTCTTTTGGACCAGCTGTTAAGAATGAAATTAGACCAAGTAAGGCATAAGATGATTTTATAAGTTTATCAAGCCCTGATTGTTCAAGCCCTAGTGTTTCTAAAAATTCCTTCTTTTCTTCAGCAGAATCAAGTTCAGAAATTTCTGCTTCTATTTGTGCACATACAACAACAACTTCAGCATCTTCTGTTTCTGCAAATACCTTAACTTGTTGAACATACTTATTACTCTCTCCGTCATCTGCTAAATCATCTTCTGATACATTTGCAGCGTATATTACAGGTTTAGATGTAAGTAAATCTAATGAATTTACAAAGATTTGTTCATCTTCTGTAAATTGCATAGTTCTTACACACTTACTATTTTCTAGAGTAGCCATGATTGAATTTAATAAATCAAGTTCAGAACCTAAAGTTTTATCAGCTTTAGCGGCTTTTTGAGTTTTATGAATTCTTCTTTCAAGAATCTCTATGTCAGAGAAAATTAATTCTAAATTTATAGTTTCTATATCGCGAAGTGGTTCAACAGAACCATCTACATGTATAACATTTTCATCTTCAAAACATCTGACAACATGTACGATTGCATCAACTTCTCTTATATGTGATAAAAATTTATTTCCTAAGCCTTCTCCTTTAGAAGCCCCTCTAACTAAACCAGCTATGTCACAAAATTCTATGGCAGTAGGAACTATTTTTTCAGAGTTGTACAATTCTTTTAGTTTATCTAATCTTTCATCTGGAACAGATACAACTCCAACATTTGGGTCTATTGTACAAAAAGGGTAATTTGCAGATTCTGCACCTGCTTGAGTTATTGCGTTAAATAGTGTGCTTTTACCTACATTTGGTAAACCAACTATACCTAATTTCATATTAATCGTCCTCTCTCTTATTCTTTTTATATTCTTTATATAACTTTAAACAATCAATCTATAGGATTGTAAAATTGTTTTAATTATAGACATACATATTGATTATACATCATATATATGAAGCTTGTAAACTAGACTTTAAAGCAGAATGGTCTAAATAATTTTTAAATAAAAATATTACTTTTAGAAAATAATAAAAAGGATATAATTAAATAGAAGGTTTTTATATATAAGTATATACAATCAAAAATGAATAAATTTCAATTTTAAAATTGATGTTTAAATAAAAAATAGGAGGTACATATGGTTAATACTAAGAAAATAATAAATTTGGGTAATAATATTAATCTAACTTTGATAAAAACAGAAAAGTTTAAATCAAATCTTATAAGTTTGTATGTTCAGAGATTGTTGGATAAAAAAGAAACTACAAAAAATGCTTTGATACCATCAATAATAGCAAGCGGAAGTGAAAAATATCCTAGTGCTAGAGCAATATCCAATAAACTAGATGATTTATATGGTTCATCTATGGGAGCTGATGCTGTAAAGCGTGGAGAGCGTCAAGTACTAAGTTTTAAAATAATTAATATAAGTGAAAAGTATTTAGATGAAAACATATTTGAAGAAGTAGTAGAATTTTTTAATGAAGTAATAAATAATACACTTGTTGTGGATGGTGGATTTAAAGAAGAATATTTAAATATTGAAAAAGAAAATTTAAGAGATAAGATACAATCAATAATAAATGATAAAAAAGAATATGCACAAGATAAATGTATAGAAGCTATGTGTGAAAATGAAAAATACAGTATAAGTGAGTTTGGTTATGAAGATGAAATAGATAATATAACATCAAAAGACCTATATGAACATTATAGAAATATACTTAAAACATCTCCAATAGACATAGTTGTAGAAGGTGATTTTGATGAAGATAAGGTTGTAGACATAATAAGCAAGAATTTAAAATTCGAAAGAGAAGATATTATAGATATACCAAAAGAAGATTTCATAAAACATGTAGATGAAGTAAAAGTAGTAGACGAAAAAATGGAAATAACTCAAGGTAAGTTAGTTATGGGGTATAGAGCAAATGTAGATTATGTAGATAATGATAAATACTATGCTCTTGTGGTCGGAAGTAATGTATTAGGTGGTGGGCCACACTCTAAACTATTTGTGAATGTAAGAGAAAAGGAAAGCTTATGCTATTATATTTTCTCTTCAATAGAGAAGTATAAAAGCATTATGCTTATATCATCTGGAATAGAAACTAAAGATTATGATAAAGCTGTAAAATTAATAAAAGAACAATTAGAAAGTCTAAAAGCAGGAGATATATCTGATGAAGAGTTAGAAAATAGTAAGCTTGCTTTAGTTAACTCTATGAAGTCTATAACAGATAATATAGGTGGAATGTCTGATTTTGCTTTTTCTCAGTCTATGGCAAAGACAAATTCTGAAGTAGAAGACATAATATATAGTATAGAAAAAGTTACTAAAAAAGATATAGTCGAAGCTGTAAAAGATATAGAACTTGATACTGTATACTTTTTAAGAAATTAATGGAGGAGATGTCTATGGAAAAAATAGTTAATGATATATTAAGAGAAGAAGTTTATTATGAAAAATTACAAAATGGCTTAGATGTATACTTTATGCCAAAGAGAGGCTTCACAAAAAAATATGCTATTTTAGCTACTAATTATGGTTCAAATGACTTAGAATTTGTTCCAATAGGAGAAGATAAAAAGATTAGAGTAAATGAAGGAATTGCACATTTTCTAGAGCATAAGATGTTTGAACAACCTGATGGAGGAGATGCATTTGAAAAGTTTTCTAAATTGGGTGTAAGTGCAAATGCATTTACTAATTTTACAATGACAGCATACTTATTTTCAGCTACTGAAAATTTTTATGAGAGTTTAGAACACTTAATTGATTATGTTCAAACACCTTATTTTACAGATGAAAATGTTGAAAAGGAAAAAGGTATAATAGCACAAGAGATAAAAATGTACAATGATGACCCAGACTGGAATGTATATTTTAATTGTCTAAAGGCTATGTATGTAAATTATCCTGCTAGAATTGATATAGCTGGTACAGTAGATAGTATATATAAGATAACTAAGGAAGAACTGTATAAATGCTATAATACTTTCTACAATCCAGGAAATATGGCTTTGTTTGTTGTTGGTGATTTAGATGTAGAAAAAGTCATAGATGTAACTAAAAAAGCAAATAATTATGATGTAGATAAGCTTTCTAAGAATATAGAAAGATTTTATCCTGAAGAACCAGCAAATGTAAAGGAAAAAGAAGTTATAGAAAAGTTTCCTATATCTATACCTATGTTTAACATAGGTTTTAAAGATAATAATGTAGGTATAAAAGGAAAAGAACTTTTACGTAAAGAAATTGTAACTGACATACTTGTAGGTATGTTATTTAAAAAGGGTAGCAAACTTTATGAAGATTTGTATATGCAAGGTCTGATAAATGAAAATTTTGGAGCTGGATTTTCATCTCAAGTAGACTATGCTTTTAGTGTAATTGCTGGAGATTCTAAGGAACCTAAAAAAGTAAAAGAGATAATTCTTGAATATATAGAAAAAGCTAAAAAAGAAGGATTATCTAAAGAGGAATTTGAAAGAACTAAAAAGAAAAAAATTGGTTCATTTATTAAGTGTTTTGATTCTATAAACTTTATAGGAAATAGTTTTATATCTTATACATTTAAAGAGATAAATATTTTGGATTATTTAGATATTATTAAAGATGTTACTTTTGAGGAAATTGAAGAAAGATTAAAAGAACACTTTAAAGAAGAGTATTGTGTTATTTCTATTGTAGAACCTAAGTAGAAAATTTGAACATTACAATGAGTAGCTAAATGCCAAATAGTTAATTTTGATACTTATTTTATTTAGATAGCAAGTGAGCTTGTTGAATATACTTATATAAATTAAGTTAGTAAAAATTAAATATTATTAATAAAAACTTATAGAGAGATTGGTGTATATTATACACCAATTTCTTTGATTACAAATAATTTATGAATGATTTTATTGTGATGATGTGTATAATATATTTTTAGTATTTGTAGAATCAACATCAATATGTTTTGTAGAATTAACATTAATATGTTATCATAATTTAGTATAATTACAATTAATTATAAACATGGTGTATTGCTTTGGAAATATTTTAATTAAGATAAAGAGGTGGAGTTATGGATAGAGTTGCATTTACACTGTTTGGGATAGACATAATGTGGTATGGAATACTTATGGCTAGTGGTATGATTTTGGGAACTTTAATAGCAATAAAAGAGTCAAAAAGAGTAGGACTTAAAGAAGATGATGTATTAAATATAGCTATCATAGCAATTCCTGTTGGATTAATATGTGCAAGAATATATTATGTTATATTTAATTGGAGTTATTACGCTCAAAATCTATCTCAAATCCTTAATTTTAGAGGTGGTGGACTTGCTATACATGGAGGATTAATAGGTGGAATCTTAGCTGGTTACATATACACTAAGGTTAAAAATATTAATTTCTTAAAAATGGCTGATACTGTCATACTTGGAATGCCTTTAGCACAAGCTATAGGAAGATGGGGAAACTTTATTAATGGAGAAGCTCATGGAGGTACAACTAATTTACCATGGGGAATAATGGTTGATGGAGTAAAGGTTCATCCAACTTTTCTATATGAGTCTATATGGGATTTTGGAATATTTATAGTTTTATTATTGTTTAGAAAGAATAAAAAATACGAAGGGCAGGTTATAGTAACTTATATAACCCTGTATTCAATAGGAAGATTTTTTATAGAAGGATTAAGAACAGATAGTTTAATGTTAGGGCCACTTAGAATGGCTCAAGTGATAAGTTTAGTTGGAGTTGTTGGTGGTATAATAGCACATATTTATTTATCAAAGAGAAATAAAAACAACAGTATTGAAAAATAATTTAAATAGTGAGTTTAAAGGAGGTAGTTATGGAATTTCATCATGTATCAGTTCTTTTAAATGAATGTATAGAAAATTTAAAGATAAAACCAGATGGAGTATATGTTGACTGTACTATGGGGGGTGCAGGACATTCCAAAGAGATAGTAAAAAATTTATCAGATAAAGGATTGTTTATAGGGTTTGACCAAGATAAAAATGCTATAAATACAGCGAGAGAAAGACTAAGTGAATATGAAAACAGAGTAAAATTTGTTCATAGCAATTTTGAAAATATAAAAGAAGAATTGGAAAAAATAGGAGTTTATAAGATAGATGGTGTATTAGCAGATTTAGGAGTTTCCTCTCATCAACTTGATGAAGCTGAGAGAGGATTTTCTTATATGCAAGATGCACCACTTGATATGAGGATGGATGTTAGGTGTGAATTTTCAGCATATGATGTTGTAAACACTTATTCAGAAGATGAACTAGCTAAGATAATTAAAGATTATGGTGAAGATAACTGGGCTAAACGTATAGCTAAATTTATAGTTGAGGAAAGAGTGAATAAACCAATAGAAACCACAGGTGAATTGGTTGATACAATTAAAAAAGCTATTCCTAAAAAAGCTAGAATAGATGGGCCTCATCCAGCTAAAAGGACTTTTCAGGCTATACGAATAGAAGTAAATAATGAACTTGGAGTAATTACAAAGATGATAAATGATGCTTCTTCTATAATGAATGAAGGGGGTAGAATTTGTATAATAACATTTCATTCGTTAGAAGATAGAATAGTGAAAAATGCATTTAAATATCTTGCATCAGATTGTATATGTCCACAACATTTACCAATATGTCAATGTGACAAAGAATCTGAAGTAAAAATAATAACTAGAAAACCAATATTACCTAGTGCTGAAGAAATAGAAGTAAATCCACGTTCAAGAAGTGCTAAATTGAGAGTAGCTGAAAAAATATAATTTATATAGTTTGAGAGTAAGGGCTAGCTATGTAATAAAATAATAAACTTCTTAATGATAGTTAAAACCTATTATAGTTTTTATTAGAATAGAAAACAACTATGATATAATCGACAATATAGAAAAATATTTTCTGTTATAATATAACTAAAATAGATATTAGGAGTGAAGAAAAATAGAGAATAAGCATAAAAAATTATTAATAAAAATTTGTATTATATTGGGGGTACTTGCTATTTACTTTTTTATACCTCCTGTTAAAAAAATGGTAAATCAGATGATATTTTATCTGAGTATGTTAAATTTAGATGCAATTAAGGAGTACATACTATCATTTGGAGTTTGGGCACCAATAATATCATTTGCACTTATGATATTACAATCAATAGCTGCACCTCTTCCTGCATTTTTAATTACTTTTGCAAATGCAGCCTTATTTGGATGGGTAAATGGTGCTATACTGTCATGGGTTAGTGCAATGGCAGGTGCTGCAATCTGTTTTGTAATTGGGAGATTTTTAGGTAGAGATGTAGTTGCAAAACTTACAAGTAAATTTGCACTAGAAAGTATAGATGGTTTTTTTGATAAATATGGAAAACATACAATTTTAATTGCAAGATTGCTTCCTTTTATATCTTTTGACCTTGTGAGTTATGCAGCAGGTCTAACATCTATGAGTTTTATATCTTTCTTTATAGCTACTGGGGTAGGACAATTACCAGCAACCATTGTATATTCTTATGTTGGTGGGATGTTGACTGGTGGAGCTAAAGTCATGATGACAGGACTCTTAATATTATTTGCTTTAAGTGTATTGATTTATATGTTAAAGAAAATATATAGTGATAAAAATAAATAAAAATTAGTGTATAATCTATAGGTTCGATATTCAAGAATTAGTGAATCTATAGATTTTTTGTTGTGTATAGAAAAAATTACAAATAGATTGTGTAATAGTGTATTAATTTAGCGATGAAATTTTAAAGGAAGAGATATGATTAATAACAAATATAGTATAGAGGAAAATCTAAAAATCTATATTATCGGGGTGATAATTTGAAAAAAAATTATAAAATACATAATCTAAATGAATATAAAAATAAAAAAAAGAATAATTATAAAAAGAGAATTAATAAAAAAATAGGGGCTAAATGTATTTTATTGATTACAACTTTCGTAGTAATAATATTGAATCTATGTGGTTATTCAAAAATTTCAGAAATGAAATATGATATTTATTATTTACAAAAAGATTTAAGAAAAAAAGAGATAGTATTAGAGGAACTAAAGGCAAAAGAAACTGAAAAAACATCAATAAAAGAAATTGAGTTAAAAGCAAAGGAATTGCTCAATATGGACTATCCAAAAGATGGACAAATAAAGTATATAAATGTGGATAACTAGGGGGAATAGGTTTGAGAAAAGTAAAAAGGATAAGCAAAAAAAGACTGGTACTTGTTCTTGTTTTAGCATGTGCACTGTTTTTTTGCCTTGTTATTAGGACTGGATACTTACAACTTATGAAAGGTAATTGGTTGAGTACAAAAGCATTAGAACAACAAACAAGAGATATACCTATAGAGCCTAAAAGAGGAACTATATATGATAGAAATATGAAAGAATTGGCAGTAAGTGTAACTAAATATACAGTTTGGTGCAAACCTGTAGAAGTTGAAGATAAAAAAGAAGCGGCTGAAAAAGTTGCTGAAATTTTGGACGAAGACTATAAAGATATTTATTCTCTAATAAGTAAAAAAAATATGGCTCTTGTAAAGGTCAAAAGATGGATAGATGATGATAAGGCAAGTCAAATAAGGGATGCTAAATTAGGTGGAATATGGGTAGCAGAAGACAATCAAAGATATTATCCTTATGGAAATTTTGCACCATATGTAATAGGTCATACTTCTTCAGATGCAACAGGGATATCTGGTATAGAGATGCAATATGATAAAAAATTAAAAGGGAAAGCTGGAAAACTAATAGTAAGTACTGATGCTTCAGGTAGAGAAATTCCACAAGGTATGGAAAAATATTATGAACCTGTTCAAGGGAATGGTCTTGTATTGTCTATAGATGAAGTAATCCAACATTATACTGAAAAAGCAGTACAAAAGGCTTATGAAATAAACAATGCAAAGAAAGTCACTGCAATAGCAATGAATCCTAAAACTGGTGATATACTTGCTTTAGCATCAAAACCAGATTATGACCCTAACGACTCAAGAACACCAATATATCCATATTATCAAGAAGAACTTGAAAAATATAGCGATAAAGACAAAATAAAGGGCTATTATCAAATGTGGAGAAATCCAGCAGTAAGTGATACATATGAACCAGGTTCTACATTTAAACTTATTACATCTTCTAGTGCTCTTGAAGAAGGAGTAATAAAAGATGGTGAGAAATTCACATGTACAGGTAGTGTAACTGTAGGAGGAAGAAAGATTAAATGTTGGAGACACTATAGACCTCATGGAACACAAGAGTTTAAACAAGCAGTACAAAATTCTTGTAACCCTGTGTTTGTTGAATTAGGAAGTAGATTAGGTGTTGGTAAAATGTATGATTATATAGAATCTTTTGGTCTTATGAATAAGACAGGTATAGATTTACCAGGAGAAGCTAAGGGGATATTATATAATGAAAAAAATGTAGGTCCAGTCGAGTTAGCTACAATATCATTTGGTCAATCCATATCAGTAACTCCAATACAACTTATAACAGCTATATCATCAATAGCAAATGGTGGAGATTTAATGCAACCAAGAGTAGTAAAATCTTATACTGACAATAAAGGTAATATAACTGAGACAGTAAAACCAAAAAAAGTAAGAAATGTTATATCTAAAGAAACATCCAAAAAAATGTTAGAAATTGCAGAGTCAGTTGTAACTGATGGTGGAGGAAAAATTGCATATATACCAGGATATAGACTAGGTGGGAAAACAGGTACAGCTCAAAAGGTTATAGATGGTAAATATGCTCAAGGAAAATATATATGTTCATTCGTGGGAATAGCACCTTGTGATGACCCACAAATTGTAGTTCTTGCTATTGTTGATGAGCCAACAGGAGTAAGTGCATTTGGTAGTACTACAGCAGGACCTATAGTAAAAGAAATAATGAATGATTCTCTAAAATATTTAGGGGTTAAACCAGTATATAAAGAAGAAGAAAAAGCTGAATATGAAAAGAAACAAGTCAAAGTACCAGATGTAAGAAATTTAAAAATTGGAGATGCAGTGAAAGCACTAGAAGATGCGAAGTTAAAACCAAATTTAGATACAGATATAGAAATTCCCAAGGATACAAAAGTAAAGGATGTTTTTCCAAAACCTGGAATAAAAGTTAATGAAGATTCAAGTATAACACTATATTTTGAAAACTAAAAAGTAACAGATAATTAACATATATCCATAAACATCTTCAAAAAAACAGAAATATAGTATATAATTATAAAGTTAAGAGTTATCGTAGGCAATGTATATGTAACGGTATACATTGCCTTTTGTTGCTAAGATAATATAGCTAATGTTTTATAAGGAGGAGTTTGAGAATGGAGTGCTTAACAATAAAGGAGTTAGTACTTGCAACTAATGGAAAGTTAATATATGGAGATTATAATGACTGTGTAAGTGATATAGTTATAGATAGCAGGGAAGCAAAGGCACAAAATGCATTTGTAGCCATAGTTGGAGAAAATTTAGATGGGCATACATTTATAAAGTCTGCCTATGATAGTGGATGTAAAACTTTTATAAAAAATGAAAGTAATGGAATAAAATTAGAAAGTTCGGATATAAATTTAATAGAGGTAAAAGATACAACTTTGGCTCTAGGAAATATTTCCAGATATTATAAAGAAAAATTTGACATTCCATTTATAGGTGTTACAGGTAGTGTAGGGAAAACAACTACTAGAGATATGATATATGCAGCTATTTCTGCAAAATTAAACATCTTGAAAAATGAAAAGAACCTAAATAATCATTTTGGGGTTCCTTTGACTTTGTTTAATTTAAATAAAGAACATGAGTGTGCTGTAATAGAAATGGGAATGTCTGGATTTAATGAAATAAAGTATTTGGTGGACATAGTAAACCCTAAAATTGCAGTCATATCAAATATAGGATTATCGCACATAGAAAACCTAGGTTCACAAGAAGGAATTTTAAAAGCAAAGCTGGAGATTGCTTCAAACTTTGATGATACAAATACTTTGATTGTGAATGGTGATGATAAATTTTTATCTACATTAAAAGAAAAAGAGCACATATATAAGTTAAAAACATTTGGATTTAATAAAGATAATGACATTTATTGTGAAGATTATACTATGGAAGAAGATAGTTTGACATTTACATGTGTCATAAATGGAAAAAAAGAGGAAATATTTATACCAACAATAGGAGAGCATAATATATATAATGCTATGTCGGCTATATTAGTTGGCATGAGTTTAAATATTTCTTTGGATTATATAAAAACAGGTTTAAAAAACTTCAAAGGGACAAAAATGAGATTAGACATAATAAAAAATGAAAGATTAACAATAATTAATGACTCATATAATGCCAGTCCAGATTCTATGGAAGCAGCCTTAAAAATACTTGGAAGATATAAAGGTAGAAAAGTAGCAATACTTGGAGATATGCTTGAGATGGGTGAAATTTCAGAGTATGGTCATAGATTAGTTGGAAAATCATCTATGAATAATACTGATATTATAATAACTATAGGCGAAAATTCAGTGTTTATTGGAGACGAAGCAAAACGATTAGGATTCGATTCATCCAATATATATCACTTTAAACATAGAGATGATGTATTTAATCAATTAGATGAATTAATAAAAACAGAAGACACTATTTTAGTGAAAGGCTCAAGAGGCATGAAATTAGAAAAAATAGTTGAATATCTAAATAAATAAGCTTAAACTAATGAGTTGATTGACAAGGGAGAGGAGTTTTATGATGTTAGGAATAACAGAGCTTACGTACACCGCATTGATTGCGTTTTTGATAGTAATTATAATAGGACCAATATTTATACCAATGCTTAGGAAATTTAAATTTGGTCAGACAGTTAGAGATGATGGACCTCAAACACATCTAGCTAAGAATGGAACACCTACTATGGGTGGAATTATAATGATTGTTGCAATTCTAATAACTGGACTTACAAGAGTAAAAGTTAGTCATGACATGGCAGTAGGTCTTATATGTATTGCTGGTTTTGGTTTTATTGGTTTTTTAGATGACTTTATAAAAATAAAGCTAAAAAGGTCACTTGGACTAAAAGCATATCAAAAAATAATCCTTCAAGTTGCATTATCTTTTTATGTTGCTTTTTATCAGTATACGTCATCATCAAGTGCTTCGCAACTTATGATACCATTTACAGATTTTGTAATAAATGTTGGAATACTATATATACCAATAATGATGTTTATAATAGTAGCAATAGTAAATGCTGTAAATTTAACTGATGGTCTAGATGGTCTAGCATCAGGAGTGACTTTAGTTGTTTCTGTATTTTTTATGTTGTTTGCAAGTTCAGTTGCAGGCAATACAGAAGTTGCAGTTTTGGCAGCAGCAACTGTTGGAGCATGTCTAGGCTTTTTAGGATTTAATTCATATCCAGCTAGAGTGTTTATGGGAGATACAGGTTCAATGGCATTAGGAGGTGCGGTTGTAGCATTTTCAGTTTTAACTAATTCTGTGCTTATAATACCTATAATTGGAGGTATTTATTTTGCAGAAGCTCTATCAGTTTTAATTCAAGTTGGATATTTTAAAGCAACTAGAAAGAGATTCTTTAAGATGGCTCCAATACACCATCATTTTGAACAATGTGGCTGGCCAGAAACAAGAGTTGTATTTGTTTTTTGGATTATTACAGTTGTTTTAGCTTGGATAAGTATAATAGCAGTATTTTAGGCCTAGGGGGAATAAAAAATGGACTTAAGTGGAAAAAAAGTTTTATTAGTAGGGCTTGCAAAAACTGGTATATCTACAATTAAACATTTAGATAAATTAGGAGCAAGTATAATTGTAAATGATATTAAAGATGAAAATAAATTAAAAAAAATACTTGATGAATTAAAATCTATAAATGACATAGAATACATATTAGGATGCCATCCAGAGGATGTAGACGATGTAGATATGGTTGTAGTATCTCCAGGGGTACCATTAGACCTGCCATTTATTTTGAAGCTAAAAAATTCAGGCAAGTATATAATTGGTGAGGTAGAATTAGCTTTTAAATTGTCAAATAATCCAACTTTTATAGGGATTACAGGTACAAATGGTAAGACAACTACAACTAGCTTAGTAGGAGAAATTTTTTCAAGTGCCAAAAAAGATACATATGTAGTTGGTAATATAGGGAATCCTGTAATAGATACTATAGAAACTTCAAATGAAGAATCTATACTTGTAACTGAACTGAGTAGTTTCCAACTTGAAAGTGTGGATGAATTTAGACCTAAAGTAAGTGCAATATTAAACATTACAGAAGATCATTTAAATAGACATCATACTATGGAAAAGTACATAGAAGCTAAATCAAAAATATTTATGAATCAAAATGCTGAAGATTTTTGTGTATTAAATTATGATGATGAAATAGTGAGAGGTCTAGCTGATAAATGTAATGCCAAAATAATTTATTTTTCAAGAGCTCATAGAGTAAATGGAGGAGTATATTTAGAAAATAATGACATAATAATAGATATAGAGGATAAGATTAAGTTTCTAAATAAAGATGATGTAAGTTTGCCTGGAGGCCATAACTTAGAAAATTGTATGGCAGCAATAGCAATCGCATATGTTTGTAAAGTAGATTTAGAAGTAATAAAAGATGTATTGATGACATTTAAAGGGGTTGAACACAGACAAGAGTTTGTAAGAAACTTAGATAATGTAATGTATGTAAATGATTCAAAGGGAACTAATCCAGATTCTACTATAAAAGCTGTACAGTCTTATAATAGACCTATAGTGCTTATAGCAGGAGGAATGGATAAGGGAAGCAACTTTGATGAACTTCTTGAAATTGCAAAGTCATATGTTAAATCATTAATTTTATTAGGAGAAACTGCACCAAAGATAGAAAGTTGTGCTAAAAATAAAGGATTTAATGACATACATATAGTAAAAGATATGGAGGAAGCAGTTAAGACTTCTCATGAGATTTCAAAAAATGGAGATATAGTGCTTCTTTCACCAGCTTGTGCAAGTTGGGATATGTATGAAAGTTTTGAAGTAAGAGGAAAAGACTTCAAAGATAATGTAAACAATTTAAAATAATCTCTTACCTCTAAACTTACTTAGATGGAAGAATGGAGGTAGATTAGTTGGATGCCTAAAGAAAATTTGAAAAAACAAATTGACATAAGGATGAAGACTGAATTTGATGGAGTAGTATTTTATACTACTATGCTTTTAGTATTTGTAGGAATAGTTATGGTGTTTAGTGCAAGTTTTATACAATCTTCATTTAAACATAATGATGCATACTATTTTCTAAAGAAAAATGTAATATATGCTATACTGGGATTTATAGTTATGATTATTACATCTAGAATAGACTATAATTTTTGGAAGAAAAATGCTACAGCAATTGGAGCTATAGCAGTAGTACTATTATTGTTGGTTTTAACTCCTTTGGGAATAGAAGCAAACGGAGCAAAAAGATGGTTAGGGATAGGTGCTTTAACATTTCAGCCTGCAGAAATTGCAAAGTTTGCTACAATAATATTAACTGCAAAATTGATTGAGAAAAATTATGATAAAATAAAATCTTTGACAAAAGGTGTTGTACCACTTCTCGTAGTTCCAGGAATATTTTTTGCGTTGATAATACTTCAACCAAATTTGTCAACAGCAGGTACTGTAATTCTAGTTACATTTGTAATGATATTTGTTGCTGGGATGGATATGAAAATTGTATTTGCTATGATAGGAAGTGGGGCTGCTTTATTTGCTGCATTAGTAATTGCTGAACCGTATAGACTTAGTCGTGTTACATCTTTTTTAGACCCATTTCAAGACCCACTTGGTAAGGGGTATCAGGTAATACAAGGTTTATATGCATTAGGCTCAGGAGGACTGTTTGGTTTAGGCTTAGGAAAGAGTAAGCAAAAGTATTTTTATATACCAGAGCCACAAAATGACTTTATATTTGCTATAATAGGAGAAGAGTTAGGATTAATTGGTTGTATAATAGTTATAATGCTATTTGTAGCCTTAGTCTACAGATGTGTAAGAATAGCGCTGAAGACTTCTAATGTATTTGCTTGTATGGTTGTCATAGGTATAGGGGCACAAATTGGAATACAAGCAGCTTTAAATATAGCAGTTGCAACATCATCAATGCCAGCTACAGGTGTAGCACTACCATTTATAAGTTATGGGGGTACCTCACTCACCATCTTTATGGGGGCTGTAGGTATAGTGTTGAACATCTCAAAGCATGTCAAAATTAATTAACAGGAGATGATGATTTGATGAAAGTTTTATTATCGGGCGGTGGAACTGGAGGACACGTATATCCAGCTATAGCTATTGCTAACAAAATAAGAGATGAACATCCAGACGCCGAGATAATGTTTGTTGGGACGGAAAAGGGAATAGAATCAGAAATAGTTCCTAAGTATGGTTTTGAATTGAAAACTGTAACAGTACAAGGATTTAAGAGAAAAATAGACTTAGATAATGTAAAAAGAGTTTTTAAGCTTTTTAAAGGATTGGAACAATCAAGAAAAATTGTTAAAAAATTTAAGCCAGATGTAGTCATAGGAACTGGTGGATATGTCAGTGGACCTGTTTTATTTAATGCGTCTATGGGAAAAATACCAGCTATAATACATGAGCAAAATTCTTTTCCTGGAGTAACTAATAAGATTTTATCCAAAACAGTTACAAAGGTACTTACAAGTTTTGAAGATTCACATAAAAGATTTCCTGAGGCAGCTGAAGAAAAATTAGTTTTTACAGGAAATCCAGTTAGAAAAGAAATTTTGTTATCAAGAAAAAATATCGCAAGAAAAAATTTAGGGATAAGTGAAGAGAAAAAAATGGTACTTTGCTATGGTGGTAGTGGAGGTTCAAGAAAAATAAATGATGCAATGAGACTTGTCATAAAGAATATGGTCAATGAAGATATAGCTTTTATATTTGCAACAGGAAAAAGCTATTATAAAGAATTTATGGAAAGTATCAGTAATATAAATCTTAAACCATACCAAAAAGTAGTACCTTATTTAGAAGATATGGCAAATGCACTTGCAGCAAGTGATTTAGTTATAGGTAGTGCAGGAGCAATTTCACTAGCTGAAATAACAGCTCTTGGCAAACCTTCTATAATAATACCTAAAGCATATACTGCTGAAAATCATCAAGAGTACAATGCTAAGAGTATAGAGAAGCAAGGTGCAGGGGTTGCAATTCTAGAAAAAAACTTAACTCCAGAAAGCCTAAATACAGCCGTATTTAAACTTTTAGGCGATAGAGAGCTTCTAGTTGACATGGCAAATGCAAGTAAAACTATAGGTAGACCTGAGGCGATAGACCTTATATATGATGAGATAATAAAGGTATACAACTCAACACAAAAATCAATAGCTAAAAAACCAAAAAAAGAAAAAGTTGTTGAGGAAGTAAAAAAAGAAGCAGCTCCAAGTATAGAAGGTCAGGCTAAAGTAATAGGAATAAAGAAAAGATAAATAGATATTTACCCCTAATTTATAATATATTAGATTTTCTAAATTATTCTAAATTAGGGGTTTATTTGTGTGTATACAAGTTTTAAGTTATAAAAAATATATAGTATTTTATATTTATTTTGATGAAATATCAATTTAATCCTCTTTTTTAATGTTTTATTAGATTGTTTTGTAAAAAAATGAGAAAATTTGACTTTAAATATTATATTTTTTTTGTAGGAAATATAAACTCGAAAGGTGTATTTATTAACCAAAGGGGTTGATTGTATTTGAAGAGGAGAAAGAAGCTAAATACGAATAATGTTATGATAGTTTTGGTTTTTATACTTATGCTATCTTTTGGGATATGTATTATTGTAGGGAGTGATTTATTTGATGTAAAGAGGATAGATGTGATTGGAAATAAAAGAGTCACCAAGTCAAATATAATGAAAGAGTTAAATGTAAGTTCACATGAAAATATATTTGAATACAATTTTAAAGACATGAAAAGTAAGCTTATGAAAAATCCATATATAGAAGATGTAGAAATAAAAAGGAAACTTCCAAATAAGATAATTATAAGCTTAAAGGAAAAAGAAATTTTTGCAGCATTAAAGGATGAAGATAACTATTGTTATATAGATAAAAAAGGGAACTTATTAGAGGAACTAAAAGGCACTAATGAAAGCAAAAATGATTTGATAGTGGAAGTAGATTATAATATTGATGATACGAAATCAATAAAATTTAAAAATTATAAAACTAAAGAGAATGTATTTAAGACTTTAAATTATTTAAAAGAAGAAGGTATTTATAGAAAAATAAATTATGTAAACTTTAAAAAAGAAGGGAATGTAGATATGCTTACGAGAAGCAATATAAAAATCTTACTTTCTAATGATGATAACTTAGATTATAATATATCTAGGGTAAATAAAATTTTGATTGACCTGCAAAATAAAAATACCAATGGTGGGACTATAAATCTAAATTATGGAAAGCTAGCTGTATATACTCCAGAAGGATAGACAATTGTAAGGAAGTGATATTTTGAAAAAAAGATTTATAAATAAGAGTATAATCATAGGAAGTATTGTATTGGGAGTTCTCGTTAGTTTACAATTAAAAATTATTAATATAGAAAATAGAGGAATGACGACTTTTAAGAGAGGAGAGCAACTTACAGAAGAACTTAAATCTCTAAAAAAAGAAAAAGAAAATCTTCAATCAGAAATTAATAGTGTAAAAAAAGATATAGATACTTATAGAGGTAAAAGTGAAAAAGGAGAGCAAGATATACTTAAATCAGAAATAGAAAAATATGAAACCTTAGCTGGATATACAGATGTAGAAGGAAAAGGTATTGAAGTTGAAATAAATTCTACAAAAACCTTAGGAAGCTTTGATAAAAATGACAGTATACTATATAATTATGATTTATTACTGTCAATGATAAATAAATTAAATTCAGCACAAGCAAGTGCCATATCTATAAATAATCAAAGGTTAGTTTCAAATACATATATGTATTTGAAAGAAGATAAACTTTATATGAATGACACTGTTATAAAGGAGCCAATTACAATAAAGGCAATTGGTGATTCTGATACATTAGCTTCTGCGCTCAATATAAAGTACGGTATTGTCTGGGAAATAGAAACGTATTATAATGCAAAGGTAAAAGTGACTAAAGAAGATAATGTAAAAATAAATGGACACGGTGATACAGAAAAAGTAGAGAGGAAATAATAGTATGAAAAGGAAAATGATTATATTAGGAGCATTCATATTAGGCATTTTCATATCAACTTATATAAAATCACTGAACCCAAATAAAGTGTATATAACATTGAGTCAGACTAAAAATATTGAAAGTGAAATAGAAAATACAAATAAGGAAATAAAAAATCTAAAAGAAGCTCTTAAAAGTAATAAAAATACTTTAGATGAATATAAGCAAGCAGAAAATAATGGAAATGAATCGATTCAAACATTAATGAAAAAAGAACTTGAAGAAGTTAAAGAGTTAAGTGGCTACTCAACTGTCACAGGTCCAGGAATAACTATTACTATGAAGGATAGTGAAAGAGAATTAAAAGATGGACAAAATCCAAACGACCTGATTATACATGATATTGACATTCTAAGAGTTTTAAATGATTTGAAAAAAGCAGGTGCAAAAGCAATATCTATAAATGGAGAAAGAGTATTGTCAACAAGTAAGATAAAATGTTCAGGAGCAACTATTACAGTGAACGATACTACATATGGACAACCATTTATAATAAAAGCTATAGGAGATATAGATTTATTGAGTGCAGCTATAAATTCTCCAGAATCATATGCTAAATCTCTAAAGGATATATATGGAATTAATATAAAAATACAGGAAAATAATGGAAATAAAGTGGATTTATTTGCAAAATAAAACGAAAAATACAAAAAAATAAAGAAAAAATAAAAAAAATTAATAAAAAGGATTGTAATATAGTTGTGTTTCAAAGTAAAATAAAGAGGTGAGGATTTATGATATGGGTGTTAGGAGGATTGGCATTTGGTGTGGTAGTAGGTTACTACATTCCATTTACATATTCTATGGATTATTCGATATATATGTCAGTAGCTATTCTTGCAATAATGGATTCTATATTTGGAGCGATAAAATCCAGTTTTGAAGATAACTATGATAATGTAATTTTTGTTACTGGTTTCATAGGGAATGCTATCTTGGCTATATTATTGACTTATATAGGAGAAAAGTTAGGAATTTCACTTTATTATGTAGCAGTATTAGTTTTTGGTATGAGACTATTTAATAATTTATCCATAATTAGACGTTATATCATTGCCAATATTATGAATAAAAAACATAAAAATTAAAGAGCTTTTGATATATACATAAAATATTTTATACTTAAAGAGTAATATTTGACAATATAAGTAAGAAAATTAAAAAGGAAAATTTACGTTTTTGTGGAATATGTTAGTTAAAGGTTAACAAAATAAAAGAAGAAAATGATATAATTAATACATACGATAACTTTGAATCATGAGATAAGGGGGTTTATGATGCTAAACTTTGACGTAGAATTAGAAGAATGTGCACAAATTAAAGTAATAGGTGTAGGTGGCGGTGGAAACAATGCTGTCAATAGAATGGTAGAAGCTCAACTTAAAGGTGTTGAATTTATATCAGTAAATACAGATAAACAAGCTTTATATACATCAAAGGCTGAATATAAAGTTCAAATAGGAGAAAAATTAACTAGAGGACTTGGTGCAGGAGCTAATCCAGAAGTAGGAAAAAGAGCTGCTGAAGAAAGTAAAGATGAAATAGTAAAACTACTTCAAGGAGCTGATATGGTATTTGTTACAGCTGGAATGGGTGGTGGTACTGGTACAGGAGCTGCCCCAGTAGTTGCAGGCTTAGCTAAAGAAATGGGTATCCTTACAGTAGGTGTAGTTACAAAACCTTTTGCATTTGAAGGTAAAATAAGAATGAAAAATGCTGAAGGTGGAATAGCTGAGCTTAAGTCAAAGGTAGATACTCTTATAACAATACCAAATGATAGACTTTTACAAATAGTACAAAAGAATACTTCTATGTTGGATGCTTTTGCAGTTGCAGATGATGTGTTAAAACAAGGTATACAATCAATTTCTGACCTTATAGCAGTTGAAGGATTAATAAACTTAGACTTTGCAGATGTTACTACTATAATGAAAGATAAAGGTCTTGCTCATATGGGTATAGGTAGTGCTAGTGGAGAAACTAGAGCTATAGATGCTGCTAGACAAGCTATCCAATCTCCACTTTTAGAAACATCAATACAAGGAGCAAAAGGAGTACTTCTTAATGTTACAGGTGGTCCTAACTTAGGATTATTTGAAGTTAATGAAGCATCTACTTTAGTTATGGAATCCTGTGACCCAGAAGCAAATGTTATATTTGGTGCTTCTATAAAAGAAGATTTAGGTGATGAAATAATGATTACAGTAATCGCAACAGGATTTGAAGGCTTACAAGGTGGGATTTTAGATTTGGATACTAAGCCTAAATCAAGTATAAGATCTTCTTTGAATACAACCGTAAAACAAGTTGTAAAAGAAATAGAAGAAGAAGAAATTGTCGTTGAAGAAAAGATAGAAGCTCCTAAAAAGGCGAGTATAATAGAAGAAGACGATGATGAGAGCATGGAAATACCTACATTCTTAAGAAGAAGAAGATAATATGTAAATTTATAAAGAAGTCAATAGACTTCTTTTTATTTTTTGTATTTTAATCTATTATTTCTTAAAATATATTCTAGTATCAAAAAAATATAAAAAAGTAAAGTTTTTTTATCAAGTATAGAAAAAAATGATAATTATATAAATGATTATAGTTTTTTATAATTAGACAATGATATTTTTATTTGGTAATATTAAATCTGAATTGAATTGTAAAAATTTGAGGAAAAAGAGAAATTAAAGTCTGAAAGGGGATTAAGTATGATTAAGCTAAAAAAAATTCTTTCTTTAGCCATGGTTGCTGTTTTGTCAACATCACTTCTTGCTGGATGTACAAAAAAAGAAGAATCTAAAGGAAAAGATGGCAAAGAAAAATTAGTTGTATGGTCTGCACCATTAACAGATCATGATGCAGATGCATGGAAACCGATACTTGAGAAATTTGAAAAGGAAAATAACTGTGAAATTGAATTTCAAATAGTACCATGGGATAATTATGCAGAAAAATATGCTACTGCAATCAGTGCAGGTGAGGGGCCAGATATAGGATATATGTATGCAGAAATGTTTCCTCAATTTATAGAAATGGGAGCAGTTGAAGATTTAACTCCTTATTTAGAAAAATCAGGAACTTCAGACAATTATTTATACTTAGATAATGCAAAAATGATGGGTGGAATTTACGGTTTACCTATAGAAGCTGCTAATCCAGGTGTATTATACTATAATAAAGATATACTAGAAAAATTGGGAGAAAAACCTCCTAAAACATGGGAAGATTTTAAAAGAATATGTGAAAAAGCAACAAAAGATACTGATGGAGATGGAAAAATCGACCAATGGGGTCTTGCACAAGGTTGGGGTTCTAAAGTGTTTGGTAGTTTAAACTGGAACTGGTATCCATATCTATGGCAAGCTGGTGGAGATATATATAATGATGATTTAAAATCAGTTAAATTTAATAATGAAGAAGGATTAAAAGCTGCTAACTTTATAAATGATATGAAAAAATATATACCAGATAATGCTTTATCAAAAGACAGTAATGAAATGGTTGAAAGTGTATTTGGACCAGGAAAAGCTGCATTTACTATAATGCTGTCTTCTGCTGCTACAAGTACTTTTGATAAATCATTCCCAGACTTAAACTGGGGATATGTAACTTCATTAGAAGATAAAACAGTTGGTAGTTTTGCTTCAGTAGATGATTTAACTTTAATGTCAGCGTGTAAAAACAAAGAACTTGGCTTTAAACTTCTTGAATATATGTTAAGTAAAGATTCAATGGAAGCTTTCCATAAAGAGATACCAAGAGCACCAGTTGCTAAAGGTGAAAAATATCAAGGAGACCCAAGATTTGAAGAAATGGTAACAAAAGATAAAAATATGTACAGACCATTAACAGTTGGACCTCATGGAGTAGAAATATATGAACACTTATGGAAACAACTTCAAATGATGATAGCTGGAGATAAAACTCCAGAACAAGCACTAAATGAATCTGCAAAATATGCAAATGAATTATTAGCACAATAGTTTAAGTTTATATTTGAATTTATAGACTATGCAACTTAATTTTATACAAGTAAAAGATTTACTTGCTATATTATTAAGTCGCATAGTCTTTTTTTATGGAAATATTCCAAAAGTGAGGTTGAATAACTTCTACCTAGATATATTGGATTCTACAAAAAAGCCTATTTGTTTGATACTAAAAAAATATCTTTTGACGACATAAAGTATAAGACATATATCATTGTTATTTTTAAATAGAATTTGTTTTGGATTCGACTGTCAAAAGTGACATAAAATTTTGTACATACTATCTTATAATATGTTTAAAGGTTTTAAGGGGGGATACATGGTGTATATTGAGTACTATGTTATAGAAAACCTAGTAATAAATTATATTATTATAAGTTGTACTTCTATTCTTATTAAAAAATATAATCCTAGAAAGAATAAGTTGCTGGGGGCTAGTTTAGGAGGAGCCTACTCTGTTGCTTATTTATACCCGTCAATGAATATACTATTTACAGTGCCATTTAAAATAATAATCATGAGTATTATAACTTTAATTTCATTTAGGACTAAGAGTAAAAAAGATTATGCTCATGTAGCATTAGTTTTTTATTTAGTAAATATTTTTATTTCTGGAAGTACTTATTTTGTAATTTACTTTACAGGAATAAGCCATTTAAAAATATCTTTTTTAATTGCATGTACTTATGTAAGTTGTGAACTATTAAAGTACATTTACAAAGACTTGAAGATGCTTAAATACATCAAAGAGCTTACAAAGACTATAAATATAAACTTATTAGAAAAAAACTTTTGCTGTAAGGCTTTAGTGGATAGTGGAAATTTATTAAAAGACCCAATAAGTCAAAGTGATGTAATAATAGTCAAATCAAGTGTGTTAGAAGGATTGATTCCAGAAAATCTATTAAATATTGACTATGAAGATATAGATATGAAAAAAGCTCAGGAAATCATATGTAGTTTAGATGACAGAACTTCAGGGAGAGTTAGAATAATACCTTATAAACATGCTGGAAGTAATAAGACAAGCATAATAATTGGTCTAAAAGCTGATTATGTAGAGGTAGATGAGCAAAAAATAGGAAATATAATACTTGGTATTTCAAATTTTAATGATAGAGAATATGGGGCAATAATGAATCCAAATATATTGCCTGGATTCTAGCTAAAAATTTAAGGGGGACAAAGGATGTTACGATTAAAAGAAAGAATCATAAGCTTTATTACGATGTTAGGTATTAAATTAAAAATAATAAAGCCAAAAGGAATATACTATATGGGAGGGGCCAATATTCTTCCTCCTCCACTAAAACCAGAAGAAGAAATAGAACTTTTGCAAAAACTAGAAACTGATGAAACTGTAAAATCAATTTTAATAGAAAGAAATTTGAGATTAGTAGTCTACATATCAAGAAAATTTGAAAATACAGGTATAGATGTAGAGGATTTAATTTCTATAGGAACTATAGGTTTGATAAAGGCAGTCAATACTTTTAAATTAAATAAAAACATAAAATTAGCAACTTATGCTTCAAGATGTATAGAAAATGAAATACTAATGTATCTAAGAAAAAATAATAAAAAGAAAACAGAGGTGTCTTTTGATGAACCTTTAAATATAGACTTAGATGGAAACGAACTTTTATTATCAGATGTTTTAGGTACAGAAAATGATGAAATATATAAAATAATAGAAGAAGAGATAGATAGAGATTTATTAGTTATGGCACTTGACAGATTAAGTGACAGAGAAAAGCAAATTATGGAATTAAGGTTTGGACTTATAGATAAAGGTATTGAAAAAACACAAAAAGAAGTTGCTGGAATGCTTGGAATATCTCAATCCTACATATCTAGACTTGAAAAGAAAATAATTTCAAGGTTACAAAAAGAAATGAAAAAATTTGTATAATTCTAAATTAATTCTTCTTAAAAAGTATAAAAAAATTGGAAATGTAAATAATTTCAATAGATGAATACTTTTTGAGAGAGGACTGAAATGTATGCAAGTTAATAAGGTTGAAATATGTGGTGTTAATACATCTGAACTTCCAGTTCTTAAAAATAAGCAAATGAAGGAACTTTTATTACAAATAAAAAGTGGTGATGAAGAAGCCAGACAACAATTTGTAAGAGGAAATTTAAGGTTAGTCTTGAGTGTAATAAAAAAATTTAACAACAGAGGAGAAAATATAGACGATTTATTTCAAATAGGTTGTATTGGTCTTATAAAAGCTATAGATAATTTTGATTTAAGTCAAAATGTCAGATTTTCAACTTATGCTGTTCCTATGATTATAGGAGAAATTAGAAGATACTTAAGAGATAATAATCCAATCAGAGTAAGTAGATCATTAAAAGATATAGCATATAAGGCACTACAAGTCAGAGAAAGATTAATTAGAACAAATTCAAAAGAACCAACAGTATCAGAAATAGCAAAAGAATTAGAATTAGAAGTAGAGTCAGTTGTAATGGCACTTGATGCTATACAAGACCCAATATCTTTATTTGACCCAGTATATCAAGATAATGGAGATGCGATATTTGTAATGGATCAGGTTCAAGACAAAAAAGATACTGATGAAAACTGGTTGCAAGAAATATCACTTAAGGAAGCTATTAAAAAATTAAATAGTAGAGAAAAGTTGGTATTAGATTTAAGATTTTACAAAGGAAGAACTCAGATAGAAGTTGCTGATGAAATCGGTATATCTCAAGCACAAGTATCAAGAATTGAAAAAAATGCTTTAAAAAATATGAGAAAGTATGTATAAGTAATCCATGGAATGTAAACATAATTTTAAATTTAAATGACCTATATAGGTCATTTTTTTTTATCCAAATACATATTTATTTTTAAAGAAAGGGTGAGTATAATATGATTAGAGTTTCTGATATAATGGAAAAAGAAATTATAAATGTAAAAAATGGAAAAAGGATGGGTTTCATAATCGACATAGATATGGATATCCATGAGGGAAAGGTAGTCTCATTTACCATTTTTGGAGATGGAAGTAGAAGTTTTTTTTCAAGAGGAGGGGATGAAGAAGTTATATTTTGGAATGATATACTTAAAATAGGTTGTGATACAATAATAGTAAATATAGGTTCAGAATTAAGCTTAGATGAATTTGATATATAGCTAAACGAAGGAGGAATACAGATGCAATGTCCTTATTGTAATTATAAAGAATCAAAGGTAATAGATTCTAGACATACAGATTTAAAATCTATTAGAAGAAGACGTGAATGTGAATTATGTAAAAAGAGATTTACTACTTATGAAAAAATAGAAACTACTCCTTTAATGGTTATTAAAAAAGATAATAGTAGAGAATATTTTGATAGAGAAAAAATAAAATACGGACTATTAAAGGCATGTGAAAAAAGACCTGTATCTGTTGAAGATATTGAGAATATAGTTGTACATATTGAAAATGAAATAAATAAATGTTTTATAGAAGAAATCGAAACCAAAAAAATTGGCGAAATGGTAATGGATAAATTGAAAGATTTAGATGAAGTCGCCTATGTAAGATTTGCTTCTGTGTATAGACAATTTAAAGATATAAATACTTTTGTAAACGAACTTAAAAGTATACTAATAGAAAAAGGAGACAAATGATGAAAGATTATATAAATCTAAAAAGTGTAGAAGATATTAAAGAGTATGTTAACTTAAGTAGCAACTGTAAAGAAATTGATGAAAAATTAAATTCTATAAATCTAGTTATAACTTGCAAAAATATAGATGCAAAAAGTAAAGAAGACATGTTAAGGGTTTGTAAGGAGTGCGATTTAATGTTTGAAAATTTAACTAGTAATTCTCAAATACATTCAGACATAGTTAACATAGTTAACAGAGAGAATATAGGACAAAAAATAGAAGGCGATGCACTTATAACAAACTTAGAGAAAGTACCACTTTTATTGTTTACAGCAGATTGCGTACCTATATCAATTATAGATGCTAAAAATAAAGCCATAGGACTAGCACATGCGGGCTGGAAAGGTACTTTTAGTAATATAGGTCACAAAACAATAAAATTGATGTCTGAGACCTATAAAACAGTTCCTGAAGATTTGATATGTATAATTGGACCATCAATTGGACCTTGTTGTTATGAAGTGTCTGAGGATTTGGTAGAAAAATTTAACACAATTCTTACAAATAATGATGAAAAGTTCTATATAATAAAAGAGGGAAGTTACTATTTAGATTTATGGAAAATTAATGAGTATATGCTGAGATGTAGTGGAGTCAAAAAAGAAAATATAATAAATTTAAATCTATGCACTAGTTGTAGAGCAGATGAATTCCACTCTTATAGAAAACATAATAAGGCATCAGAACGAATAGGAACGGTACTACAGATAAAATAGAGAGGAGCTTTTTAATGAATACTAAAGTGCTTGTTATAGACGATGAAATGCATATAGTTGAGCTATTAAAATTCAATTTGGAGGTGTCAAACTACGAAGTTAGTTATTCATATGATGGATTTGATGGATTTATAAAAGCTAAAGAAGTTAAACCAGATTTAATACTTTTAGATTGGATGCTACCAAATATAAGTGGAATAGATGTACTTAGAAAAATAAGAAGTGATAAAGACTTGAAAAATATTCCTGTTATAATGCTTACTGCTAAAAATATGGAAAATGACAAGGTTGAAGGGCTTGAAGTAGGTGCTGATGATTATATAACCAAGCCATTTAGTATAAAAGAATTGTTAGCTAGAGTTAGCTCTGTTTTGAGAAGATATAACTTAACTAGTACAGGTGAAGAAAATAATATACTTACCACAGGTAATTTAAAACTAGATTTATCAAAACATGAAGTTACTAAAGGTTCTGAAAAGATAGAGTTAACACTTAAAGAGTTTGAACTGTTAAAATTATTAATTCAGAATAAAGGTAAGGTACTTTCAAGAAACTATCTTTTAGATAAAATATGGGGCTATGAATACTATGGAGAAACTAGAACAGTAGATGTCCATATAAGATATTTAAGAAAAAAAATAGAAGATGAAGATGAAGATAAATCAGAAAAATATATAGAAACTATAAGAGGTGTAGGATACAAAATAGATTAGAAAAAGTTATATTTTAGGAGTGTTATCTTGTGGAAGAATTAAAGAACATATATTTTTTTATTGTTATGTTGTCTATAGCCATTGTGATATTGTCTGTAAGATACACAATAACACTAAGAAAATATTTAAAAGAGTTTATATACGTTTCAAAAAAAGTAAGTAACAAAGAGTTTCACGCTAGGCTGAATATATCAGCTAAAGGAGAACTAGGAGAATTAGCCAGAAATTTTAATCATATGATAAAAAATATGGATGATACATTAGAAGAAGTACAATATAAACATTTACAATTAAGGTCTATATTAAAAAGTATATCTCATGGAATTTTAGCTATAGATGTAAATGGAAACATATTATTGATAAATGATGAAGCTAAAGAAATGATAAAGAGCGAACCCAACAAACTAGTTGAAGGTCATAATATCAATGCTGTAATAAAAGAAGAAGAAATATTAAAGCAGATACTTCAATTTATAGGTTCTAAAGAAAATGAAACTGCAAAGATTACTATTAAAGATGATATAGTATACAAAATAAAAGTGGACCCAGTTTATCTTCAAAATACTAATAATGTAATAATTGGCTCAATAGTAAACATAGAAGATATTACTAAAAAGGTGAAGCTTGAAAATATGAGAAGTGATTTTGTTGCTAATGTAAGTCATGAACTTAAAACACCACTTACATCTATAAGTGGATTTGTTGAAACGTTAAAATCCAATGAAAATATAGATGTAAATACTAGAAATAGGTTTTTGGAAATAATAGAAAGTGAATCAGACAGATTAAAAAGATTGATTGATGACATATTATTATTATCATTTGTAGAAAATAAAGACACTCTTCTAATGGAAGATGTTGTAATATATGATGTATTTAGAGAAGTATATGAAATAACTCAACGTTCAGCTAGTGAAAAAAATATAGAAGTTTTATATAAATGTGATGATAAATCAATAAACATACTTTCTAATAGAGATTATATCAAACAAGTGTTTTTAAATTTAGTTGATAATGCTATAAAATACACTCAAGATAATGGTATTGTACAAGTTGTAGTTTTAAAAGATGAAGAAAAAATAATAATCAAAGTTATAGATAATGGCGTTGGAATACCAAAAGAAGATGTAGAACGTATCTTTGAACGCTTCTATAGAGTGGATAAAGCAAGAAGTAGAGATGTAGGAGGAACGGGCTTAGGATTGGCTATAACGAAGCATATAGTCAAATCATTAAATGGATGTATAAAAGTAAAAAGTGAACTTGGTATTGGTAGCGAATTTATTGTTACAATACTACAAAAAAATTTCCTTAAATAGAAGGAAATTTTTTTTGTTTTTTGCACAAACTATATAATAGAAGGAGCTGAGAAAATGGAAGAAAGCTTATTAGGTGCAAATTTATTTAGACACTCTTTTATAGTAGCAGTAATTATAGGAATATTGTGTAGAGGATTAGTTTTAAGAGTTACAGACAAGCAATACCCATCGAGACCACAAGATTATTTAGAACAAATAATAATATCAGGACTTTCAGCTTCATTGGGTGCTATAGCATTACCTGCACTTATAGATAAGGAGTTTGCAGCATTAACATTTTTTGCAGTAGCAATACAACAATTTCAAGGTCTTGCAGAGCAAGAAAGAATAACATTAAAAAATATCGACAATGAAGAATTAGTACCAAAAGGAGATGCTTATGTAGAAGAAATAGCATCTACGTATGAATCTAGAAGTTATATCAGTCTTTTTTCTGCACTAGTATCTTCTATAGTTTATATTACTGTTTCAAAACGATATGACCTTAGTTTTGCTTATTGTACAATACTAGCTGTTATAGCAGGAGCTTTAGTTGGTTTAATTTTTAGAAGATTTCTAAGACGAAATAGTATAGCAGATATAGCAGATATAGTTCCTGCTGAAGTAAGCTTTGAAGGGCCTATTTTAAAAGTAAATGGTGTAATAATAACTAATATAGGTTTAGAGAATACAAGAGAAAAATATAAAAATGAATGTCTAGCTATAGAGATTATACCAAGAGATTTGGGTGCATTTGGGATAGTAAATGATATAGGGCAAAGACAAGCTATAATACATAATCTATTTATTCATATGGGTATAGATAAGGATGTAGATGAGGTTGATATTGTAGCTATATCTAAAACTAACTTAGAAAAAAGCACTGTGGTTGTACCATATGTACCAATAATCAAGGATATAGATGTAATGATAGATGTAGTAAAGAGCACTCCTATCATAGAGACATCAAAAGGAAAACAGAGTGATTTTTCTAGAAAGACTTTGTAGATTTATATGTGAACATTTTATATTAGATATTTTAGGAGTGATTTAATGGATAGAGTATTTTTTGTTGCAGTTATTATTGGTATGACATCAAGAGTCATAATGTTAAATTTAGACCAAAAACAGTACCCTACACAACCAAATGTTTTACTATCTCAGCTTATATTAGCCTTTGTTGCTTCGGCATTAGGAGCATTACTAGTTCCAGCTCTTATAAATCGTTCTTATACATCGATAACATTTTTATCTTTGGCAGCAGAACAGTTTAGACAAGTAAGAGCAAATAGAAGGAATACATTACAAAACTTAGAAGAAGTTCAACTTGTAAAAAGAGGAGCTGCATTTATAGAAGAGATAGCTAGAACTTATGAAGTAAGAAATTATATGTGCATAGTTACATCTTTTTTAACAATAGGATTATATTATGTAATTATTGAAGAAACTAAAATAAGTGAAGGCATGAGTTTGATAATAAGTTCAATTTGTGGTTTATTATTAGCTTTCATACTTAAGAAACTTCTTACTAGAAAAAGTATTGGAGATATAGCTGATGTAATGCCTGCTGATATTAGCTTCGTAAATGAATCTATACTAAAGGTGGGAGATTTAAAAGGGATAACAAATATAGGTCTAAAAAGTGATAGAGAAGTATATATTAATAGAGGTGTAGGGATACAAATAATTCCTAAAGATAGAGATTATGCTAATGCAGGAATATTATTTGATTCGGGTCAAAGACAAGCGATAGTATACAATATATATTCGAGATTAGGTTTATATGGAGATTATGGAGAACCTGCATTTGTACCATTACCTAGACGAAATAAAGATGATGAAAGTATAATGATTGCTTATTTACCAATAGATAGGAATGTTGAAAAGGTAATGGAAGCTGTAAAATCATGTCCAATACTTTCAAGTTCTAAAGGTAAAAACTTATCACTGAAAAACTATAAAACAGGAAAGAAAGGAAGTGCATAAAATGGGAATGGATATAGGTCTAAATGAATATACCCTAGCAATAGTTACACTAGATAAAAATATGAGAAATGGTGGAGGTTGTCCGATATTTTATGCAAATGATGAAAAAGATTTGCAAAATAAGGCAATGCTCATGTCAAAGTGTGTAGGCGGAATGGTTCACGATATGACTAATGGAACATTAATAATAGTAAAGCATTAAAACTATAAGGTACTTTTAAGGGCAAATAATGTTCAAATTTATAAAATATTTAAATTTGAATATTATTTGTTTTAATCTTTTTATAGCTATTTACTTATATTGACTATTAGAATTAAAATGTGTTATTATGACATGAAATGTTTAAAAATGCTATTGTAAAATATAATAAAGTAATAAACTGTATATGAAAATATATTATAATAAATATTGATGAATATAAAAGAGTGGTGAAAAAAATGGAAGTAAATGTAAAAAAAATAAATAATATTATAAGTAAAGTTTACAAAGATAGTATTGCAGAAGAAATAGGTATAGAAGTAGGAGATTTACTTATATCTGTAAATGAACAGCCAATACATGATATAATAGAGTATAGATTCTTACTAAGTGATGAGTATTTAGAGGTAGAAATACAAAAAAAAGATGGTGAAGTCTACATATATGAGATAGAAAAAGACTATGATGAAGATTTGGGCGTTGAATTTACAAATCCAATAATTGACCAAGCTAAAAGTTGTAGAAATAAATGTATGTTTTGTTTTATAGACCAGTTGCCAGAAGGAATGAGAGAAACTCTTTATTTTAAAGATGATGACTCAAGATTGTCTTTTTTACAAGGAAATTTTGTTACACTTACAAATATGAGCGAAGAAGATATAAATAATATAATTAAATACAGAATAAGTCCTATAAATATATCTGTGCATACAACTAATCCAGAATTAAGACAAAAAATGATAAGCAATAAATTTGCAGGAAAATTATATGGTATAATGAAGAGATTGGCAGATGCTCATATAGAAATGAACTGTCAAATTGTTTTATGTCCAGGTATAAATGATGGAAAGGAATTGGATAGAACAATAAAAGAATTAGCTCAACTTTATCCATATGTAAATAGTGTTGCTATAGTTCCAGTTGGAATTACAAAGCATAGAGAAAATTTAGCAGAATTAAATATATTTAATAATAATGGTGCAAGTAAAACTATAGAGCAAATTCATGAAATACAACAGAAATATCTTGAGAAAATAGGGACTCGATTTGCATTTTTATCGGATGAATTTTATATATTATCTAGTAGAGAATTGCCTGCATATGAAGAATATGAAGGATTTTTACAGTTTGAAGATGGTGTAGGTATGATACGTAAGTTAAAAACAGAGATTGAAGAGTATCTAAAAACATTATCTGAGAATAGTCTTAAAAGAGACAAAAAGGTATCAATAGCTACTGGACATTCTGCATATGAATTTATACAAAGTATGGCAGATGCTATGATGGACAAGTTTAAAAATCTTCAAATAGATGTTTATGAAATAAAAAATAAGTTTTTTGGAGAAACAATAACAGTATCAGGCCTTTTAACAGCGAAAGATTTAAAAGAGCAACTTGAGCATAAGGAATTGGGAGAAGCTCTTTATATAACAAGAAGTATGTTAAAAGCAGATGAAGAAATTTTCTTAGATAATATTGAACTAAATCAGTTAGAAGAACTTATGAAAATAAAAATTATCCCATGCTTAAATGAAGGAAAAGATTTTGTGGATAAAATTTTAAAATAGAAAACAAAAGATGGAAGGAGAAACAACATGAGTATAAGTAGGCCAGTTGTAGCTGTAGTTGGGAGACCAAATGTTGGTAAGTCTACAATATTTAATAAATTTGCAGGAAAAAGGATATCAATAGTTGAAGATACACCAGGAGTTACAAGAGATAGAATATTTGCAGAAGTAGAATGGTTAGATAAATATTTTACATTAGTAGATACAGGAGGTATTGAACCTGATAGCGAAGATATAATATTATCTCAAATGAGAAGTCAAGCTATGCTTGCAATGGACATGTCACATGTAATACTTTTTATAGTTGATGGTAAGGCTGGAATAACAGCTGCTGATAAAGAAATTGCTCAGATACTTAGAAAAACAAAAAAACCAGTAATTCTAGTGGTTAATAAAATTGATAGTCAAAGTCAGTTTGACAATATATACGATTTTTATGAATTAGGTTTTGGAACTCCTTTTGGAGTGTCAGGAGCCAATAGTATGGGATTTGGAGATTTATTAGATGAGATAGTTCAAAATTTTCCAGCAGGATTAGATACAGAGTATGAAGAAGATATAATAAGAGTAGCTATAACAGGTAAGCCAAATGCAGGAAAGAGTTCTATACTTAATAAGATATTAGGAGAAGAAAGAGTAATTGTAAGTCCAATTGCAGGAACTACTAGAGATGCAATAGATACTTATTTTGAAAAAAATGGGCAGAAATTTCTTCTTATAGATACAGCAGGGCTTAGAAGAAAAAGCAAAATATATGAGACAATAGAAAAATACAGTGTAATAAGAGCTATGAGTGCTGTAGATAGAGCAGATGTAGTGTTGATAGTTATAGACGCTTTGGAAGGCGTGACAGAGCAGGATACAAAAGTTGCAGGTATAGCACATGATGAAGGTAAGGGATGTATATTTGTAGTCAATAAATGGGACTTAATAGAAAAAGATAATAAGACAATGAGTAATTACACAAAAGATATAAAAGAAAAATTCCCATTTATGATGTATGCTCCAATAGTATTTGTTTCTGCAAAGACTAATCAAAGAATGAATAAAATATTAGACACAGTTGAATATGTATCAAATGAACATTCTAAGAGAATATCAACTTCAGCATTAAATGAAGTAATTGGAGAAGCTGTAATGTTAAATCAGCCACCATCTGATAAAGGTAGAAGATTAAAAATTTACTATGGAACTCAAACAGACATTAGACCTCCTAAAATTACTTTATTTATAAATGACAAGAACTTAACTCACTTCTCATATCAAAGATACCTTGAAAATAAGATAAGAGAAAACTTTGGATTTGAAGGAACTTCCATAAAATTTGAGTATAGACAAAAAAATAAAAAGTAAATATCTAAAATATAACTAAAGGAGGTAAGTTCAGTGGAGATATTTAGTTATATAATTATTGCTGTAATTGCATATTTATTAGGCAATATATCAACCTCGTATATAGTTGCAAAGCGAATTGCTGGGGTTGATATAAGGACTCAAGGTTCGGGTAATGCAGGCTCGACAAATGTACTTAGAACACTTGGGAAAAAAGCAGGAGCAATGACTTTTTTAGGTGATGTTTTTAAAGGTGTAATTGCTGTTTTGATATCGGAAATTGCAGCAAAGTTGGTTGGTATAGATACTCTTTTAGCTGGATATCTAGCAGTTATATGTGTTGTAGCAGGTCATAATTGGCCAGCAGTTTTAGGATTTAGAGGGGGTAAAGGTGTTGCAACTTCATTAGGTGCAATGCTTGCTGTAAATCCAGTAATAACATTAATGTGTTTGGCCGTATTTATATTGGTGGTAATTATAACAAAATATGTTTCATTAGGTTCTGTTGTTGGGATAGGTTGTTCACCAATATTTATGATTATAGCAAAAAATAAAGCTGGGCTAGTTGTAGCTTTGTTTTTAAGCATATCAGTAATATATAATCACAGAGCAAATATAAAGCGATTATTAAATGGGACAGAAAGAAAAATTGGTCAAAAGAAAGAATAGTAAATATATTATACTCAGGTGGTGTTAAATATGGAGAAAGTATGTGTATTAGGTACTGGAAGTTGGGGAAGTGCATTAGCTTTAGGTCTTGCAAATAAAGGTAATGATGTGAGCATGTGGACCCGAAAAGAAGAACAAGCTAAAAAAATAAACAGGACTAAAGAAAATACAGACTATTTACCAGGAGTATTATTTCCACATAATATAACGATAAGTACTGATATAGAAAAAACTATAGAAAATTGCAAAGTAATAGTTTTAGCAGTTCCATCTCAAGCCGTAAGAAGTACTTGTGAAAAAATAAAACCCTTTGTAAAAGCTGGACAAATTATTGTTAATGTAGCAAAAGGTCTTGAAAAAGGCACTGGACTTAGATTGTCTCAGGTATGTGAAGAAGAATTGCCACAAAATCCATATGTAATACTATCTGGCCCATCTCATGCTGAAGAAGTAGCAAGAAATATACCTACTACAGTAGTAGTAGCATCTAAAGAATTAAAAATAGCACAGAGTATACAAGATTTATTTATGAGTCCTAAACTTAGAGTTTATACAAATCCAGATATAGTTGGAGTTGAACTTGGAGGAGCATTGAAAAATATTATAGCTTTTGGTGCTGGTATATGTGATGGATTAGGGTATGGTGACAATGCAAAAGCAGCTCTTATGACAAGAGGAATTAGTGAAATGAGTAGACTTGGTACTGCTATGGGAGCTAATATGTCTACATTTGCAGGCCTTTCAGGCATTGGAGATTTAATAGTTACTTGTACAAGCATGCATAGTAGAAATAGAAGAGCGGGTATACTTATAGGTCAAGGGATGAGCTTAGAAGATACCTTAAAAGAAGTAAAGATGGTTGTAGAAGGAATAACTGCTACTGAAGTAGCACATGATGTTGCTGAAAAGCTGAATATAGATATGCCAATAACTAATGCTATATACTCTGTAATAACTAAAGGTGCAAATCCTAAAGAAGTTGGAATAGAACTAATGATGAGAAGTAAAAAGCACGAAATGGAAGAAGTAGTTTTAGGTGATGATATATAAACTTATTGCACAATAAAATAAAAAAATAATAGCTGTGTTTTAGCCCTCTTTTTATAAAGAGGGCTATTTTAATATTACTTAGCATGTTTTATTATGTATTCAATAGAAGAAATCATTTTCATAGTTAACTCATCATCATTAGAATTTTTTCCTGTGTTCTTTTTTAAGAATAATAGATTTTGATAAAAAGAAATAATTATATCATTGATTATGTCTAAATCTTTAGATGGTATATATCCAGTATCTACAAGATTGTTCAATAGTATTTTATTTCTTTCTTTTATACTTTTTCCTGTAATCATTAGAGATATATCACTGTCATGAATACCTAAGTCTTCTGGAAACATATCATAATATTGTTTTGTTATATAACTAAGTTCATCACTGGACAAGTTAAAAAATACCTGATAAAAAGCTTGGGCATTGTCAAAAGAATGTTTACAAAATAATTTCCACATAATTATATATTTCTTATATTCATCATTTACATTCTCTATACACCTTGAAATATTTAAGTTATAATCTTTAAAATATTTTATAGATGCAAATGATATTAGATGGTCTAAATTTTTAAAGTAGTTGTATAGGGTTGAACTGTTATAGCCAGCCATATCTGCAACCTTACGAAGTGTAATATTTTCTATTCCTTCATTTTCCATAATGTTTTGAGCAGCTTCTATGAAATACATCAATATCCTTTTCTTTTGTAATTCTTTATTTGTCATTTTATTCACCTACAAATAATCAATATAGTTTATATAATCGTGATTTTATCATTAAATTTATCATAAATCAAGAATAATATTCCAAAATATAATATATATTTGTTATATTTTAGATAATTTAATATCAGCAGAATATAAAAAATATTTAAAAATTAAATCGTGATTGACAAAATAATCATGATTATGATAAAATAATCACAAATAAATTTAATTTACATACGAATACAACAAGTACTAAAAATATTAAGAATTTTGAAATGATATATTCATACTTGTTGTATTGAATAAATTATTTGAATATTGAGAAAGAGGTGTACTATGTCAAATAACATGAGACTAGAAAGATTAAGAAAGTATATGAATGAAAAAAATATTGAAATTTCCCTAATATTTGAACCAGACAACCAATTTTATATTAGTGGATTTAAAGCAATAACTTATTCTAGACCAATTGTAACAGTAGTAACTCAAGATAAAATAGAATTAATAGTGCCTGGATTAGAGGAGCTACATGCTAAAGAAGTTGCAAAAGTTGATAATGTATATGTATATTATGAAATACCAGAAATGAAAGAACATGGAATATCACATAAACATTACTTAGATATAATTTTAAATAGATATCCTAAAGGGATAACTGTTGGGATAGAAAAAGATATAGTATCTGCAAGCTTTTCAGAATATATAACTGAGAAATCATTTGCTATTAAAGATGTTGGAAGTAAAATATTTGAAATGAGATATGTAAAAGACGCAAGAGAGATAGAATTTTTAAAGATAGCTGGTTACTTATCTGATATAGGAATAAAAGGTTCTTTGGAAAATGTTAGAGTTGGGATGAGTGAATTGGAATTTGACGTTGCAGGGGATAATGCTTTACTAAAATATGTATCTGAAAATTATCCTGATACATATATAGGATTTGCAAACTGGACTTGTTCAGGCATCGATAGAACAGCACAACCACATTTAGACTCAAATACTAGAATACTTCAAAGAGGAGATATAGTAATACATAGTAGACAGGTTTGGTATGAAAACTATAGAGCAGAAAATGAAAGAACTTTTATTATAGGTAAGCCAACAGAAAGACAAAAGGAAGTATTTAAGATTGCAGTAGAAGCTCAACAAGCTGGATTAGATACAATAAAAGCTGGAATACCAGCAAGAATGGTGGATGAAGCAGCAAGAGCTGTTGTTGCAAAGCATGGTCTAGAGTTATATTCAAATCACAGAATTGGTCATGGTTTAGGTTTATCAGAACATGAAGAGCCATATTTAAGATTTGACAATGAATTAATACTAGAAGAAGGAATGGTATTTTCTATGGAACCAGGAATATATATACCTGGAGTTGGAGGATTTAGACACTCAGATACAGCAATAGTAGGTAAAAATAGTGCTACAATTATAACTAATTATCCAAGAAGTGTTGAAGAGCTTATACTTGATATTTAAATTAGTACATATGTATGAATTTAAGTAAATTTAAAATTGGAGGAATTACAGTGAAAAAGAAGATTGGATTTTGGGATTTAGTATTTATGAATATATCAGCACTATTTGGGATTAGATGGATAGCTAAATCTACTGCCTCTAGTTTTGGGTTGGGTCTTGGTTCGATACCAGTTTGGTTGTTGTTTGCTTTTATATTCTTTGTTCCAGCATCACTTATATGTGCAGAGTTGGCTGCAACATATCCAAAAGATGGTGGACTTGGAGAATGGGTTAAACAGGCTTATGGAGAGAAGTGGGGATTTATGGTGTCATGGTTAAATTGGACATCAAAGATATTTTGGTATTCTTCCTTCTTGACATTTTTAGCTATAAATATTGCTTATATGCTTGGAAATCCTGCTCTATCAAACAATAAGATGTTTATTTTAGTGCTTTCACTTATAATATTCTGGATGTTATCCCTAGTAAGTACTCGTGGAATGGCATTTGGAAAATTCTTTACAAATACAGGAGCATTAGGTTCTACAATTCCTGCTATATTACTTATAGTGATGGCATTTATGTCTGTAGTTATTCTCAAAAAAGCTCCATCAGCATCTGTATATACAATCCAAAATATAATACCAAAGATAGATGCTAATTCACTAGTTTCTATATCTGCTATAATATTTGCACTATCAGGAGCTGAAACAACTGCTAATTTCATAACTGAAATGGATAATGCTAAGAAAAACTTTCCTAAAGCTATATTGACAGTAGCTGTTTTAATAGGAGGAATCTATATCCTAGGTTCAGTAGCAATAACAATGATACTTCCTCCAGATGAAATTGCAGCATCAACAGGAATACTAGATGCACTAGCTAAAGTTGCACAAGATTTAGGAATAGGAAGCTGGTTTATAAGAGTAGTAGCATTTGGTATAACTTTATCGGTACTTGGAGCACTAATACTTTATATAGCAGGTCCAGTAAAGATGCTTTTTGGAAATGTAAAAGAAGGTGTATTTCCTAAGCAATTAACTGTTACAAATAAACACAATATACCATCAAATGCTGTAGTAATTCAAGCTATAATAGTGAGTCTACTTCTTATAGGAACAAATTTACTGCCATCAGTAGATAATATATATAATGTTCTTGTTACTATGACAGCATTAACAGCATTGTTTCCATATGTATTACTTTTTACGTCTTATATAAGACTTAGAAAGACAAGACCAAACGAAGAAAGACCATACTCAATTGCAAAAAGTGATTCAGTTTGTATCAATATAGCCAGAATGGTACTTGTAGTGACTGTAGTGGGGATACTTTTTTCAACAGCACCAGTTATGGAGACTTTAAAAGATAATATAGTTTATGAGATTGAGATGATAGGTGGAGGTCTTTTTGTTATAATAACAGGTTTAATGATATGGAAGAACTATGAAAGGAAGGTATCTAATAATTCTGGGGATTCCTATAAATAAAAATATAATTATTTTAGTGAGCTAAAAGCATTTATCTTTAGTTCACTAAAAATTATGGATAAATTAACATAATATATTAATAAATCTATAATATGTTGGGATGTTGAAAAATCAATAATTAGCTATCGTAAAAATTTATGAGTATTTACATAAGGAGGAAATATGTCAGTTGAAGTAAATAAACCAAGCATTTGGAAAAATTTCAAAGTCTTAATAATACTCTTTGTAGCAGGAGCCTTTATATATGCTTTACCATATTTAAAAAATTATTATTATGATACTTTTGCACAAGCATTTAATCTTACAAATACACAAATGGGTAGTTTAGGAAGTATTTATGGTTTACTTGCAATGGTATCATACCTTTTTGGTGGTTTCTTAGCAGATCGTATTTCAGCCAGAAAGCTACTTTCAGGTTCTTTAATTATTACAGGAGTATTGGGTCTTGTATTAACACTTTATCCTCCATATACTATTGTATTTTTAATCCATGCTTTATGGGGAATAACAACAATACTTACTTTTTGGCCAGCGCTTGTAAAAGCTGTTAGGATGTTAGCCTCTGAAAATGAACAAGGAAAGGCTTTTGGATTTATGGAAAGTGGTCGTGGAATTACCAATGCAATTCATTTATCTCTAGTCTTAATATTATTTGGATACATTTCATCAAAAGTAAGTGATAAATCTGGTCTTACAGCTATTATAGTGTTGTATTCAGCTATAAATGTAATAGTTGGATTATTAGTATTTTTTAAGTTAAAAGATAATGAAAAAGAGGTATCAGCCAAATTTGATAAAGAAGCTTTCTTTACAGTAATAAAAATGCCTCATACATGGATAATAACAATAATAATGTTTTGTTCATATTCAGCTAATATGTCATTTTACTATTTTACGCCATATTCAACTGAAGCATTTGGAGCAACTGTAGTATTTGCATCTGCAATATCAATATTAGCTCAGTATTGTAGACCAGTAGCATCAGCAGCCTCTGGATTACTTGGAGATAAAGTTGGTTCATCAAAGATTATATCTTATGGATTTATACTTATGATTGCAGGACTTTTAGGTGTAATATTTACACCAACAAAATCTTCTATGATTTATGTACTATTGATTGGATGTGTTGCAATATATGTATCTATGTATGCCATTCAAGGTTTACACTATTCGTTACTTGAAGAAGGTAATTATTCACTATCGATATCAGGAACTGCTATAGGTATAGTTGCTACATTAGGATATCTTCCAGAAGTACTTTGTCCTCTAGCAGCAGGAAAGATATTAGATGCATTTCCAGGTGTAACTGGATATAAGTACTACTTCATAGTTCTTACTATAGTAGCCATAATTGGATTGGTGTTTACATTTATATGGATGAATATGACTAAAGAAAGACGTAAAGAGCTTATTGAAATGAATAGTAAGTCAAATGAAAATACTACTAAAGTTAGTTAATATAATACACTACTATTTGGGCTAGCATTATAATTTAATTTACATTGAAATTTGCAAATTTCTATATGTAAACTAAATTAATATTGCTGGTCTTTATTTTTCTATTTTAAGAATATTAACCTCGAAATCTAAATATAATTTAATAAGATTAGATGTATAGGAGGAATAATATGAATAATAATATATACGAAGATATATCCAAAAGGACTCAGGGGGATATATATATTGGAGTAGTGGGACCTGTAAGAACAGGAAAATCAACTTTTATAAGAAAGTTTATGGAAAAGTTGGTTATCCCAAATATAGACAATGAGTTCAAAAAAGATAGAACAAGAGATGAGATACCTCAAAGTGGTTCAGGCAAAACTATAATGACAGTAGAACCAAAATTTGTACCAGCAGATGGTGTAGAAATTAAAATAAAAGACACAGTATCTTTAAAAGTGAGAATGGTAGATTGTGTTGGATACATAGTTGAAGGAGCTTTAGGTCATGAGGAAGGTGGAAAGCAAAGATTAGTATCCACTCCTTGGTCACAAGAAGCTATGACATTTGAGAAAGCAGCAGAGATAGGGACTAAAAAAGTTATAAAAGACCATTCTACAATAGGAATAGTTGTCTTGACAGATGGTTCAGTTACTGGTATTGACAGAAAAAGCTATGTAGAGCCAGAAGAGAGAGTTATACAAGAATTAAAAAATCTTAAAAAACCATTTGCTGTGGTTTTAAATACATTAAGTCCTAGAAGTGAAGAAACAAGTCTGCTTAGAAATGAATTAGAGGAAAAATATGAAGTTCCAGTTCTTCCAATGAATATAGTTGAAATGGAAGATGAGGATATAGAAGAAGTTATGGAAACTGTACTATATGATTTCCCACTTACAGAAATAAGAATAAACTTACCTAAATGGGTGGAAGGTCTTGAGAGAAATCACTGGATAAAAAGCAGTATAATAACAACATTAAAACAGAGCATTATAGACATAGGTAAAATAAGAGATATAGAAGGAATTATGCAAGGTTTCTCTGAGTTAGAGTTTTTAGATGATACAGGTGTTGACCATGTGGAGTTAGGAGAAGGTGTCATAAATATTGACTTACAAACAAAGCAAGATTTATTCTATAATGTCCTTGAAGAAAAAAGTGGATTTAAAATTGAAGGAGATTATCAATTGCTTAGCCTGATAACTAGATTATCTAAAGTTAAAAATGAGTATGATAAGATAGAAAGTGCTTTAATGGATGCTAAGATAAAAGGATATGGAGTAGTAGCACCTTCTTTAGAGGAACTTAGCTTGGAAGAGCCAGAAATAATGAAACAAGGAAAACAGTATGGTATTAAGTTAAAAGCTAATGCACCATCACTTCACATTATAAAAGCAGATATATCTACAGAAGTTTCTCCTATAGTTGGAAATCAAAATCAAGGTGAAGAGATGATAAAATATCTCATGGAGGTATTTGAAGAACAACCAGCAGATTTGTGGGAGTCAAATATGTTTGGTAAGTCACTTCATGATTTAGTAAAAGAGCAGCTTCAAAGTAAATTATATACTATGCCAGAGGAAATAAGAGTCAAGATGCAAAAGACTCTACAAAAAATTGTAAATGAAGGAAGCTCTAATATTATAACTATTTTATTATAAAAATATAGCTACTTGTTAAAGTAAAAGATTTGTTTACTTTAACAAGTAGCTTTTTATTTATAAAAGTTGGTAAAAATATTTATATAAATTGACAATAAACACTATTTATGGAAAAATTATATTGAGAAAGTACATTTTTCAACATTACTATACTAAAACTAAAAAAATTCTAGAGGTGTAAGGTGAAAAAATCGGAGATATTTATTTTTATAAATTTAGTAGTGATATGTTTTATGATTTTTCCAAATAAAGTTTTTGGACAAGAAGAAAATTGTCTAGAAGATTTTAAAAAATGGGTTCAAGAAAATAAAAACAGTACTGAAGATATTGTTTATACTCTACCCTGCGATATGGTAATAGATAAAGAGTTTAGATTTTATATTCCATATGGAACTAATTTTACAATAGACACTAATACGCATAAAGTACTAATAAAAGACCAAGGTAATTTTATAGTTGAAGATAATGAATTGAATATAATAGGAGAGGGCGGAAAAGATGGAGTAATACATGTGGAAGAGGGAGGAAAGTTAGGTATAGGTATAGACAATATAATTGCTACTAATGGAACTGCTTTGTATGTTGAAGAAGGAGGTATTTTAAATTTTAGTTGTTACTATCAAAATGTTGGAAAGATAAAAGCAAACGGAAATGATGCTATAGGAATTTATTCTGGAAATAATATTAGGGTTCCATATAGAGATATAGAAGTAAGAGGAGAAAATGCTATAGGAATCTATTGTAAGGGTGATGTTGAGTTGGAAAGTACATCAGTAAGAGCTTATGGCAATGATAACGAAAATAGATTATTAAAAAATTTATATAAAACTGCGCAATCCATTGTATCAGAAAGTAAAAATATTTATATAATTAATGATGATAATGAGTTAATACCTGCTATCTCAAACGATTCTGGTTACAATATTATAGAATGTTCTGCCAGAGGTATTTATGTGTTTGATAAGAAAATACAAGTATGCAAAGAAGATAAAATAGAAGATATAAATTTTCCGAAGGATGTTTTGATACAAACTTCTAGTGGCACTAATGTTAAGATAGATATGGAATGGGATATTTCTGATTATTATGAAAATTTAGTAAAGGGGTATGACTTCAGTATAAAAGGTAAGTTCAAAGATGAAGATTTAAATCTAAAAAAAATAATATTAAATGATGATGTTGTTCCTACTTTGGATGTACATATTGTGGAAAAAAAGCCAATAGATAATTTAAGTTTTGATTTTCAAAATACACGTTATGGATATTTAGCCATATTGGACTATGATATGCCATATAATGCAAATAAAGTTTTTGTTGAATACTCAGAAGATGGAGTCAATTGGATAAGTGAGGAACAAGAAGATATCAGTGAGCAGGTAATTCTCTTCTTTGAGGATTTTAAATTACGTTGTTTTAGGATAAAAGTAGAAGGAGGATTTAGAGATGGATATTCAAATATAGTACTAAAGCCTGGATTTGTAATGGATGGAGGAGAAGGACAAATAACACCAGATGATGAACAAGAAAACGAAGATATCGATGGTGACCGTGGAGGAGGAGGTAGAGATGACCCAGATAGAGATGACAGTGGGCTTATTATGGATAAAAATAATGATAATAAAAATGATGATGCTGATGAGCAAAGACCTGAGGATTCTGACAAAATCATTGAATCTAATGATAAGGAAAAAGATAATAAGCCACATCAAGACGAAAAAAATATTAAGATTGATAAAGAAAAAAACAATATAAATAATAAAGACAATAATATTAAAAATAATACTTTAATTATAGAAAACAAATTTGAAAATAGCTTAAAAGAAAAATTAATATATGCGTATAGTGAAAATGAGAAATCTTCTAAAAGTGAATCTAATTATGAGAATCTACCAAATAGAGAATATATTTCTAATGGTGACAAGACTAATAAGAAGATAAATCTTACTTCTAAACCCTATAATAAAATTCAAAACTCTCATAGTGGAGTTATTATTGGTATTGGAATTGTTACTTTAATTATGATAGGCTCAATGATAGCAGTAAATCCAAGTATTATAAAATATATTCGTAAATTTATAAAATTTAAATAATAAAATGAGTGAAACTATTTTAAAGAAATTGATGTTATTTGAGAAAGGAATTAGTAGGATAAAGATATGAATAAAAAAAATAAAGCTTTTATTTTTATAAATTTGTTAATTGTGATTTTTGTACTTTTCCCAAATAAGAGTTTTTCACAAGAAAGTAATTGTCTGAATGATTTTAAAAGTTGGATTTTGAAAAATGAAGATAACAGTGAAAAAATAGTTTACACTCTTCCTTGTGATATGGTAATAGATGATTATTTTGAACTTAATATTCCATATGGAACTAAGATTACAATAGATACTAATAAGTATAAGATACTCATAAAAGATAAAGGGAATTTTTTTATCAATGGGAATGAACTAAATATAGTTGGAGAAGGTGAAACTGAAGGTGTAATTCATGTAGAACGAGGAGGAAAGCTAAGGATAGGAATAGACAATATAACTGCTTTAAATGGGACTGCTTTATATGCAGAAAAAGAAGCTGATTTATTTATAGATACATATTATGGTGAGGTTGGAAACATAAAATCAAGTGGAGAAAACGCTATAGGAATTTATTCGGAAAATGATGTTAGAGTAGACTGTAAAACAATTGAAGTTGATGGAGAAAATGCTATAGGAATTTATTCTAAGGGAGAAGTCGAAATAGAGGATACTTCAGTAATTGTTAATGATGATAATAAACAACAAAGTATAGGAGTAGGAAGTAACTCTAAAAAAGGAAAATCAATTGTATCAGAGACTAAGAATGTCTATATTATAGGAGACCAAAATATGATAATGCCAGGTATACCTCGAGATGATGATTATAATATTATAAGGTGTAATCGTAGAGGTATTGGAGTCTTTGAAGAGGAAATAATGATAACAAAAGAAGATAAAATAGAAGATTTAAAATTCCCTCAAACTGTAACTTTAAAAACTTCTAGTGGAAAGTTTGTAACATTAGATGTAGATTGGGATTTATCAAATTACTATACTGATTTAAATAAAGATACAGAATTCATAATAAAAGGAAAATTTAAAGAAGAACATCTAAATGAAAAGAATATAGTGCTAAATGATAATGTTGCTCCTATTTTATATGTTCATATTACAAATAAAGGACCTATAAATGATTTAGAAGTATTTTTTATAAACTCAAGAAAGGGTTATTCAGCTCTTTTCGATTATAGTATGCCATATAATGCCAAGAAGGTATTTGTAGAATATTCTGATGATGGTATAAATTGGGCAAGCAAAGAATTAGATTATATTAGCAAGCAAGCTACACTTAATTTTGAAGATTTTAAGTTGAGATGCTTCAGAGTAAATGTAGAGGGTGGATTGAGAGATGGATATTCAAATATATTTTTAAAACCAGGATTTGTGATAGGTGGAGGTAGTGACCAGATGACACCAGAAGATGACCGAGACGTTATTATCGATGGAGGCGACCGTGGAGGTGGTGGTAGAGATGACCCAGATAGAGATGACAGTAGCAGTAAAAATGAGGGTAATAACAATGAAAATAAAGAAGATAATAATGACGAAAATAAAGAAAATAATGACAGTGCTAGTAATGAAAATAATGATTCTAATGGAGGAAAACCAAATGCTCCAGAAGATAACATAGGACCAAGTGCTGGTGGTGTTGATGATAAAAATCATCAAAATAATAAAGAAGATGCCAATATAAATAGTGATAAAGAAAATGATTATGAGGATAAAAATAAATTTAATAGTAAAAATTTAATGCCAGAAGATGATAGAAATTATAATTTAAAGCAAAAATCAGTATTTAGCAATAATAATCAATATTTCTCCTATAGGAATGTTTTTGTAAACAAAAATCAAGAAATAGATAATGTAAAGTTAGGAGTAAATAATTATGATGAAATAGCAAATTACAATGAGAATCTTAAATCTATATCTAAAAAATATAATTTAAATAGAGAGATTTTCTTTTTACTTTGTATATTAACTCCAACTATGATTGTTTCTATATTAGTTGTAAATCCAAGTGTAAGAAAAAATGTAATAGAATTCATACAAATAAAAAAATAATTTTTAAAAAGGGATTATTTAGTAAATTATAAAGTTGATAAATAATACCTTTCAGTATTATGAAAACTATATATTACTATCAATAAAAGGATATATAATATACAGTTTCGTTAAATAGTATAAAAATAATAGAATATTGAAAAAAAATTGACAAATGAATGTATAGGTATTAAAATATATTAAATATATACATAAAAAGTGATTTACCAACAAATAAATGAAATATATGTTAACAACTAGTTCAATTTGTAAAAATGTAAGATTTATAAAAAAATTAAGGGAGGATATTATTATGAGAGCAATTTTAACAGTAATTGGGAAGGATAAACCAGGTATAGTAGCAGGCATTAGTGATGAGTTATACAAACAAAATATTAACATAGTAGATATTTCACAAAAAATACTTCAAGAATATTTTACAATGATTATGGTAGTTGATTTAGAAAAAGCATTAAATTCTTTTGAGCAAACAGTTGAAGATTTAATTGAAAGAGGAAAGAAATTATCAGTAGATGTAAAAATTCAAAGAGAAGAAATATTTAATTCAATGCATAATCTGTAGCAAACAGTAAGGAGAGGTGATAACAGTGAATGTAGGAAATATACTTGAAACAATCAAGATGATAGATGAAGAACAGTTAGATATAAGAACTATAACTATGGGGATTTCATTACTAGATTGTATAGACCCTGATGGAGATAAAGCGAGAGAAAAAATATATAATAAAATTATGAATTCTGCTAAAAACTTAGTAAAAGTTGGTAAGGATATAGAACGTGAATTTGGTATTCCAATTGTAAATAAAAGAGTATCAGTAACTCCAATCTCTATTATTGCAGGTGCAACAGATGAAGAAGATTATGTGAAATTTGCACAGACATTAGATAGAGCAGCAGAGGATTTAGGGATAGACTTTATTGGTGGGTTTTCAGCATTGGTTCAAAAAGGATATACAAAAGGTGATAAGATATTAATTAAATCAATCCCAAAAGCTTTAGCAAGTACTAATAAGGTATGTGCTTCAGTAAATGTAGGTTCTACAAGATGTGGTATAAACATGGATGCAGTAAAAGAAATGGGAGAAATTATAAAAGAAACTGCAGAAATGACAAAAGATGCAAAAGGTTTTGGTTGTGCAAAACTAGTAGTATTTTGTAATGCAGTAGAAGATAATCCATTTATGGCAGGCGCATTCCATGGTGTTGGTGAAGCAGATAGAATTATCAATGTTGGTGTAAGTGGTCCTGGAGTTGTTAAGAGAGCTTTAGAAAAGGTAAAAGGAGAGCCATTTGATGTTGTCGCAGAAACTGTTAAAAAGACAGCATTTAAAATTACAAGAGTTGGACAACTTGTAGCAAAAGAAGCTTCTAATAGACTAGATGTTCCATTTGGAATAATAGACTTATCATTAGCTCCTACACCTGCAATTGGAGATTCTGTAGCAAATATATTAGAGGAAATGGGTCTTGAAGTTGTTGGTACTCATGGTACTACAGCAGCATTAGCCCTTTTAAATGATGCTGTTAAAAAAGGTGGAGTTATGGCATGTTCACATGTTGGAGGACTTAGTGGAGCATTTATACCAGTATCTGAAGATGCAGGTATGATTGATGCTGTTATTAAGGGTGCTTTAAGTATAGATAAACTTGAAGCTATGACTGCAATTTGTTCTGTAGGTCTTGATATGATAGCTGTGCCAGGAGACACTACAGCAGGTACACTTGGAGCTATGATAGCTGATGAAGCAGCAATAGGTATGATTAATAATAAGACTACAGCAGTTAGAATTATACCAGCACCAGGATGCGATGTAGGTGATATGGTCGAGTTTGGAGGTCTTTTAGGACGAGCACCAGTAATGCCTATAAATAAAAATTCATCTGAACTATTTACCCAAAGAGGAGGAAGAATTCCAGCTCCTATACATTCATTTAAAAACTAAGTACATTTACATATCTAGTGTAATTTAAGAAAAAATAGTTTTCTATTTAGAACAAAGTCTAGATTAAAAAATTATAACTAAGAATATAAATTTAAAATTAATTATTTGAATTAAAGCAATAATAAAGGGGATGTCTCAAAATAAAAATTTGAATCATCTCTTTTTTTGTAAAAAAACAGAGAAAAGCAATTTAAAAATATTGTATGTGATGCTGGATATGAAAGTTAAGAAAACTATAAGTATTTAGAAGATCAAAACCTTAATTCATATATTAAACCTGCAAATTACAAACAAATTAAAAAGCATAGCTTTAAATCCTATAGTAGGAAGAAAAGAGAAGATGAAATATGATTCTGAATCAGATGTATATACTTGTGCTAATAAGAGACTTCTTAGACCTATATATCTGAAAAAGAGAACGAATAAAAGTGGATATACATCTGAAGTACAGGTGTATGAATGTGAAAGCTGCAATGACTGCTTTTTATGTAGCAAATGCTTTAAAGGTAAGAATAATAAAAAGATTGAATATTCTTGAATTTAACTAAACTTAGGAAGCGTAGTCAAGATAATATTAAAAATAAAGTAGGAATTTTGCTTAGAATGAATTACTCTATTCAAGTAGAAGAAACTTTCGGTGTTACAAAACAAGACTATAAATGTAAGAAATTAATATTATCTATTGGCGTTAGCCTTTGATATTTATAAATTGCATAATCGAATACAAAAATATAGATTCAGAAAACACTTATTTGAAATAGCTATGTAGTTAATTTTTTATACATATGCTTTATTTCTTGTTCTCAAATTTACTCAGTATTAAAATTTAAGATACTAATTAAAAAAGGAGTTAAACTTAAAATTTGATTAGAAAAAAATCAATTTTGAGATAACTCCTGTTTTCCACTTAGTTAATATAAAACACTAATTCAAATCTAGTATTTTCAAAACTTTCAATCACACAAAGCACTGAATTATGAGTAGTGTTTTTGATATTTAAAAAAACACCTTGTAAAACAGTATTTCCAATTCGTACAGCGTTTATTTTCAAAATATTGCACACTGCATATTATATATTCATTATATCGTATTTTATCTAGCAAAAATCTAGATTTATTAAATAAACTAAATATAAAGAACTAAAATTATTTAAATTTATATATACATTTTTTATTTAGTTTTAGATAAAGAAACAGAGAAATTTGAAACTATTTTGTTTTGTACGTATTCACTATAAGACTAGAGTAGAAAGAAGAAAAAGTAATGGAGGGAAGAAACTACTCACATACTACTTAGTTAATATAAAAAGAATACTCTTTAAATAAAACAATAGAAAGACCTTCATTTACATACTACTTAGTTAACATAAAACCTTCCAGGTAAATTTAATGAATTTATCTTACCTGGTGAATTTACATACCACTTAGTTAATATAAAACTTGGATAGGCTTTACAACAAGCATATGCTAATAATTTATTTACATATCACTTAGTTAATATAAAACCCTAATTTAAAATCATTATTTTCTTAAATATCATACACTAAATATTTATTATAACATATCTTATATTGAAAAAATTTTCCATTTATTGAATAAATAAAATAACTTATATAATAAATTATATATACACTTTTTATTTTAGATAAAAAAGTAGAGCAGTTTGAAACTACTCTATTTTCCATCTATTTTGAAAAATATAGAAAATAAATATGAAATATGATTCTGAATCAGATGTATATACTTGTGCTAATAAGAGACTTATTAAAGTTACATATCTAAAAAGAAAACAAATAAAAATGGATACATATGAAGTACAAGTGTATAAATGTGAAAGCTATAATAATTGCTTTTTACGTGGAAAATGCTTTAAAGGTAAGAATAATAAAAAGATTGAATGTTCTAAAGTTTTAACTAAACTTAGGAAGCGTAGTCAAGATAATATTAAAAATAAAGTAGGAATTTTGCTTAGAATGAATCACTCTATTCAAGTAGAAGGACATTTCGGCGTTACAAAATAATACTACAAATGTAAGAACTTAATATTATCTATTGGCGTTAGCATATGATATTGATAAATTGCATAATCGAATACAGAAAAGAAAATTTGGAAAATACTTATTTGAAATAGCTATGTAATTAAATTTTTTTAAGATACATATGCTTTATTTCTTTTGCCCAAATTTCCTCAATATTAAAGTTTAAGATATTAATTAAAAAGAAGTAATAAAAAATAACATATAAAAATTCAAAAAAGGAGTTAAACTTAAAATTTGATTAGAAAAAATCAATTTTGAGAAAACCCCTTTTATTTTGAATTTTAAATTTAATAATATTTTCAAGTAATTAAGTAAAACATTTTAAAAAATTTAAAAGTTATTATATTTAAATATTAATAAGTTATATCAACCAAATAAAAAACTAAATTTAAAAAAATAAAAATCTATCTAAATATTTAACACACATAATAATCATAAACAAATATAAAAATAAAACGCTTGCAATTAATAAAATTGCCTACAATATAAAACTCTATCATTTAAAATATCAACTTAAAATATTAATTTATAAATCTTATTGTTTTTAAGCAATTTCTTCTTCTATATCAGTACCACGTATTTCATCAGCAGTAAGAACTTTAAAAGTACTGAATATTTTTGAGCCTAAAAATCCTGCGACTACATTAAATAAGGCACACAATCCAGCTGTTATAAGTACTTGATTAACTGGATTATAGGCAAACATTATAGCAAATCCAGCTACAGGAGTAGCTGTACCTGGTGTCATATTTACAAGCCCCATCAAAGCTACAACGATACCAGAAAAAGCGCCTCCAAAGAAATTAGTACAATATATAGGTATTGGATTTGCCGAAATTATATCTGATTGAGTCAGTGGTTCAATAGCGACAGATATAATATCTTTTTTAGATCCTAACTTCAATCTTGCAAATAGTGTTGAGTTCATAAAAGCTGAACCAAAAGCACCTAATGCTCCTATTGCCATAGGAAGACCAGTAAGACCAATTATAGATGTAAGCGCCATTGAACTAAGTGGAGATGTACCAACTACTGTTATTAAGCCTCCTAATATAATTCCCATCACTATAGGACTAATATTAGTAGCCTCTATTAAAACTTGTCCAATTTGTAGTAGTGTACTATTAACTAATGGGTCTACATTTGATGCTATAAGACGAGATAGTGGTGCACATAGAAGGATTACTACTACTAAATCCACTCCAGGTGGTACCTTTTTCTCTATAAACTTAATCAAGAAAGAAACAAAGTACCCAGCAACGAATCCAGATAATATAGAAAAATCTAAACACGATAATCCTATTAGAACTGCATAAACTGGAGATACACCAAGAGCTAAAGGTACAAGTATAGCAGCAGCAACTCCACCAAGGCTACCATTAGCGGCCCCAACACTTCTAAAAAATTCCATACCTAAAACGTCGCCAAGTAAAGAAAGGTTGAATGCCTCGACTAAGAAAGTAGCACAAGCAGCACTTGCAAGAGCTCCCATAGCTTTCATACCATATGGAGCTTTGTAACTAAAAATTGTGAAACAACATAGAACCAATAAAAGTAAACCTGTTCCTAATAAAATTTCTGACATAAGAAAATCCTCCTTGTATTTTTTTTAGGACATAAACTTTTGCTTATGATAACGTTATCCTAATGTGTAAATAATTAACTAATTAATGACAACAGAACAAAAGTAATTTTAAATTTTAATTGGTTTTATATTGTATCTAAAAATAAAAATAACTATAAAAGTATATAAAGCAAGTTTAAAATGTAAGTTAAACTTATACTTTATAAGATAATTATATATAAATAATACAATCTTGTATAGGAAGATTGATAAAAAATAAATTTAATATGAAAAAAAACAATTATTATCATATAAAAAAGGAATAAACCTTTTTTAGAAGAAGTATTTATAATGAAAGTAATTTTATAGGGGGAGAGTATTTGAAAAAGGTTAAATATACCAGATTAGTGATACTTGGTATTCTTATATATTTAGTGTTTAATATCTTAGTAATGATTATTAGTAAGAATGTAGATACAGTAGTATTAAAATCTGAAGTAGTCGATGCAAAAATTAGTACAGAAGGTACTTTAGAAAAAGACTTTAATGACCAGAGTAGTTTTTTATCAATATATGTTGATAAAGAAGATTCTAAAAGCTTTAAAAAAAATCAAGATGTCATAATTGAATATAACAAACAAAAAATAGATGCAAAAGTTTACAAAATATATAAAAATAATAATAAAATAATGGTAAAATTAAAAATAAGTAACCAAATTATTGGAAATCAGGATACAAGTGTCGAAGAATTTGATATAATATATAATCAGATGGAATGTTTAAAAATACCTAAAACTTCTATAAAAACAAAAGACAATAAACGTGGTGTATATGTAATTGATGAACAATCACAAAGTGTAAAATTTGTCATACTAGAAGGGATAACTTATGAAAATGAATCTTCTGTATTTGTGGATTATTATAAAAATGACATAAATGGAGTTAAAAGTGTTAATCTATATGACAAAATAATTTTAAGACCCAACAGAATAAACACAAATATAAGGATAAAGTAGGTGATAATAATGGGTTCTGTTAAAGAGAATTTATCTAAAGTAAGAAGTAAAATTGATGAAGTCGCAAAAAAAGTAAATAGAGATAGTAAAGAGATTACTCTTCTAGCAGTTACAAAAACTGTTGATGTAGATTTAGTTAGTGAAGCAATGGAAGAAGGAATTACTTCTGTTGGTGAAAATAAACCTCAAGAATTAGCTAGAAAGTATGATATTATAGGTGACAAACTAAATTGGCATTTAATAGGAACTTTGCAAACAAATAAAGTTAAGTACATAATAGATAAAGTCTGTATGATACATTCTTTAGATAGAATCGCGTTATGCGAGGAAATTCAAAAACGGGCTGAGCAAATAAATAGAGAAATAGATTGCTTAGTACAAGTGAATATATCTAAAGAAGAATCTAAACATGGACTTGACAAAGGAGAAGTTATAGATTTTGTCAAAGAAGTGTCAGAAAAATATAAAAATATAAAAATAAAAGGTCTAATGACAATGGCACCTTTTGTAGCAGATGAAGATGAAATAAGAGGTGTATTTAAAGGTCTTAAAGATTTATCAATACAAATAAAAGAATTAAACATATCTAATGTAGGTATGGATGTTTTATCAATGGGAATGAGTCACGATTATGAAATTGCTATAGAGGAAGGGGCTACCATTGTTAGAGTTGGAACATCAATCTTTGGAGAAAGAAATTACAATAAAAAATAATTACTCAAATCTGAATAAATTCTAAGGAGGAAGTTAATAATGTCAAATGGAATAATATCTAAATTTAAGAACTGGATAGTTGATGAAGATGAAGATTATATTGAAGATGAATATGAAAGTGGTATGGACGATATAGTTCAAGAGGAAGAAATAAATGGAGGATTTAGTGCTGCAAAAGCAAATAAAATTGTAAATTTACATACAACTTCTCAAATGAAAGTTGTAATAGTTGAACCTAAAGTTTATGATGAAGCTGCAACTATAGCAGACCATCTAAAACAAAGAAGGGCAGTTATAGTGAATTTGGAAGGATTGACTAATTCTGAAGTTCGTAAATCTATATTTAATTTTATGAATGGAGCGGTTTATGTTTTAGATGGAAGTATACAAAAGGTTTCTAAGTCAATATTTATACTAGCTCCTAATAATGTAGATATAGATGCAAATATGAAAAAAGAATTAGAAAGCAAAGCATTCTTCCCTTGGCAAAATAAATAGTAAAAAGGCGGTTAATGTATGGGAACAATAAGAATTGCACTGTATTATCTTTTAGACATAATAGCATGGATGATAGTTATAAAAAGCTTGATGACTTGGTTTCCAAATGGAAGACAAAGCAAAATTTTTGAGATTTTAGAAAATCTTACAGAGCCAATAGAAGGTCCAATAAGGTCTATAATGTACAAATACACAAATGGGCCGATAGATTTTTCTCCTTTAATTGCAATAGTATTATTGATGTTCCTAAGACAATTAGTATTGGTTATATTCTAAGGTGATAACATGGACAAATTGAAATTGACAAATCACATAAAGGATATAGACTTGAAAAATAAAATGTTTAAAGTAATAGACAAGGCTAATAGTTGTATAAAAAACTATGATGTTAAGTCTACTGAGTTTCTTAATCCATATGAAGTGAGAAATGCTGTAGATATATTAAATTCTACTAATGAAATAAAATACAGTGTGGATGGAGGTTACGAACAAGCTGAAAGAAGCACTGTATTTATTTATCCATTTTACATGGAATATGAGGATATAGAAGATACTCTTAGATTTTTACAGATAGAAGGAAATTTTAAATTTAAAAGTATATCTCATAAAGATTATTTAGGAGCAATTTTGAATCTAGGTATAAAAAGAGAAAAAATTGGAGATATAATTATACATGATAGTTTTTGTCAAGTAGTTGTAAGTAGTGATATTTGTGATTTTATAATCATAAATTTAGAGAAAGTTTCAAGAAATAGTGTAATTGTAAAGGAAATTTCCAGAGAAAATATTGTTAATAGTTCTTCAAAATATAAGGAAGTATCATTTACAGTATCTTCAGATAGGTTAGATTGTATCATAAGTAGTCTTTACAATATATCTAGGCAAGATAGTGCAAAATACATAAATGGAGAAAAAGTCCATGTCAATTATGAAAAGATAACTTCAACTTCTAAAATAATTAAAAATGATGATTTAATTTCTATTAGAGGTAAAGGAAGAGCTAAAGTAACACAAATAGGAGATATTACTAAAAAAGGAAGAATAAAAGTTCAAGCAAAATTAATTGTATAAGGACTAATTAAAATTATAGCTGGGAGGAAATGTAATGCTAACTCCAATTGAGATAGAAAATAAAGAGTTTAAAAAAGGTTTAAGAGGTTATAGAGATGAAGAAGTTGATGAGTTTTTAGATATCATCAAAGAAGATTATGAATCTCTGTGTAGAGAAAATACAGCTCTTAAAGAAAAATTAGGATTATATCAAGACCAAGTAAACAAATATGAAAATATTGAAGAAACACTAAAAGCTACTTTAATAACTGCTCAAAGTGCAGCAGAAGACACTTGTAGTGCAGCAAATAAAAAAGCTAAGATAATCGTTGAAGAAGCAGATTTAAAAGCTAGACAAATTATAGAACAGGCTAATAATCGTGTTATAGAGATAAGAAAAGAGTACGATGCTTTAGTTAAAGAATTTAAGATATTTAGAAATAAATTTAAATCATTGTTAGAAGATGAAATAAGAAGTGTCGATGAGATTTTTTATGATGTAGATGAAAAATGTGTAAATGCATTTGAAGGTACATCAGTGTATAATTATAGTAATGATGAAGCTGCTACAACTTTAGAATAAACAATAATCTTACTGGATTTTAGGTAGAATTATTGTTTAAGTTTGAGAATACTATAACAAAAACTAAAAATAGGATAAAAATACAAGAAAAATATAAATTATTATATTTTTCAAAAATATATTGACTATTCAAATTATTTGTTATAGAATTTCATATAAACACAGATAAATTTTTAAAAGCGTTGATAGAGACAATTATCTTTAGATAATTTTACAGAGAATTGGGTATGCTGAGAACCAAGGAATTTATAAAGATGAGAATCACTCTTGAGCTGCAGGCTGAACGATTAAACTTTATTAAGCTGTGCCGGTTAGTGCCGTTATACTATTAGAGTGTTATATGTGAGTATTGTTAAGTTCACATATAGAATTAGGGTGGTAACGCGATTGATAACTCGTCCCTTTGTTTAAAGGGGACGGGTTTTTTATTATTCAAATTTATGTAAAAGAATAAAAACTTTGGAATTATAATAACTGTAAGAAAGGGTGATTTATATGGCAAAATTTAAGCCATTGGTGGACAGTTCTGTAAAACAAGCAGAAGCACAAGTTTTTGACTATTGGAAAGACATAGATATACTTGAAAAAACTCTAGAAAAAGGTAAAGACGACCCAAGTTTTGTATTTTATGAAGGACCTCCAACAGCTAATGGAAATCCTGGAGTACATCATGTTTTATCTAGAACACTTAAAGATTCTGTTTGTAGATATAAGACAATGTCTGGTTATCAAGTAAAGAGAAAAGCTGGTTGGGATACACACGGATTACCAGTTGAAATACAAGTAGAAAAAGAATTAGGTCTTACTAGCAAGCAACAAATAGAAGAATATGGAATAGCTGAATTTAACCAAAAATGTAGAGAGTCAGTTTTCTCATTTGAAAAACAATGGAGAATAATGACTGAGAGAATGGCTTATGAAGTTGACTTAGATAATCCATATATAACTTTAGATAATAACTATATAGAATCTGTATGGTGGATACTTAATAAATTCAATAAAGAAGGATATATCTATGAAGGGCATAAAATACTTCCTTATTGCCCAAGATGTGGAACTGGTCTTGCTAGTCATGAGGTTGCACAAGGATATAAAGAGGTAAAGACAAATACAGTTGTAGCTAAATTTAAGAAAAAAGATGCTAATGAATACTTCTTAGCATGGACGACTACTCCATGGACTTTACCATCAAATGTTTCATTAACAGTAAATGCTGATGTTGATTACTTAAAAGTTAAAAAAGGTGATGAGGTATATTATGTATCTAAACCTTTAGCTAATAAAGTATTAGGTGAAGACTATGAAGTTTTAGAAGAAATGAAAGGTAAAGATTTAGAAGGATTAGAATATGAACAATTAATGCCTTTTGTAGAAGTTGATAAAAAAGCATTTTTCATTACAGTAGGAGATTATGTAACCACTGAAGATGGTACTGGAATAGTTCATACAGCACCAGCATTTGGTGAAGATGACTACAATACAGGTAAAAGATACGATTTACCAGTTGTACAGCCAGTAGATGAAACTGGTAAATTTACAGCTACTCCTTGGGAAGGTAGATTTGTAATGGAAGATGGGCTAGATGTTGAAATAATAAAATGGCTAGCTTCTGAAAATAAACTATATAGTAAGGAAAAAGTAGTTCATAATTATCCACATTGTTGGAGATGTCAAACTCCACTTGTGTACTATGCAAAACCAAGCTGGTATATAGAAATGACTAAGCTTAAAGATAAATTAATAGAAAATAATAATGGTGTAAAATGGTTCCCAAGCTTTGTAGGTGAAAAGAGATTTGGAAACTGGTTAGAAAATCTAAATGATTGGGCAATATCAAGAACTAGATATTGGGGAACTCCACTTCCTATATGGAGATGTGAATGTGGCCATACAGATTCAGTTGGTTCAAGAGCAGAATTAGCTGAAAAAGCTGTAGAAGATGTAAACCCAGAAACTGTAGAACTTCATAGACCATATGTAGATGATATACACTTAAAGTGTGAAAAATGTGGAAAACCAATGACAAGAGTAACAGAAGTTATAGACTGCTGGTTTGATAGTGGAGCTATGCCATTTGCACAACACCACTATCCATTTGAAAACAAAGAAAACTTTGATAAACTATTCCCAGCTGATTATATATCAGAAGGTATAGACCAAACTAGAGGTTGGTTCTACTCATTACTTGCAGTATCAACATTTGTATTAGGAAAAGCACCATATAAGAGTGTCTTAGTTCCAGACCTTGTACTTGATAAAGATGGAAAGAAAATGAGTAAATCAAGAGGAAATACAGTAAATCCTATGCAGTTGTTTGACCAATATGGAGCAGATGCACTAAGATGGTATTTACTATATGTTTCTCCACCATGGACTCCAACTAAATTTGATATGGATGGATTAAAAGAAATCCAAAGTAAATTTATAGGTACTATGAAGAATGTATATAACTTCTTTACTTTATATGCAAATACAGATGATATAAATCCAACTGAATTCTTTGTAGAATACAAAGATAGACCAGAACTTGACAGATGGATACTATCTAAATTCAATAATTTAATGAAAGATGTAGAAGAAAACTTAGAGATATTTGAATTAAATAAAACTTTAAGAATGATACAAGATTTCATAAATGATGATTTATCTAACTGGTATATAAGACGTTCAAGAAGAAGATTCTGGGCAACTGAATTAACAGAAGATAAAAAAGCTGTATACAATACAACTTATGAATTATTACATGGACTTTGCAGAGCTATAGCACCATTTGCTCCATATATGTCAGAAGAAATGTATAGAAATCTAACTGGAGAAGTATCTGTTCATTTAGCTGAATATCCTAAGTTTAATGAGAGTCTAATTGATACTAAATTAGAAGAAAAAATGGATTTAGCTAAGAATCTAGTTACTTTAGGTAGAGCTTCAAGAGAAGTTGAGAGAATAAAAGTTCGTCAACCGTTACAAAAAGTATTAGTAGATGGTAAGTTTGAAGATACAATAAGTGATGTAGTTGATTTAATAAAAGAAGAACTTAATGTTAAAGAAGTAGTATTTGCTAAAGATTTGGATGAATATATGAACTTTAGCTTAAAACCAAACTTTAAAGAAGCAGGACCAGTATTAGGTGCTAAGATGAACTTATTTGTAGGAGCATTAAATAAATTAAATGCACATGAAACTGCTAATAAACTTGAAAATGGTGAAACTTTAACAGTTGATTTAAATGGTGAAGCTTTTGAGTTTAATAAAGACTTAGTATTAATAGGTATAACTGCTAAAGAAGGATTTAATGTATCTGTTGAAAATAATCTTTTCGTTATATTAGATACTAAATTAACTGATGAGTTAATTGATGAAGGATATGCTAGAGAATTTATATCTAAAGTACAACAATTGAGAAAATCTAGCAATTTTGAAGTATTAGACAACATAGTAATAGATTACTGTGGTGATGATGAAATTGCTAAGGCTGTTGAGCATTTTAATGAATACATCAAGTCTGAGACTTTAGCTTTAGAAATAAATAGAGTGGATGATAAATCTTTAGAAGAACAAAACTTAAATGACCATATGACAGGTATAAAAGTTACAAGAAAATAAAAAATAATAAGTTGTTAATTAAGAGCCCTATAGAAATTTATTTGTAAATTTCTATAGGGCTTTTTTTAAAAAGATAGCTTATTTCTTTATTTAATTAATTGCTTTAGTAGACTAATAATTAAATGTTTTAATATTCCAAAATTTACAATAAATAAATTTATATAAATCATATAAATTATTTATAGCATATGATAAAATGTTAGTGAATAAACGTTTAAGTGAGGATGAATAATATTTTAGAGTTAACTACTTCTGGTAAATTTATTTTTGAATTTATTGTGCATTATGCAGGGTAGTTTATTTATTATGCAAAGGGGTGCGTTTTGATGTATGGTGAAAGCAAAAAACTAAGTATTGATAATAACATATTTTTGCAATATGGTCTTATTATATTGGGAATGATTTTATCAACCATAGGAATAAATTTATATCTAGCACCAGCCAAGTTGTTAAGTGGAGGAGTAGCTGGAATTTGTGTTATATTATATAAGTTATTTGGTATAAATCAGGGATTATCTAGTTTTTTGATGAACATACCGATATTTATTATAGCTAAAAAGTATTTTGATAATAAATTTTTGTTAATAAGTTTTGTCAATATGTTGCTATTTTCTGTTGCACTTGGGGTAACACAAGATATTGCTAAATATTTTCCTATAAATGATACTATGCTGCAGTGTATTTATGGTGGTGTTTTAACTGGTATAGGTATGGGGTTAACATTTAAAGCAAGAGCTACTGCTGGAGGACTTGATATAATAGCAGCTATAATGAAAAGAAAGTATGATATACCAATGAAAAATACATTTTTATTTATTAATTTTTTTGTAGTATGTGCAGGTGCATTTTTATTTGGAGCAAAATTGGTAATGTACACTCTAATTACTATGTATATAATTTCTTTTACAATGGATATAGCAAAAGATTGCTTCGATAGAAAAAAATCTATACTCTTAATATCAAATAGATATGAAGAAATATCAAAAGTAATAATGAATAAGATGGGTAGAGGCGTAACTTTTTTAGAAGCAGAAGGAGCATATACGCAGAATAAGAAAAAAATGATTTACTGTATCATATCTGCAAATGAAGTAGGTAAATTTAAGGATTTAATTTATGATATGGATAGTGAAGCTTTTATTTCTGTAAACAATGTAGAAGAAGTAAAAGGTGGAGGTTTTAAAGATAAATTTCTATAAGATATAAGTGTTAAAAAATACCATATATCTTGTTATTGTACCTAGTTAGATGTATACTGTAACTAATGGGGCACATGAAGTGCTCAATAATATACTAGGAGGTATAATAATATGTTAAGAGAAAGATTTGTAGTAAGAAATCATCATAATCCACATGCAAATGGATGCTGTGGAACTGGAGGAGAAGGATGTTGTGGAGGAGATAGCAATCAACATTCACATGAACATTCTCACAGTCATGGGCATGAACATGAGCACGTAAACGGTGTAGGGCATGACCATAATCATGATGATGGATTTTCAGGGACTCATGAGCATGGGCATGAACATACACATACACATGGGCATGAACATTTAGATGGGCATACACATCAACATAAATAGAAATATTTTAAATTAATAAAATGATTTTTATTTTGTGATTCCATGAAGGTTTAAATAAAAATTATTCATAGCAAATAAAAAAGTGAACTGTTTAAAGTAAAAAACTTTAATGGTTCACTTTTATTAATTATTAAAATATTAAGTTTAAATCCAATGATTAACTAAAAAAGAAGCAATATTTTCATAAGGTATTTTTTCTGTTTTTAACAAGCTTTGGACAACCAAACCATCAACTATAGACATAAGTAAAAAAGAAAAAGATTCAGCATCCTGTTCATTTTCATCACCACTATATTTTTCAAGGGATTCAATAATTTCAGATTTAAGGGTAGTTCGCCATTCAATATATTTTAATCTCATTCTTTCTTTCAAATCATCATTTGAAGTAATAGCCTCACAAATAAGATACATATGTACTCTACCACGACTTTCTATAGTAGATATTTTTTCTAGTATTAAGTTGACCATTTCTATTTGAGAATTTTTGGATTTGACATTTTTTACACAGTTTAATATAGCACTAGTTATAACTTCTAAATGAGTATCGGCAATGTCATATATAATATCATTTTTAGATGAGTAGTGATAATACAATGTACCCTTACTTATATTCACATCTTTTGCAATATCAGCAAGACTAGTATTTTGAACTCCATTTTTGGCTATTAAATTAGTAGCAGATAATAAAATAGCCTGTTTCATATTATTTGTTTTCATAAAACCTACCTTTCTATGTATATTTATAACAAATTAATAACATTATAAGCTTATAGAAAATTATTGTCAATAAAGCAAGAATCTATATCTATTGACTTTTTTTAATTCAAAATATAAAATAATAATTAAATCGGTCGTACGACCGACTGAATAAACAAAAACAATATATTATAGTGAGGTTAATATGGATAAAATAAAATTGATAGTAGACAGTGCATGTGACTTACCTAATCATATAATAGAGAAATACAATATTGAAGTTATTGGTTTAAATGTATCTTTTGGAGAAGAGAGCTATATATCTGGGAAGGAAATAGATAATGAAACTTTCTACAGAAAAATGGATGAAAGTAAATTATTGCCAAAAACATCATGTCCTTCGCCAGATAAGTTTTTAGAGGCATATCAATGTGAAGAGGAAAGTATATTAGTAATTAATATAAGTTCAGGATTATCTGGAACTTATAATAGTGCACTTTTGGCAAAAGATATGTTCGAAAAAGAAGGAAATAATAAAAAAATCGAAATTATAGATTCACTTAGTGGGTCAATTGGCATAGGACAATTAATATTAAAAGCGGCAATATTAATAAAAGAAGGAAAAGAACTTGAAGAAATTGTTTCAATAATAGATAGATATAAAGACAATCCACCATTTTATGGAACTCTAGAGACGCTAGAAAACGCTATCAAAGGAGGGCGAATAAATCCAATAGCAGGAAAAATTATAAATACATTAAATTTTAAGGCTATAATACAAGTTGCAGATGGGATTGTAACTCCAATAGATAAGGCAAGAGGTGAAGGGAATAGCTTGAAAAAACTGATTCAGTTAGTAGAATCAAAAATTATAGATAAAGAAGATAAGGTTTTATTTATAGGACATGCTAACTGCCCTGAAAAGGCTCAAAAAGTAAGAGAAGCTATGGAAAAGGATGTTAAATATAAAGATGTTGTAATCTGTGAAGTTGGTTCAGTAATGGGAACATATACTTCAAAAGGTGCAATTTTGATAACTGCAATATAAATAATAAATTAAAAAGTTAAAGCTGTATAAAAATGAATAAAATCATTTTTATACAGCTTATTTTGATGTTACTAAGTTAATCTTATAATTAACCAACTACACATATTTCTTTGTCATATTTGTTTAGTATTTCGCAACCATCTTCAGTAACTAGTACTAAATCTTCTATTCTAACTCCAAACTCTCCTGGTAAATATATACCTGGTTCTATAGAGAATATCATTCCTGGTTGTACAGTATCTGTATTTATAGAAGATACATCTCCCTTATCATGAACTTCAAGTCCTATAGAGTGACCTGTTCTATGAGTGAAGTATTGTCCATATCCTTTTTCAGTTATGTAATCACGAGCAGCTGCATCTATATCACAGAATCTAACTCCTGGTTTTACAATAGCTTCAGCTCTCTTATTGGCTTCAAGAACTATTTCAAATATTTCTCTACCTTTTTCAGGTATTTCTTTATAGAATACAGTTCTTGTCATATCAGCACAATAGTTATCTTTTATGCAACCTATATCTAATATTATTGCGTCACCTGGTTTTACAAGAGCATTTCCTGGTTCTCCATGTGGATTGGCTCCATTAGGACCAAATCCTATGATAGGGTCAAATGAAAATCCATCAGCACCTAAGTCTTCATATATTTTAGATAATTTACCAACAAGTTGTTTTTCTGTAAGTTCACCAGAAACAGTAGCTTTAAGTTGTTCCATACCTTTGTCATTTAATCTTGAAGCTATTCTCATTAATTCTTTTTCTTCTTCATCTTTACACATTCTTAAAGTATCTATTATATAAGATGAGTTTACAAATTTGCTTCCTCCACCTGATTCTATTAAGCTTAATAAGAATCTAGCTGGCCAGTTTTTGTCAACACCCATAGTAGCATTTTTGTCTACATGTTCAGTTACTATTTCTATTGGATTTTGAGTATCATTAAACCAAACCATTTCAACACCTAAATCTTCTGCAACTGGGAATAATTCATTTATAAATAATTTATTATTACCATTTAAATTTAGGTATAAAGCTAGTAGTCTTTCACCTGGGTGGATTAGTAATCCTGTTAAATAAAATATTGAAGTAGGATCACTTACCAACATTTGAGAAATATCATCTTTTTTCATTTGTTCAAGTACAGCATTTAATCTTTGAGTCTTCATAATAATTTCCTCCTAATCAAAATTCGATACAAATCAATTTTAGCACTATTAAACAAAAATTAGTATACTTTTCTTCTAGAAATATAAAAAATTTTTAACATATATCTTTTATATTAAATTTAATTCCTCATTTTACATTAAAAGAAAAGTAAAATCAGTTTATATTGTGAAAATTTTATAAAAATAATAACTTGAATAAGTAAAAATATATATTTGAGATAGTTATATAATTATGAAAATTAATAAAAAAATTTTTATATTAAAATAATATTGAAACAATTTTAAAAATTTAGTATCATTAAAGAGAAAGTGATGGAACTTTCAAAATTTATCACTTTTAGTAAATTTTGATTTCAAAATATCTAAATTTGAAGTATAAATATTTCTATTTAAAGTATTTTATAGGTTAAATTGAAGTATTTTATAGGCTGAATCTATTTTAACAGTTATGAAATCAATTTTTAATTAATAAAGAGAGGGGAAATTATAATAGGATGGAAAAGAAAAAAATAGGCCTATGGAGTTTGGTATTTATGAATGTATCAGCTTTATATGGTATAAGATGGATAGCTAAGTCGACAGCGTCAAGCTTCGGTTTAGGATTAGGTGCAATACCTATGTGGTTATTATTCTCATTTATATATTTCGTACCAGGAGCTTTAATTTGTGCTGAATTAGCTTCTACATACCAAAAAGGTGATGGAGGTTTATATGATTGGGTTAAGGAAGCCTTTGGAGAAAAATATGGATTTTTAGTTTCTTGGTTAAACTGGACAGCTAAAATATTTTGGTATTCTTCATTCCTAACTTTTTTAGCAGTAAATGTTTCTTATACAATAGGAAATCCAGCACTTGCAGATAATAAGATATTTGTACTTATATTATCTTTAGTAATATTCTGGGTATTATCTATTATAGCAACTAAAGGAATAAGTTTTACAAAAATATTCACTAATACAGGTGCATTAGGTTCAACAATACCAAGTGCTATACTTATAATATTTTCATTTTTAGCAGTATTAGTATTGAAAAAACATGATATAGCTTCAACATATACAATAGCTTCAATGACTCCAAAACTTAATATGGATGCATTTGTTGCTATATCAGCTATAATGTTTGGTTTAGCAGGAGCAGAAACTGCAGCTAACTTTATAACAGAAATAGATAAGCCTGAAAAGAACTTCCCTAAAGCTATATTAATATCAGCTGGAATAGTTGCTTCATTATATGTATTAGGTTCTATTGCAATAACAATGATAATACCACCAGACCAAATTACTGCTTCTAAAGGTGTATTAGATGCACTTGCAGCTGTTTGTGAATCTTTAGGAATAGGTTCTTGGTTAGTTCAATTGATAGCTTTTGGTATAGCTTTTTCAATATTAGGAGCAATAGTTCTTTATATAGCATCACCAATAAAAATGTTATTTGGTAGTGTTAAAAAAGGAGTATTTCCAGATAGTTTGGTAGAAGTAAATAAACATAAGATACCTTCTAAAGCAGTTATACTTCAAGCAATAATAGTTACTATAATATTATTGGTGACTACATTAATGCCTTCTGTTGATGCTATATACAATGTTCTTGTAACTATGACAGCATTAACTGCATTATTCCCATATGTGTTGTTATATGCTTCTTATATTAAACTAAGAAAAGAGAGACCAGATGAAATTAGACCATATACTATGGCAAAATCAACAAGTACTTGTATAGGTTTAGCTAAAATGGTTTTAACTGTAACTGTAGTTGGTATATTGTTATCAGCAGCACCAGTTATGCCTACATTTGCTGAAAATATCATATATGAAATAGAAATGATTGGTGGAGGTCTTCTAGTTATCTTATCTGGTCTATGGTTATGGAATAGATACGAAAAGAGATCAGCTAAATAAAAATGTATTTTAAATATATATTTTGGATATTATTATATATATAGTTGACAATTTATATCATAAGGAATATTATAAAATAAAGAAATTAATAAATTAAATCCTGAGATAAGAAAGAGTAAATAAATAGACTTTTACACAGAGAATTAAGGGTGCTGAGAGCTTAATAAAAAGTGTTTATTGAATGGGTCTTTGAGGAGTAAGGTGAAATGCAGTTTAAGACTGTAGATTATCTGATATCGTGTGTGCACGTTATAGCATATATTAAGATATATATATTCAGATTTGAGTATATATAAATTTAGGTGGTACCACGGAAAATATATCCGTCCTATTGATTTAGGACGGATTTTTTAATATAGAAAATTTAGGAGGCAAAATGAACGTAATAGGAATTATAGGTGCAATGGATGAAGAAGTAAGTATATTAGTAAATTTAATGGATATTAAAGAAATTGTAAAAAAAGCTAGCTTAGAATTTCATAAAGGAACTTTAGAAGGAAAAAATGTTGTATTAGTAAAATGTGGTATAGGAAAAGTTAACTCTGCTCTTTGTGCACAAATATTAATAAGTGAATTTAAAGTTGATGCTATTGTTAATACAGGTGTTGCAGGGGCTTTAAATGAAAATCTTGATGTCAATGATATAGTAATTTCAACTGATGCGATACAATACGATATAGATACTACTGCATTTGGAGACCCTAAAGGTGTTATACCAAGAATGGAAACATCTGTATTTAAAGCAGATGAAAGACTCGTAGAAGCTGCCTATAAATCTTCTGTAGAAGAAACAAAAACTCATAAAGTATTAAAAGGAAGAGTAGTAACAGGAGATATATTTATAAACTCTAAAGAATTAAAAGAAGAATTAGTAAATGATTTTGGCGGGTATTGTGGAGAGATGGAAGGTGGAGCTATAGCTCATGTATGTTACTTAAATAATGTTCCATTTGTCATAATAAGAGCGATGTCTGATAAAGCAGATGGAAGTGCTGGTGTTGCATATGAAGTATTTGTACATGAGGCAGCCAACAATTCTAAAGATATCGTATTAAGCATGTTAAAATCAATATAAATATATAAGGAGGTACAAATCATATGAGTGAAAAAAAGGTTATATTTAGTGGTGCACAACCATCAGGTAAGATGACTCTAGGAAACTATTTAGGAGCTATAAAAAACTGGACTGAACTTCAAGAAAATTATAATTGTTATTATAGTATTGTTGATTTACATGCAATAACAGTACCTCAAGACCCTAAAGTTTTGAGAGCTAATACTATAGAATTACTTGCTCAATATCTAGCTTGTGGATTAGACCCAGAAAAAAATACTATATTTATACAATCACATGTTAAAGAACATGTTGAACTTATGTGGATATTAAATACAATGACTTATATGGGTGAATTAAGTAGAATGACTCAATTTAAAGATAAATCACAAAAGAGTGAAGCAAATCTAAATGCAGGATTATTTACGTATCCAGTTCTTATGGCTGCTGATATACTATTATATCAAGCTGATTTGGTTCCAGTTGGAGATGACCAAAAACAGCATTTAGAATTATCTCGTGATTTAGCAAATAGATTTAACAATAGATTTTCACCTACATTTGTAGTTCCAGAAGGATACTATCCAAAAGGTGGAGCAAGAGTAATGAGTTTACAAGAACCAACTAAGAAAATGAGTAAATCTGATTCAAATGACAATGCATTTATATTATTGGCAGATGATTCAGATACTATAAAGAGAAAGATTAAGAGAAGTGTTACTGATTCTTTAGGTGTTGTAAAGTACACTGACGAACAACCTGGTATTAAAAACTTACTTGATATATATTCTAATTTAAGCAAAAAGAGTGTAGAAGAAATTGCAAATATGTATGAAGGTAAAGGTTATGGAGTATTTAAAGAAGATGTAGCTGAAGTAGTATCAGAAGCTTTAAGACCGATAAGAGAAAAATACGTTGACCTTCTTAATAATAAAGATTATTTAGAAAAAATATATACTATGGGAGCTGAAAAGGCTGAAAAACAAGCTAGAAAAACTCTTAGAAAAGTTTATAAAAAAGTTGGATTTATAGAGAGAAGATATTAATTATATTATATATCTTCTTTAATAAACAAATTTTAAAGTTATTAAAAAAGTATATTATAGGAAATAGAGAGGATATTATTAAGATAATATCCTCTTTAGTTTTGTAATAAAAAAAGATGAGCTTTTGCTCATCTCAAAGGGGTTAGATTATTCTTACTTTGGGGAAAGTAGAATAAAGGTAAAAGTTAACTGACGTTAACTTTGTTCTTTTTTGCATATCACTACTGAGCATAAAAAAATCAGAAAACCAGAGCCTTCTGAACTAACCTTGAACATACATCCATTATACTTTATACTCAATATGTAATTTATGAATTAATTTTAACTCTTATAAAGAAAATTGTCAATAATATATCAAAAAAACGTTTTAAAAAATTTATATATATAATTAAATGAGTTTGATTTTATGTTTAACTGATATGATACAATAATTAAGGCAATTATTTTTTATGTATTTAATAAACCATAAAAATAATACCAATAACATATGTAAAAATTATTTTTAACAGGGAAAATAAGAGGGAAAAACATGAAAACATCAATTTTAATAGCATTAGTAGAGAAAACAAGCCTTATTGTAGTATTATTTCTTCTAATAACAAAGCTAAAAACATTTAAACAAATATTTCAAAAAGAAGAATATAGCTTGAATGATTTGATTTGTATATCTTTAGTTTTTACTTTTCTAGCTATATTTGGTACTTACAATGGTATAAATTATATGGGGTCAATAGTAAATACTCGAATAATATCTATAGTATCAGGTGGTGTTTTATTTGGACCAATTGTAGGTATTACAGCAGGGTTGCTGTCAGGTATACATAGGTATTTTATGGATATTGGAGGTATAACATCCATGCCCTGCCTTTTATCAAGCATACTAGCAGGTGTGTTATCAGGGTTTTTATATAAAAAGATACCAAAAAAGCATAGAGTGATATATGGAATACTAGTAGGTATGATTTCTGAAAGTTTTACTATATTACTTATATATTTAATATCACAGCCTCATTCTCTGGCAATTAAAATAATTAATGTGATATATTTACCTTTAATTGTCGGACAAATTGGTATAGGGTTTGTTATATCTATAGTTGAGGGAATTGAAAAAGATAAAAAGGATATAGAAGCAAGAAATAAAGCGGAAATAAAAGCACTTCAAAGGCAAATTAATCCACATTTTTTATTTAATTCTTTAAATACGATAGCATCCTTTATAAGATTTAATCCAGATAAAGCTAGAGAACTCATAATAAATTTATCAACTTATTTGAGATACAATCTTGAATATAGTGATAACTTGATAGACATAAATAAAGAGATTGAGCAAGTTAAATCTTTTGTAGAAATAGAAAAGGCTAGATTTGGAGATTTATTGACTATAATTTATGATATAGATGATGTAAATATAAAAATTCCAAGCTTAATTATACAGCCAATAGTAGAGAATGCAATAATACATGGGATTTTGGAAAGTGGAAGAGCTGGTGTAGTAAAAATATCTATAAAAAAGTTACAACATTCATTAGAAAATACTGTGAGAATATCGATTGAGGATGATGGTATAGGTATAAGTGAAGAAGTTATAAATAATGTATATCAAGATAATATGCCAGAAAATAAGATTGGCCTTTATAATGTTCATTTAAGACTTAAGCTAATGTATGGAAGTGGTCTTAATATGAGAAGAACTGATAAAGGAACTTTAATTATGTTTTATGTAAAGGAGTAGGAAGATGAAAGCGATAATAGTTGAGGATGAGTTTCCAGCAAGAAAGGAATTAAGATATTTTATTGAAAATAAAAGCAAGATTGAGGTAGTAAGTGAATTTACTAATGGTATAGAGGTACTAGATTTTATTCAAGAAAATAAAATAGATGTAATTTTTTTGGACATAAATATACCTCATCTTGATGGAATGTTACTTGCAAAAACATTAAATCAATTTAAAGCAAGACCCAAAATAGTTTTTATAACGGCATATGAAAATTATGCAGTAGATGCTTTTTCATTAGGTGTATTTGACTATGTACTTAAGCCTTATTCTGAGGATAGAATTACATCAATGTTGGATAAGTTAGAGAAAAGTGAAACAAATAGTAGTGAAATATCTAGTGATAATAATTATGTATCTAGTGATAAAAAAGGTACAATAAATCAAAATATAGAGGAAATAACACATAAAATTAGCCTTTGGAAAGGTGATAAATTGGTTGTAATAGATATTGATGATATATACTACTGTGAGGCTAATGAAAGACAGACATTTATATATACTGAAAAGGAAACTTTTATACTGAAAGAGGGCATATCAGAAGTAGAAAATATAATAAATGATAAAACTTTTTTTAGAACACATAGGTCTTACATAGTAAATTTAACTAAAGTAAAAGAAATTATCCCATGGTTTAATAATACATACATATTGAAGTTAAAAGATAGCAATTATGAAGTAACTGTAAGTAGAAGTAAAATAAAAGAATTCAGGCTATTAATGCATATATAAAGTCATTTCATGTACTTAAATATGCACTTAATGTGATTAACATTTATATTAGTACAAAAAAGTATTACTATTTGAACTGGAAATAGTTTTCTTAAACTTATAAAAATTTATAAAGCAATTATATAAAAAACTAAGGGGATGAATTTATGGTAAGTTTTTTAGGTTCAATAGTGGTACTTATAGTAGGTTATTTTATTTATGGTACATTTGTAGAAAAGGTTTTTGGAATTAATGATAAAAATCAAACTCCAGCTATAGCTTGTAGAGATGGTGTAGATTATGTTCCAATGAAATGGAAAAGAATTTTCTTAATTCAATTCTTAAATATCGCAGGTTTAGGTCCTATATTTGGTGCTATACAAGGTGCATTATTTGGGCCATCAGCATTTTTATGGATAGTATTTGGGACAATTTTTGCAGGTGGTGTACATGACTTTGCTTCTGGATATTTATCAATGAAGAATAAAGGTACATCTGCGTCAGAATTAGTAGGTCTTTACTTAGGTAATAGTGCAAAAATAGCAATGAGAATATTTAGTGTTATTCTTTTGGTATTGGTTGGAGTTGTTTTTGTAACAGGTCCAGCAGGATTACTAAAAACATTAACAGGAGTAAATACACAAATATGGGTTGGAGTAATAATTCTTTATTATATAATGGCTACTGTTTTACCAATAGATAAGTTAATTGGAAAAATATATCCTTTATTTGGAGCTGCTTTATTAATTATGGCAGTAGGTGTAGCAGGAGGATTAATAATAAAGGGTTATAACATACCAAATATAAATTTACAAAATATGAATCCAAATGGAACACCTCTATTCCCATATTTATTTATAACAATAGCATGTGGGGCAATATCAGGTTTTCATGCAACACAATCACCACTTATGGCAAGATGTGTTGAAAGAGAGAGTGAAGCAAGACCAGTATTTTATGGTTCAATGGTTGCAGAAGGAATAATAGCTTTAGTTTGGGCAGCAGCAGCTATGTCATATTTCCATGGTATACCTCAACTTAATGTAATATTTAATGATGGTGGAGCAGCTACTGTTGTAAATACAGTGTCTGTTGGATTAATGGGACCTATTGGAGGAGCTTTGGCTATACTTGGTGTTGTAGCATGTCCTATAACTTCAGGTGATACAGCATTTAGGAGTGCCAGATTAACAATAGCTGATGCAATGAACTACAATCAAGATGCAGTTAAAAATAGATTTTTAATAGCTTTACCATTGTTTGCAGTAGGTGTTGCTCTTACGTTTATAGATTTTAATATAATCTGGAGATACTTCTCTTGGGCAAATCAAACACTTGCTATGATAATGTTGTGGACTGGTTCTGCATATTTGGTTAAAGCAAATAAAAATCACTACATAACTACATTGCCAGCACTTTTTATGACTGTAGTGACATTTAGTTATATAATGCAAGCAAAAGAAGGTTTTAGACTACCAGTAAATATATCTAATGGAATAGGTATTGCTGTTGCAATAATTCTTGGTATTTTATTCTTTAAAAAAGCTAAAGATATAAAAGAACAAAATACTCATAAATTAGCAAGTTAATACAATCATTACAAAAAATAAAAAATATAAAATTTAAATTATGTTTTAAAAATTTGTAGGTGAATTTAAAATTTGCCTACAAATTTTTTTTGAAAAAATCAAATCTTACTTTTTATTGTATTTTTAATTTAGTTTTCCACATACTATTTTTACAATATAAATATTAAAATTAGAGGTGTTGAAAATGGATACTAACAAATACAAAGATAAATTATTGAAAGAAAGAGAAAATTTGACTAATTTAGTGGGAGATATGAAAGACAATACTTTATTTGGAGATACAACTAAACATACCAGTGAAAAGTATTCATCAGGAGAGTTATCTAGTTATGATAATCATATAGGAGATATGGGAACAGATTTATATATGCAAAATATGCAAAATAGTTTAATAAATCATGAAGAAGGCAGATTATATCAAATAGATTTGGCATTATCTAAAATAGAAAATGGAACATATGGACTTTGTGATTTATGTCATAATCAAATAGATTTAGAAAGATTGGATATACTACCTGATACAAATTTATGCAATGAGTGTGCAAAAAAAGAAGAGGATTTATTAGGAGATGCAAGTGAAAATCCTGATGTGGAGGATTCTAATTTTTATTCAACAGACTTAACAAATTTAACTGATTTAAACAAAAATGGAACATTAAGAGATTAAAAAATTGACATCATATATTGTTAGAATGAATTAAGAAAAGAGGTAATGACATGAAAAAAGCAATGTGGGGTATATGTATATTCGTATTATCAATAGTAGGTGTATATACATATAATCAAAATACACATAATCAAAATATCTCAAAAGAAGCCTATAGTTTAAATGACAATATAAAGGACGATTATGAAGATGTAATAATCAAGAAAGGAAATGATGACGAAAAAATTCTAGCATTGACTTTTGATGATGGACCAGATGAGGTCTTTACACCACAAGTACTTGATATATTAAAGAAAAATGATGTAAAGGCAACTTTTTTTGTAGTTGGAGAAAAAGTTGAATATAACAAAGAATTGCTAAAAAGACAGTATGAAGAAGGTCATGAGATAGGAAATCATACATTTACACATATAAATGTTGAAAAAAATAGCTATAATAAAGTAGAAAAAGAAATAACAGATACACAAAATGCTGTAAAGAGTGTAATTGGAGTAGAGCCAAAAATATTTAGACCTCCATATAGAGCCATGAGCAAAAGTGTTTGTGATATTATAGTTTCTAAACGTATGAATATAATTCTTTGGTCAAACTTAGACCCTAGAGACTGGTCAAATCCTGGTGTTGATAGTATTATTAATACTATTCTTACAAAAGTACAAAACGGAAATATAATACTTTTACATGATTACAATAATAAGAGAAATAATAAATCTCAGACTATACAGGCTTTGGAAGTAGTAATTCCCAAGTTAAAAGAAAAAGGGTATAAATTTGTAACAGTATCTGAACTTATACAACATTTAGATAAAAATGAACAAGTGCAAAAATAAAGGATATTTGTTTAAAGATTAATGATGCTTGTAAATTTAAAATACAAGCATCATTAATCTTTAAGCTATAAAATACACAAAAGTATTGAATAATAGAGTACTTTTAAATCTTTTATATATAATAATACAATTTTAAATGTGTAACGGTTTATAATACAGAAAGGTTAATATTATTTTTGATTAGTTTCACTAAAAAATTCAATTTTAACAGAGTTGCTCTTTATAGTATTTTTTTTGTATAATGGTAATAGTGAATTTAAATCAAAATTGATTTTTAAATAATTTATAGGGGGAAAAATCATTGTTATATGTGTTAATAATAATTCTGCTTATAGGATTAGACCAATTGTCTAAACTATGGGTGTTAAACAATTTGGTTAATGTATCTACAATACCAATAATAAAGAATGTATTTCATCTAACTTACGTTGAAAATAGAGGTGCAGCATTTGGACTATTACAAAATAATCAATGGATATTTATAATAGTTGCATTACTTGCAACAGTGTTTGGGTTATACTATCTCAATACAAGAAAAGTACATACATCTGGGAAGTTGGGAATCATATTAATAATATCTGGTGCATTAGGAAATCTAATTGATAGAGTTAGATTAGGGTTTGTAGTAGATTATTTTGACTTTAGGATTATATGGGAGTATGTATTTAATGTAGCAGATGTATTTGTAGTTGTAGGAACTGTATTTTTATGTATATATGTTTTATTTTTTGAAAGTAAAAGTAGGTGATTTGATGGAGAATGTAAGAGAGTTTTTAGTGCTTGAAGAGGAAGAAGAGGTTAGACTTGATGTTTATCTAGCAGAACAATTAGGAGATATGTCAAGAAGCTACATACAAAAAATTATAAAAGATGGTAAAGTAAAAGTTAATAATAAAGTAGAAAAAGCAAAATATTTAGTTAAAGAAGAAGATAAGATTATTATAGAAATACCAGAACCTAAAGTTTTAGAGGTTGTAGCTCAAGATATACCAATAAATATTGTATATGAAGATGATGATATTTTAATAATTAATAAATCTCAGGATATGGTTGTTCACCCTGCTCCTGGAAATTATGAAAATACATTGGTAAATGGAATTTTGTATCATTGTAAAGATAAGTTATCATCAATAAATGGTGTTATTAGACCTGGCATAGTTCATAGAATAGACAAAGATACTTCTGGTCTTCTTATGGTAGCTAAAAATAATTATGCACATAATTTTTTAGCAGAACAATTAAAAGAGCATTCTATAACTAGGGAGTATGAATTTATATGTTATGGTGTAGTTAAAGAAGATAAAATAACTGTAGACAAACCTATAGGAAGAAATCCTAAGGATAGATTAAAAATGGCTGTAGTAAAAGATGGAAGAAATGCAGTAACTCATTTTGAAGTGGTAGATAGGTTTGATAAATTTACTCATATGAGAGCTAGACTTGAAACTGGTAGAACTCATCAAATAAGAGTGCATGCTTTATCTATAAATCATCCACTTTTAGGTGATAGTGTATATGGACCTAAAGAAAATAAGTTTAAACTAAAGGGACAAACTTTACATGCTAAGAAATTGGGATTTATACATCCTACCACTAAGGAATATATTGAATTTGATTCAGAATTACCAGAATACTTTAAGGAAGTTCTTAGAAAAATTAAATAAAAATTTATATGATATTATAAATCATCTAATTAGATTTATACAAGTCATAAAATTAGTGAAGTTTAGCTAAAATATTTTATATTAAAGTATTTTGATTAAAAAAGCTTGAAAAATTTGAAATATAAATATATAATTTGAGTTAATGGAGTATAAAAATTATCTTTAAACGATACAGAGATATCGTAAGACAATTGCTGAATTAGACTATATATTTTTTATATAAAAGCTTCTTGTCTTGTGATGAGAAGTTTTTTGTTGTTTAAATTGAAAATTTTAATAAAGTGGTGTTGTAAAAATTTAAGAGAGAGGAGTAGATTTGTCAAAATAAAAGAGAGTATATTTTTTTGACAATAGTTATGATATGGTAGAAAAAGCTCAATTAATGGATGAAAAGGCTATAGCAAGAGCAATTACTAGGATAAGTCATGAGATAATTGAAAGAAATAAAGGTGTAGAAAACCTAGTATTAGTTGGAATAAAGACTAGAGGTGTACCAATTGCAAATAGAATCTCTAAAAGAATAGAACAAATAGAAGGAACAAAAGTAGACACTGGAGATATTGATATAACACTTTATAGAGATGACTTAGAAAAAGTTAATGTTGAACCAGTAGTCAAGGGAACATATCTAGACTTTAATGTAGATGATAAAACAGTAGTTTTAGTTGATGATGTGTTATATACAGGAAGAACTGTAAGAGCAGCACTTGACGCTATTATTGATATAGGAAGACCTAAATCAATACAATTAGCAGTATTAGTGGACAGAGGACATAGAGAGTTGCCTATAAGAGCAGATTATGTAGGAAAAAATGTCCCTACTTCAAGACATGAAATTATATCTGTTAGTTTATTAGAAATTGATGGAGAAGATTCAGTTACAATCAAAGAATAGTGATTTTTTAATATTATATAAAAGCTCAGCATTGTATAGTCATGGAGGAGGATAAAGCTTACATATATTGCACAAAATAAATAATACAAGTTTATTAATGTGTAGATTAATGTAGTTTCTATTCTCCTTTATTTGGGCTTTCAATGTCGTAAAATGTAAAAAAATGATGATTTGCATAATAAGTATATAGAGATTAAAAAATAGAATCTAGGGAATTATAATTAATTAAAATATATTAATTGAACAAAGGATTTATTCATATATAATAATTTTTGGAGGTTTTTATGAAAAAAACGATAATGTCTTTACAACATTTATTGGCCATGTTTGGAGCGACAGTATTAGTTCCCATTTTAACAGGCTTTAACCCATCAGTTGCAATTTTTTGCGCTGGTGTTGGTACATTGATATTTCATTTTTGCACAGAAGGAAAAGTACCTGCATTTTTAGGTTCAAGTTTTGCTTTTATCCCTGTTATACTAGCAGCTAAAGAAGCTTATGGAGGAGATTTAGCATATGCTCAGGGTGGTATAATAGTAGCAGGATTAATTTATATTATAATGTCAATTATAGTGAAAGTAGTTGGGGTGGATAAAATTAAGTTATATTTTCCAGCACAAGTTACAGGAGCTATGATAGCAGTTATAGGTTTAAACTTATTGCCAACAGCTTTTAATATGGCTTCAGCTAATTTTATAATAGCATTCATGACCTTAGCAATAGCAATTTTGACTAATAAGTTTGGTAGAGGATTTATAAAACAATTAGGTATATTAATAGCCGTTTTTTCTGGATATATAATATGTTTGGTACTGGGATTAGTAGATATAACTACAATTACAGAAGCAAGTTTACTTGCGATACCTAACTTTACAATTCCTAAGTTTAGTTTAGGTGCAATTGTGATTATATCTCCAGTTGTTTTAGCTGTATTTATGGAGCATATAGGAGATATGACTACTAACGGTGCCGTTGTAGGAAAAAACTTTATAGAGAATCCAGGATTAAACAGAACGTTACTTGGTGATGGATTTGCAACTATAGTAGCAGGTTGCTTAGGTGGACCAGCTAACACAACTTATGGAGAAAATACAGCAGTACTTGCGATAACTAAAAACTATGACCCTTCAATACTTAGACGTACAGCAGTATTTGCTATATTGCTTGCATGTGTAGGGAAGTTTGGAGGATTTCTTCAAAGTATACCAGGTTCAGTTATGGGTGGAATAAGTATAATGTTATTTTCAATGATAACTTATGTTGGATTAAAAACTATAAGAGATAGTTCTTGTGTAGAAAGTAAAGTAAATATATTGATAATAGCAGTTATATTATTGATAGGTCTTGGAACAACCTACTTATCTAATAAAGGGATTTCTATAGGAATTCCTATAACAAGTACTGTAAAGATAACTGGTCTTAGTTTGGCTGCAATTGTCGGTATTGTACTAAATAGAATATTGAATAATCAAGATTTTAAAGTTGAAAAATAATAATTAATTAAGTATATATTATTTTAAATAATCAATTTTATATAGACATTAGTAACTAATGTTGATATAATGATTAAAAATAAATAAAAGAAAGGGTAAGGTAACTGGGAAGATGAGAATATAATCTATTTTTTATAATTTAAAGTATTGTAAATTTTGAAAAGCCTATATTGGTGGCTTTATTTATGATGCTTAAATTAAGGAGAGTAGATTATAGTCTATACGTTTAGTTATTGTGCCTATTTATGTAAATCTCTCCTTATATTTAAGTATACCAGGGAGGGATTTTTTTATGATGTTAGTAAAAGTAGAAAATTTAAAAAAATATTATGCTGATAAATTAATTTTGGATATAGATAAACTTGAAATATTAGAGAATGAGAGAATAGGTTTAGTTGGTTCAAATGGTCAAGGAAAAACAACTTTATTAAGAGCAATATTAGGTGAAATAGAAATTGATAATGGTTGTGTTTATCTTACAGATAGCTATTCATATATAAGTCAGAGTGAAAATAATATTGAAAAATGTAATGATAGTAAAGAAAAGAGTCTATTAAATGCACCAGATAAATTTGAAGATTATTTATCTGGAGGAGAAAAAGTTAAGCTAAAGATAGCAGATGCACTGAATAATAAGAAAAATATAATAATAGCAGATGAACCCACTTCAAATTTAGATAAAAAGAGTATAGATATTTTGGAAAATATGTTTAAAAGACATAAAGGAGCATTATTATTAATATCTCATGACAGACGTTTTTTAGATGAATTATGTACAACTATATTGGAGCTGGAAAGTGGCAAATTAAAAGCTTATAAAGGTAATTACACTGATTATTTAGAACAAAAGGATGAAGAGATAAAAAGAGCTGACTTTGAATATCATGAATATATAAATGAGAAAAAAAGATTGGAGAAGGCTCTTTTAGGTAAAAAATCTTTAAGTGATGGTATAAGGAAGACTCCAAAACGAATGGGGAATTCAGAAGCTAGATTGCATAAAATGGGTGGTCAAAAAAATAAGAAAAAAGTAGACTCAAGTGTAAAAGCATTAGAAGGTAGAATTGAAAAATTGGAAGTGAAAGATAAACCTAAGGTCTCTGCAGATATGAATATTAAAATACAGGATGGTATGGAAATAATCAGCAAAAACTTAGTGGAATTAAAGGATTTAACTTTAAAGGTAGGAAATAAGCTTTTATTGGATAATATTTCTTTCAAGGTAAAAAGAGGGAAGAAAATAGCTTTATTAGGTGATAATGGATGTGGAAAAAGTACTCTGATAAGAGAAATACTTAGTAATAAAAACGATTGTATAAAGATAAATAACAAGGTAAAGATAGGTTATTTTGACCAAAACCAAGATTCATTAGATAAGGAAAAGAGTATTTTGTACAATATCAAATCAAATAGTTCATTTGATGAGTCTTTTATAAGAATAAACTTAAGTTTATTTGGATTTAAAGGTGATACTGTTTATAAAAAAGTTAAGGTTCTTAGTGGAGGAGAAACGGTAAAGATAGCTCTATGTAAAATAATACTAGAAGATAATAATTTTTTAGTTCTTGATGAGCCAACTAATTACTTGGATATAAAATCTATGGAAGCATTGGAAAAAGCATTGATAAATACTGATAAAACTGTGCTTATAGTGTCTCATGATAGAGTATTTATATCTCATATTTGTGACTATTTTTTAGAAATAAAAGATAGGCATATAAAGGAGTTTGATTGTAATTATAATGATTATATCATTAGTAGAAATAAAAAAACTCCTAGTAGAGAAAGTAAAGTTAAACAAGAAAAACTTTTAGTATTAGAAAACAGACTTACAAACATTATATCTATGCTGTCAATAGAAAAAGATAACTTAAAAAAAGAGTGTTATGAATTAGAATATAATGAGTTATTAAAACAAATTAGAAGTATAAAAAATAGTTCTCAAAATTAAACTAATTGTTGGATTTTTATAAAAACAGAAATTAATTGATTTAAATATATACATTAGTTATTAAAGAGCTAAAAATAAATAAAATTAAAAGTGGCATTCTTATATAATAAGAATGCCACTACTTTTAGTTAATATGATAAATATATTATTATTTATCAGTCAGTAATTTTTATATTTATGAGATATACTTTATTCAGATTTAATCTTAAGTTTAGCTACCATTTCTTCTTCAGGAGTAACATAAATAGTACTATTAGTTTCATAGATAACCATACCAGGTTTAGAGCCACTAGGTTTTTTTACATTTTTTTTCTTTGTATAATCTACAGGTACTTGAGAAGAAAGCTTTGACTTGCTAAAAAATGCAGCTAACATAGCTCCCTCAAATATAGTGTTATCAGGGACTTCTTTACCAGCAGATTTTATTATTACATGAGAACCTGGAATATTTTTTGTATGCATCCATAAATCATCATTATCAGCAAGTCTTAGTGTAAGATAATCATTTTGTTTGTTGTTTTTTCCAACTAAGATTTTAAATCCATCAGAAGAAATAAATTCATGAGGTTTTGTAGAAGGCATAGTGTCTTTTTTACTACTTTTCTTTTGTGCTTTGATATATCCAACTTTACCAAGTTCTTCTTTTATATCTTGTAATTCAGCCAAATTTTCACAGTTTTCAATACTCAAAATTATGTTTTCTAAGTAATCTATTTCTTCTTTGTTCAATGAAATTTGGTGAGATATTTCAACTTTGGCATGTTTCATTTTAGTATACTTTTTAAAATATTTTTGAGCGTTTTCAGATGGAGTCAAGTTTTTATTTAATTCTATTGTTACATTTTTACACTCTTCATCATAGAAATTGGCAACCTCAACACTTTCCATCCCTTTCTCTACCATATATATATAAGACGTAATTAGTTCACCCTTTACTTTATAAATAGCTGCATTTTCAGACTCTAACAATTCTTCTTCTTGCTTTCTAAGTTTGTTATAAAGTCTATCCAGTTTAACAGATATGCTTTTCTTTAAGTCAGATGAACGTTGATTGATTCTATCTTTAATATCTTTATTTCTGTAGAAATCTTCTAGTATAGTAGACATACTTTCCTTATTGATATATGATAAATCATTAAACAATGTAAGATTGACACAACTGAAATCAACCACTTTATCTAATTTTTTATCTATAACAATACAAGGTGAAAATTTATTAGAGTTTATATCATTAAATAAACTACAAAATTCCTTGTATAAAGAATCAAACTGCTGACTAGATATATCTTTGATAATATCATTTTGATTTACATCTGCCCTATAACAAATTTCTTTGGCGATAGTAGGGCTTATACCTAAAAATTTAGAATATATGGACTTAAAAATAGGGCCATCAAATTCATTTAGATTGCCAATAAATGAATCTTTAGATATATTATCAAGAGGGTTAAGTTTATCTTGCTTTGGTGGCAATGAGTAACTATGACCAGGTAAAACCTGACGAACTCTACTTATACTAAAAGGCACTCTTTTTATAGAATCTATAATTTTATCATCTTCATTATGAGTTACTATTATATTACTATGTCTTCCCATAATTTCAATTATAATATTTTTGATTGTCTTTTCTTTTAATTCATCTAAAGACTCAACACTGATTTTTATTATTCTTTCAAAACCAATTTGAGAAATTTCTATAATATTTCCACCTTGTATATATTTTCTAAGCAACATACAAAACATAGGAGCCTTTAGGGGATTTTCTTTTTTATAATTGCTTGTTAAATAAACCCTAGGATTTGAAGCACTTGCACTTAAAACCAATCTAAAATTTTCTTTGTTGTTTCTTATATTAAAAATTACCTCATCATCTTCAGGTTGATGAATCTTATCTATTTTTCCACCTGTAAGTTTTGATGATAATTCATCTACTATTGAATGTATAACTAATCCATCTAATGCCATATATAGCACCCCTTTCTTTGACCAAAATAAGTCAGTAAATTAATTATACACATAATATATGCTCTATGACTAGGGGGAATTTAAACAACATGGATTAATGTATAAATTTTATAATTATTTATACTTACAGGATATACTCACAATAGAATCAGCATTATATTTTCAAATTAATAATTTAAATTTGCTTAAATATAAAACAAATGTAGTATAATTAGTGTGTAAAGAATAACTTATAAGAGTATATAAACTTTACAAAACTAAATAAATATTAAAGCTGTATAATATATAAATATGAAAGAAGGTTGAAAAAATGAAATTTATTGATTTAAGAAGTGATACTGTTACTATGCCTACTGATGAAATGAGAGAAGCCATGGCAAAGGCTCCTGTTGGAGATTCAATCTTTAGAGATGACCCTACTGTAAATAAACTTGAAGAATTAGCAGCAGCTAAAGTTGGAAAAGAAGATGCTATTTTCCTTCCAAGTGGAACTTTTGGAAATCAGTTAGCTTTGTTTACTCACTGCCTAAGAGGTCAAGAAATCATTATTGGTAAAGGATATCATATTGTGACTCATGAAGTTGGAGCACCTGCTGTAATAGCTGGAGTTCAACTTAGAACTATAGATGAAGATGAAAGTGGAGCTCTTAATCCTGAGCTTGTTGAGAAGGCAATTAGGAGAGATGATATACATGAACCACAAACAGGTCTTATATGTGTAGAAAATGCATACTCAGGTGGAACTGTTGTAAGTCTTGACAATTTAAAAGAAATTAAAAAAATAGCTGAAAAACACAATTTACCAGTGCATTTAGATGGAGCGAGATTATTTAATGCAGCATTAACTTTAGGTGTAGAAGCTAAAGAAATTGCACAATGTTGTGACAGTGTTATGTTCTGTGTATCAAAAGGTTTAGCTGCACCAATGGGTTCTATTCTTGCTGGAAGTAAAGAATTTATAGCAAAAGCTAGAAGAAAGCAAAAAGTTATGGGTGGGGGAATGAGACAAGTTGGTATAGTTGCAGCAGCTGGTATAATTGCTATTGAAAAAATGACACTGAGATTAAATGAAGACCATGATAATGCAAAATATTTAGCTTGTGAGTTGGATAAAATTGAAGGCATTGAAGTAAATAACACTAATCCAGACCTGAGTATGGTATTCTTTAAAATGAGTGAAGATGTAATAAAAGAAGATGTTTTAATAAAAGAGTTTTTTGAAAGAAATATAAAAATCAATAAAATGGAAAATGGGGAGTATAGATTTGTAACTCATGTAGATATTACTAGAGAAGATTTAGATTATGTTTTAAAAACACTTAAAGAATTAATAGGTGTATGCTAATTAGGTATGTTCAAAAAAACTAAATAGCATATGTTAAATATTTTATTTTAAAAATTCATATACAGTTTAAATAAACTATACATAAAATTCATATAGAAATATTATTATATAAACATAGAAAGAACTAGCTTAAAAACATAATATAATTACCCTAATTGTAATGGCAACTCTCCCTCACATCCTCAAATTATAGTTGTCATTACAAAACTTTTCCCATAAATTATAAGTTTATGGGAATTTTTTTATGTTATAATAGTTTAAGTGTTAATTTACAAAGGAGCGATACTTATGAAATTTTGGAAACTACATGGAATAGGCAATGATTTTATTGCAATAGATGGAAGATTTGACCAAATAGATTCATCAAATTATACTGTTTTAGCAAAAAAAGTATGCCATAGAAGATTTTCTGTAGGAGCGGATGGGTTACTAGTTGTGAAAAATTCAGAAATTGCAGATGTAGAAATGGTGTATTATAATTCTGATGGTTCAAGAGCAGCTATGTGTGGAAATGGACTTAGATGTTTTTGTAAGTTTGTTTATGATAATGGCATAGTTAAAAAAGAAAACTTTACAGTAGATACACTAGATGGTATAAAAAATATAAAAATAAACACTATAAATGGAGAAATAAATACTATAAAAGTTAATATGGGAAAAGGAAGTTTTTTAGCTAAAGATGTTCCTGTGTTAACTGATAAAGAACATTTTGTACAAGAAAATATAAAAGTTTTAGATAAAGAGTTTAAGATTACATCTATGTTGATGGGGGTTCCTCACACTGTGGTTATAGTGGATGAATTAAATGTAGATGAAGTTTGTAAATATGGAAAAGAGATTGAAAATAATAAAATATTTCCTAAAAAAACGAATGTAAATTTTGTAAAAGTAGAAGATAAGTATAATATACATGTCTATACTTGGGAAAGAGGTTGTGGATATACTTTAGGGTGTGGAACAGGTATGACTGCATCAGCAATAGTATGTAATCTACTTAATATGGTAGAAAATAGTGTAAATGTGACTTCTCAAGGAGGAACAGTACGTATAGATATAGGAGATTTTTCTTATATGACAGGTCCAGCAGTAAAAATATGTGAAGGTGTTTTGGAGGTTTAGGTAATGGCTATAAGTATGACTGGTTTTGGAAGAGGAGAATACAAAGACGACAACTATTATTTTTTAGTAGAATGTAAAACAATAAATCATAAATATTCAGATATAAATATACGTCTTCCAAGAAAAATTTCATTTTTAGAGGATAAAGTTAGAAATTTAGTAAAAAACTATGTAAAAAGAGGAAGAGTTGATTTATACATAAAATTTGACTTACTAGGCAAAGAAGATGTAAACTTAAATTTCGATGAAGGATTAGCATCTCAATATATAGATATATTAAAAGAAATAAAAAACAAATTTGATATTATAGATGATATTAGTGTTATGAATGTTGCAAGATTTCCTGATATTATAAAAATAGAAGAAAAAGATGAAGATGAAGATTTATTATGGTCGATGTTGAATCAAGCTGTAGAAGATGCAATGATAAAACTAAGAGAAATGAGAAGTGAAGAAGGTAAAAAACTAGCTGAAGATATTACAATGAGATGTGACTTATTAAAAAATCATATAGAAGAAATTGAAAAACATTCAAATAGTGTTGTAGAAGACTATAGAGAAAAACTAAATTCAAGAATAAGTGAAATGCTAGAAGACCCAAGTATAATAGATGAAAATAGGTTAGCACAAGAAGTTGCAATATATGCAGATAAAAGTAGTATAACAGAAGAGATAGTTAGATTTAAAAGTCATATTGGTCAGCTTAAAAAAACTATATTTAAAGACGATTCTATAGGTAGAAAAATTGATTTCTTAATACAAGAGATGAACAGAGAAACTAATACAATAGGTTCAAAATCATCTGATATAAATATAACTAATTTAGTAGTAGAAGTGAAAAGTGAGTTAGAAAAAATAAGAGAACAAATACAAAATATAGAGTAAGAATACAATATTAGAAGGGGAATATTTAAATGTTTACAAAAAAAGGATTATTGCTAGTTGTATCAGGTCCATCAGGTGCAGGAAAAGGTACTATTTGCAAAGAACTACTTAGAGAGAATGATACAATAAAACTTTCTGTATCAGCTACTACAAGAAAACCAAGAGCAGGAGAAGTTGATGGAGTAAATTATTTCTTCATAAGTAAAGAAAAGTTTGAAGATATGATAGGAAAAGGTGAGTTTTTGGAGTATGCTCAAATTTATGATAATTTTTATGGAACTCCAAAAGCAGCAATAATGGAATGTTTAGAAAAAGGACAGGATGTGCTACTAGAAATTGAAATGCAAGGAGCAAAACAAATAAAAGAGGTTTGTCCAGAAGGCGTATTTATATTTGTCCTACCTCCATCACTTAAAGAATTAAAAAATAGGATTGTTGGAAGAGGTACAGAGACAGAAGAAGAAATAGAAAAGAGATTTAGTTGTGCATATGAAGAAATAAAAATGATTAAGGATTATGATTATTTTATATTTAATGAAGATGTAAAAATATCTGCTAAAGAAATAGAAGGTATAATATCATCTGAAAAGAATAAAGTTAGCAGATATAAAAATATTATAATAGAGAAATTCAAGGAGGAATTATAATTATGTTAAAACCATCTATCAATGAGGTACTAGAAAAAATAGACAACAGATATTATTTAGTAGGGACTGTTTCAAAGAGAGCAAGAAAATTAATTGATGGAGAAGAGCCATATGTTCCAAACAAAGATAAAGAAAAGCCTGTATGTGTAGCTACTAAAGAAGTTGCAAGTGGAAAGATAACATATAGATTATTAACAGAAGAAGAAATAGAGATAGAAGAAGCTAGACACTACGCTGAGCAACACCAACAAATTTCAGAAGAGGAGTAAGGTAATGCTAAAAAATAAGACTGTTGTAATTGGCATAAGCGGCGGAATAGCTGCATACAAGGCTTGTGATGTTGTAAGTAAATTAAAAAAGTTAAATGCAAATATCCATGTTATAATGACAAAATCAGCAACAGAATTTGTTAGACCACTTACACTTCAATCACTAAGTCAAAATTATGTAGTAGAGGATATGTTTGAAGAACCAAAATCTTGGGAAGTTGAACATATATCATTAGCGAAAAAAGCAGATTTGTTTTTAATAGTACCAGCAAGTGCAAATTTTATAGGAAAAATTGCAAATGGTATAGCTGATGATATGCTAACAACTACTGTTATGGCAACAAAAGCACAAGTTTTAATAGCACCAGCTATGAATACTAATATGTATGAAAATACAATTGTCCAAAAAAATATAAAAACTTTAGAGGAATTTGGATATAAATTTATAGAACCAGAAAGTGGAAGACTTGCATGTGGAGATATTGGAGCAGGAAAACTAGCTAAATCAGATGTAATAGTAGAGGCAGTTTTAGCTAATCTTACGAAAGAGCAAGATTTAAAAGGTCAAAGTATAATAGTTACAGCTGGACCAACTGTAGAAAGTATAGACCCAGTAAGGTATTTAACTAATAGGTCTTCTGGTAAAATGGGATATTCTATAGCTAAAGAGGCTATATCTAGAGGTGCTGATGTAACATTAATATCAGGTCCTACAAATCTCTCTATTCCACAAAACCTTAAAAAATTTGTACAAATAGAATCAGCACAAGATTTGTATGAGGCAGTAGTATCAAATTTAAACGAAAATAAAATAGTAATTCAAAGTGCAGCAGTTGCAGATTATAAGCCAAAAACTTATTCTGACAAAAAGATTAAAAAGAATAATGATGATTTATCAATAGAATTAAGTAGGAATTATGACATTGCTTATGAAATAGGAAAAATAAAGGAAGATAGGATATTAGTTGGATTTGCTGCTGAAACTAACGACCTAATAGAACATGCCAAAGGAAAAATTGAAAAGAAAAATTTAGATTTTATTGTGGCAAATGATTTAACTAAAGAGGGAGCTGGTTTTAGAACTGATACTAATATTGTAAAAATAATAGATACAGAAGGAAATATTACTGAGTACCCTAAAATGAAAAAGGAAGAAGTAGCTAATGTTATCTTAAATAAGATTAAAGTGTTACTTGAGAAATAAGAACTTTTTTAAATATGATATTTGTGTATTTTATCACAGCTAAAGTGGCTGAAAGCTACAATTTACTTTTAGCGAGTAAAAACTCGCAAATGTCAGTTAAATTGTGGTTTTCAGCATTTATTTTGCCATAAAGTATAAAATATGATTAATAGTTAATTATTAAGATATATCTAATATTAGTAATAACTTGAAACTTTTTAGGTATGCTGAGATTTTTTGATATATTATAAAATGTGTTAAAATATGAGCAGTAGATTAATTTTAAGTAGGGGTTTTACAATGAAAAAATATGCAAAGGTAATAGTTAGAAGTAATACTATATACACAGACAATTTATTTACATATCAAATTCCTGTATTTTTAGAGGAAGTTATAAGTGTTGGGCATAGAATATTAGTGCCATTTGGAAGAGGTAATAAACCAACAGAAGCCTTTGTATTTCAACTTACAGATAATTTAGATGAAAAAATAAAGACTAAAGAAATCATAGATATATTAGATGAAAATCCAATATTTAGAGAAGAAGATTTAGAGTTGGTTTACTGGATGAAAAATAGATATTTGTGTACTTATATAGAGTGTATAAATTTGATATATCCAAAAGGATATAAACTAAATAATTACAAAGTAGTTTTACTAGGTGAAAAGCTAAATGGATTAAGTGAGATTGAATTAGATGAAAAGATATCGAAGCTGAGTGATAAAAATAAAGAGATAGTAGAAAAAGTAGTTGAGAGTAAAGGAAAAATTAAGGTTGATAAGTTAAAATATATACCGAATCTAAATAATTCTCTATATACAATGAATAAAAATGGAATTATAAAATTATGCTGGGAATACAAAAATCATAAAAATGAGAAGAAAGTATGCTATGTATCTTTGGGTTTAGAAAATGATAAAATTGATGATTATATAGAACAAAATAAAATAAGCATAGGAAGCAAGCAAAAAGAGATATTAAATTTTCTTAAAAACAATGAAAATGTAGAGATAAATGATTTATTGGATTTATTAAATGCTTCAAAGCAGAGTATAAATTCTTTAAGTAAGAAAGAGTTAGTAACTTTAGAATTTAAAGATTATTATAGAGAGCCAAAAAGTATTTACAAATCTATATCAAAAAGTATAAAATTAAACAATGAGCAACAACAAGCGGTTGATGAGATAAATTCAAGTATGTTTATAGATGATAAAAAGCCATATTTAATTCATGGTATAACTGGAAGTGGAAAGACTGAAGTTTATATGGAAATAATAGAATTTGCATTAAGCCAAGGTTTAGATAGTATATTTTTGGTTCCTGAGATAGCATTAACTCCCCAAACTATAGATAGATTAAAGAGTAGGTTTGGGGATTTAGTTGGAGTGTTTCACAGTAAACTATCTGAAGGAGAAAAACACGATGTTTATAAAGCTGTTAAAGCTGGAAAGATAAGAGTTTTAATTGGTGCTAGGTCAGCACTATTTGCTCCTTTTAATTCTTTAGGATTGATAATAATTGATGAATTTCATGAGTCATCATATAAGTCTGAAAAAAATCCTAAGTTTAACGCTATAGAAGTAGCTAGATTTATGGCATTAAAAAATAATCTAACTCTTATTTTAGGTTCAGCAACACCTTCAATTGAAGAGTATTATAGAGCAAAAACTGGTGAATATAAACTTATAAATATAAAAAATAGAGCAAACAATAAACCACTTCCAAATATTGAAGTTGTAGACATGAAAGATGAATTAGATAGAGGTAATAGAAGTATATTTAGCTTAAAACTTCAAAGAGAAATAAGTTGGGCGATTGAAGAAAATAGTCAGGTAATACTATTTTTAAATAGAAGAGGTTATGCAAATTTTGTATCATGTAGAAAGTGTGGTTATGTGTTTCAATGTGAAAATTGCGATATATCTTTGACATATCATAAAAAAAGTAATATTGGAAGATGCCATTATTGTGGATATGAAAGAGAAATTCCAAAAGAATGTCCAGAATGTGGAAGTCATTATGTCAAGCCATTTGGAGTAGGAACTCAAAAAATCGAGGAAGAGTTAAAATGTATTTTTCCAAATATAAAAACTTTGCGAATGGATAAAGATACAACCTCAAAAAAGGGTTCATTAGAGGAAATACTAAATAAGTTCAAAGATAAAGAAGCAGATGTATTGATAGGAACGCAGATGTTAAGTAAAGGATTGGATTTTGACAATGTAACTTTGGTAGGCATTTTATCAGCAGACATGATACTAAATTTTCCTGATTTTAAAAGTTTTGAAACAACCTTTCAGTTGATAACTCAAGTTTCTGGAAGGGCAGGAAGAGCAGATAAAGAAGGTAAAGTAGTACTTCAAACATATGATACTGAGCATTATGCTATTAAACATGCCATAGAGTACAATTATGAAGGTTTTTATGAAGATGAGATAAAGATAAGAAGGGCATTTGGATATTCTCCTTTTAATAACATGTTAAGTGTAGTTGTTAGTGGCGAAGATGAAAGATTAGTTATAAAAAATATAAAAAATATGCATGCATCTTTGATTTATTTATTAGAAAAAAGGAGTATAAATGACTTAGAGTTTATATTAGGACCCAATCCATGCTCAATATCAAAAATAAATCAAAATTATAGATGGCAGATACTCTTTAAAGATGAAAATATTGAAATTAATCTCTTAAAGGGTATAATAAAATATATATGTATAACAAAACGAGATTTGATATTTGATAAGAATATTAATGTATCTATAGATATTAATCCAAATAGTGTATTATAAATTTAGGAGGAAGTGTAATGGCTTTAAGACAAATAGTTCAAATAGGAGAACCAGTACTAAGAAAGAAATCAAAAAAAGTTGAAAAAATTGATGCAAAAATAATACAATTGTTAGACGATATGGCAGAAACTATGTACGATGCAGATGGTGTTGGACTGGCTGCACCTCAAGTTGGAATTTTAAAAAGAGTGGTAGTAATTGATATTGGAGAAGAACTTATAGAACTTATAAATCCAGAAATAATAGAAACATCTGGAGAACAAATAGATGATGAAGGTTGTTTAAGTGTTGTTGGAGAATCTGGAGAGGTTAGAAGACCAAACTATGTAAAAGTTAGAGCTTTAAATAGAAATGGAGAAACAATAGAGTTAGAAGGGGAAGAACTTTTAGCTAGAGCATTTTGTCATGAAATAGACCATCTAGATGGAATACTATTTGTTGATAAAATAGAAAAATAGTAGGGGTTGATTTGATGAATATAGTATTTATGGGAACTCCTGATATAGCAGTTCCTTGTTTACAAAAAATAATAGATGAAAAGTATGAAATACTAGGAGTTGTAACTCAGCCAGATAAACCAAAAGGAAGAGGTAAAAAACTTGGCATGAGTCCAGTAAAAGAGCTTGCAATTGAAAATAATATACCTGTATATCAACCAATTAAAGCTAGAGACAAAGATTTTATAGACACAATGAAATCTTTAAATCCAGATGTAATGGTAGTAGTGGCTTTTGGGCAGATACTTCCAAAAGAAATATTAGAAATTCCTAAGTTTGGATGTATAAATGTACATGTTTCTTTACTTCCAAAATATAGAGGTGCGGCACCTATAAATTGGGTAATAATCAATGGCGAAGAAAAAACTGGTGTTACAACTATGTATATGGATGAAGGCTTAGACACTGGAGATATGATATTAAAGACAGAAGTAAATCTTGATGAAAATATAACAGCAGGAGAACTTCATGATAAAATGATGAATATAGGAGCAGAAACTTTAAAAGAAACATTAAAGTTGATAGAAGAAGGTACTGCCCCAAGAGAAGTACAAAATCATGAGGAATTTTCTTATGCACCAATAATGAATAAATCACTAGGTAATATAGACTTTTCAAAAAATGCTAAGGAAATACACAATCTAGTTAGAGGTGTAAATCCATGGCCAAGTGCTTATACTACTTATAATGGTGTAACAATGAAAATTTGGAAAACTAAAGTATTAGAGGAAGAAAGTACCAAAGATGCAGGTACAATAATTGAGGTAAATAAAGATGGCATAAAAGTAAGTACTAAAGATAAGGTACTTTTAATTGAAGAAATTCAGATGCCAAATAAGAAGAGAATGCTGGTTGGAGAATATATAAAAGGAAATACTATAGAAATTGGTGTAGTATTGAGTTAGGTGAAAAGTATGACAGATATAAAAAAGTATTTAACAAGTGTTGGTATTTTAGTCTTAATATTAGGGATTTTAATGGGAGTTACAAACTTTTTTATAATTAGTTTGACTCAAATATTTTCCTTAGGAATAAATACTGTAGTAATATCACTAATACTTATAATACTATGCTCAACAATAGTTACGTATAGAGTAATTAAAGGAAAAAATGTTAACTCAAATATAATGAAAATAAATTTTAAAATTGTTAGTGTATTATTTCCCATTATATCTTTTATTGCATCATCATTTGGTATGTCAAAAAGTGAAATTAGAAGGATATATATAAAGTTAAATAATGAATATATATACAGTAATAAATATAATTTTAATCCAGAGGATATAATAATTTTAATACCTCATTGTATTCAAGAGAATAGTTGCAAACTAAAAGTTACTAATGATATAGATAATTGTAAGAAATGTGGAAAATGCAATATAGGAGAATTAGCTGAGCTAAATAAAAGTGTTAAAGTAAAAGTATTTGTAGCTACAGGAGGGACTCTAGCTAGAAAAATTATAATTGACAATAAACCTAAAGCTGTTATAGCTGTTGCATGTGAGAGAGATTTAACATCTGGAATACAAGACATTAAAAAAATTCCTGTTTTAGGGGTATTTAACAAAAGACCTAATGGACCTTGTATAAATACTAATGTAGATATAGTGGATATTAAAAAAGCTATAAGTTTTTTAACAGGAAAAGTATATTAGCTTGTAATTAAACTGTTTTTAAGTTATGTGAATATTAAAGAGGATGTATAATAAAAATATATTTTAGGAGAGTGTTATTTATGTACCCTGTATATGGCGGTTTTTGGGGATTTGACCCAACGATGATTATATTAATTCCAGCTATATTATTCACTGCATATGCTCAATTTAAAGTGAGCTCAACAACAAATAAGTATTTAAGAGTAAATACACGTAGAGGATATACTGGAGAACAGACAGCAAGAAGAGTACTTGATTCAAATGGTTTGTATGATGTAAGGATAGAAATGGTTAGAGGGCATTTAAGTGACCACTATGACCCAAGAAGAAAAACTGTAAGATTATCAGAGGATGTATATTATGGAACATCAATAACTTCTGTTGCAGTAGCTGCACATGAATGTGGTCATGCAATGCAACATGCTAAAGGTTATGCACCTCTTCAAATAAGAAGTAGTTTGGTGCCAGTAGTAAACTTTGCTTCAAGCATTTCTTGGTTTTTAATATTTCTAGGATTTATTATGGCTGGACCATTTCTAAAAATTGGGATATTATTGTTTTCAGCTTCAGTATTATTCCAAATAATAACATTGCCTGTAGAATTTAATGCTTCTAGTAGAGCAATTGTTCAACTTGGAAATCTAGGTATTATAGATGAGGGTGAGGTAAGACAAAGTAGAAAAGTGCTTTCAGCAGCAGCCTTAACATATGTTGCAGCAGCACTAGTTTCAATACTTCAATTACTTAGATTGTTACTAATAGCTCAAAGAAGAGATGACTAAAAATAAAGTGGGTTGTTTAGAAACAACCCTTTTTTATGTTTAATAAAAGGGAGAAATTTATATGGATGCAAGAGAAATTGGATTTAAAGTATTATGCGATATAGAGAAAAATAATAACTATTCAAATATTGCAATAAATAAGCATTTTAAAAACTTAGAAATAAGCGACATGGATAGAGGACTTGCAACAGAGTTAATCTATGGAGTAGTAGAAAATAAATATTACTTAGATTATATAATTAATAAACTTTCAAAAATAAAAGTAAAAAAAATGTCAACTTATGTTAAAATCTTTTTAAGAATGGGAACATATCAAATTTTATTTTTAAATAGTATATCAGATTATGCAGCAGTTAATGAAACTGTAAAATTATCTAAAAAATATGATAAAAAATCTTCTGGTTTTATAAATGCTATTCTTAGAAATGAAATAAGAAATAAAGATACTATAATGGACATAACTGAGGAAGATAGTGTAAAATACTTATCTATAAAGTATTCTTACAACTCTTGGATTATAAAAAATTGGATAGATAATTTTGGACAAGAATTTACTGAAGATTTATTAGAAGCAAACAATGAAAAGCCTAGTATTTATATAAGAACAAATACACTTAAAATCAGCAGAGAAGAGCTTATTGAAAAATTAAATCAAGAGGGTATTATGTGTTTGAAAGTCCCTATGGTGGAAGAAGCTATAAAAGTCGAAAAATTAAAAAATATAGAAAATAATGAGTTATTTAAGGCTGGTTTATTTACAATTCAAGATATAAGTTCTATGATAGTAGGGAAAGTAATTAATCCAAAGGAAGATTCATTGATTTTGGATGTATGTAGTGCTCCTGGTGGAAAATCTACTCACTTAGCCACTTTAATGAATAATACAGGTCAAGTAATAGCTAGAGATATTTTTGAGCATAAACTAAAGCTTATAAAAGTTACTGTAAATAGACTTGGTCTTAAAAATGTATGTGTAGAAGGATTTGATGCTTCTGAAATTGATGAAAATAGCATAAATAAATTTGATTATGTTTTAGCAGATGTTCCTTGTTCTGGCCTTGGTATAATAAGACGTAAACCAGAAATTAAATACAAGAAAGAAGAAGAGTTAGAAGATATTACTTCTATACAAAAGAAAATATTAGAAAATGCATCAAAGTATGTTAAAATTGGAGGAACTTTAGTATATAGTACATGTACAGTTCAAGATATGGAAAACATAAATATAATTAATTCTTTTATTGAAGAAAACAATAATTTTGAATTGACTCCAATTGATACAATAAATGTAGATTTAGACAAGCAAGATAAAGGATATTTAAAAATATATCCCAATATTCATGGTATAGATGGTTTTTTTATAGCAAAATTAAAGAGAATAAGGTAGTGAATAGAATGGAAGAGAAAAAAATAGTATTAAAAAACTTGACTGAAGATGAACTCAAGGAATTTATGAAAACTATAGATGAAAAACCTTTTAGAGGGAGCCAAATATTTTCTTGGATATATAAAGGTGCAAAAACTTTCGATGACATGAATAATATACCAAAAAGTTTGAGAAATAAATTAGAAGAAGTTTCATGTATAGGTCATATAGATATAGAATTAAAGTTAGAATCTAAGGTAGATGGGACAAAAAAATATTTGTTTTTATTAGATGATGGAAATATAATAGAAACTGTGATGATGGATTATGACAGTAGGGTTACTGTTTGTGTTTCTAATCAAGTAGGATGTAGAATGGGATGTAACTTCTGTGCATCTACAATGGATGGACTGATTAGAAATTTAGAACCATGGGAGATTTTAGACCAAGTTATTAAGATTCAAGAAGATACTGGCAAAAGAGTATCAAATCTTGTCTTAATGGGAAGTGGTGAACCACTTGACAATTTTGAAAATACAAAACAATTTTTAAAAATAATTAATGAAAAAAATGGTCTTAATATAGGGTATAGACATATAACTCTTTCAACTTGTGGGATAGTGCCAAAAATGTACGAGTTGGCTGATTTGAAAATAGCTATAAATTTGGCTTTATCACTTCATTCACCATATGATGAAGAAAGAAGAAAGATTATGCCTGTAGCAAATGCCTATTCTATTAAAGAAATACTAGATGCATGTAGATATTATATAAAAAAGACAAATAGAAGGGTTACATTTGAATACTCTCTTATAAAAGGTGTAAATGACTCAGAAAATGAGGCAAAGGCACTAGCAAAGCTTTTAAAAGGTATGCTATGCCATGTAAATTTAATACCAATAAATAAGGTTGAAGAAAGAGAATATGAAAAGCCAGACAAGGCATTTATTTATAAGTTTAGAGATAGTTTAGAGAAAAACAATATACCTGCTACAGTTAGAATGTCTATGGGTTCTGATATTAGTGGAGCTTGTGGCCAATTGAGAAGAAAATACAAGTAATATGTAAGGAGGAAGTCGTATGGTTTATAGTTGTGCCTCCCATATAGGAAAAGTAAGAAAAAACAATGAAGACTATTGTGAGGGAGAAGTTATAGATACAGAACATGGTCCAATAGGAATATTTGCCATAGCTGATGGAATGGGTGGACATAAAAAAGGGGAAGTCGCCAGTAAGTTAGCAGTAGAAAATATAATTGATTTTCTAAAAGAAAACTTATTACAGCATGATAATGTAAAAATAGACTATATAGATGATATACTAAAACAGGCTTATAATAATGTAAACTCAATTGTGCACAAGAAATCTATGGAAGATATAGCATTTGAAGGAATGGGAACTACATTAGTTACAGCGATAGTGTATAATAATGTCTTGTATGTGGCAAATGTTGGAGATAGCAGATGTTATTTGTTAACAGATGAAAAATTTGATAAAATAACTATAGACCATTCTGTGGTTGAAGAACTTATGATGGCTCATGTTATTACAGAAGAAGAAGCGAGAAGACATCCACAGAGAAATAGAATAACTAGAGCAATTGGAACAGATGATATGGTTGTTGTAGATATTTTTAAGAAGGAAATCAAAAAAAGTGATATAATACTTCTTGCAACAGATGGATTAACCGGGTTTATTTATGACGAAGATATAAGAAGTTTAATATTAGATTATGAATATGAGAGAATTAGTGATATAAGTGATGAATTGATAAGCATGGCCAATGATGTTTCTGGTAAAGATAATGTTTCGGTGATAGTAATAAAAGTATAATTAGGACGGTGATATTGTGGGAGATACAATTTTAGGAAATAGATATGAAATCATCAGGAAGATTGGTGATGGAGGAATGGCCTTTGTATATGAGGCTAAAGACAGATTATTAAACAGGACTGTTGCACTTAAAGTACTCAGACCTGAATTTGTAGATGATGATGAATTTTTAACAAAATTTAAAAGAGAAGCAGAAGCAGTAGCAAGCCTTTCACATCCAAATATAGTAAATGTATATGATGTTGGGGAAGATGGAAAAGTTCACTACATTGTAATGGAATTTGTAGATGGAAAAAATTTAAAGGAAATTATACAGGATGAAGGGATATTAGACGAATATACTGCACTAGATATAACAAAACAAATAGCTATGGCACTTAGTGCTGCACATAAAAAGGGGATTATACATAGAGATATAAAACCTCATAATATTCTCATATCCAATGAAGGAAGAGTAGTAAAAGTAGCTGATTTTGGTATAGCCAAAGCTGTCTCAAATTCAACAATGACTAATATTGGTAGTATAATAGGTTCAGTACACTATTTTTCACCAGAGCAAGCTAAAGGAAAGTTTGTAACTAATAATGCAGACTTGTATTCTTTAGGTATAGTTTTATATGAAATGCTGATAGGAAAAGTACCATTTAGAGGAGATAGTCCAATTTCTATCGCACTTCAACATATTAATGATGATATAGATTTTACATCAGAAGAAAAAGTTAGGATTCCTCAAAGTGTAAGAACTACAATAAAAAAGCTTACAGAAAAATCTAGTGCAGATAGATACCAAACTGCTGAAGAGTTAATAGAAGATATAGATTATATAGAAAAAAATATTGACTTAGATTTTATAAAGGAATATGATGATTTTGCAACGAAGAAAATTGATGAAAAAGAAATTAGTAAAGCTGTAAATCCAGTACTTGCAAAGCCAGTTCCAGAAAAAGTAGTTAAACCTATAGAAGTTGCTGATTTAGATGAAGATGATGATTTTTATGAAGAAGATGAAGATGAGGAAGAGATAATGAGAGCTAAAAAGAATCAAAAACCTAAGAATACTCAAAGTAAGAGGGCTAAGAAAAAGAAGAAAAAACAAGAAAGTCCTAAAGCTAGAAAAAGACTAAAGGTAGTCGCAGCAGTTTTGATAGTAATCTTATGTGCACAAGTATTCTTAGCATATAAATTTTTATTTGCTGGAGGATTTGGTAGTAAAGATTTAACTGTTCCTAATCTTGTGAATATGACATTAGAGGAAGCACAAAGTGAAGTTGAAAAAGAAGGATTGTCCTTAAGTGTAAAAAGTGAAGAGTATAGCAGTGAGGTTGACAAAAATTGTATAATATCGCAAACACCTGAAGGTGGAAGTACAAATATTAAAAAAGGTGACACTATAAATGTCGTTGTAAGTAAAGGTGCAAATGAAGCTTCAGTTCCCAATGTAGTAGGTATTACTTTAACTAATGCAAAAAAAGTTATAGAGGAAAATAAATTGAAAGTTGGTACTGTCAAGTACGAATATAGTTCAGTATATAAAGAAGGTACAGTTTTAAGTCAGAGCCCTAGTTCTGGTTCATCAAGTGTTCAAGAAGGTGATGAAATAGACCTATATGTTAGCAAAGGCCCAGAAAAATCAAATACGCCAACGCCAACAACACCAAATAAGACTCCAACAACACCAAACGAGGATGATACAACAACACCTGGTTCAAACTCAGGAAATAGTGGAGGAAATTCAGGAGGTTCAAACTCAGGAAATAGTGGAGGAAGCTCAGGAGGTTCAAACTCAGGAAATAACGGAGGTAATTCAGGAAATAATGGAGATAATTCAGGAAATAGTGGAGATAACTCAGGAAATAGTGGAGGAAACTCAGGAAATAATGGAGATAATTCAGGAGGCTCAAACTCAGGAAATAGTGGAGATAACTCAGGAGGTTCAAACTCAGGAAATACTGGAGAAACTCCATCAGGAACTGGTGGAAATATTGGCAAATCAGAATAAATATTAGCTAAAAATAAAAAGCTGTCCTTTTATAGAAATTATTTTCTTTAAAGGGGCAGTTTGTTTTGTATAAAATATTAGATTAATTATAAGGGAGATAAATATTTATGAATAAAAATAATAAAACAGTTTTGGTCACAGGAGGCTCTAGAGGAATTGGAAGAGCAATATCTAAAACATTTGCAAAAGATGGGTATAATGTATTGATAAACTTTAATAAATCAGAAAATGAGGCTAAAGAACTATACACTGTATTAAATGAAAAAGGTTTTTCTGTAAAATTATTTAAAGCTAATATTTCAAATAGAGAAGAAGTTGAAAATATGATAGATTATTGCATAAAGGAGTTTGGAGGATTGGATGTACTTATAAATAATGCTGGTATAAGTCAAGATAAGTTATTTACAGATATAACTGATGAAGATTGGGATAATATGATGAATATTAACTTAAAAGGAAGTTTTTATTGTTCACAAATTGCTTTAAAATACATGATATCAGAAAAAAAAGGAAACATAATTAATATATCTTCAATTTGGGGTATATCAGGTGCTTCTTGTGAGGTACATTATTCTGTATCAAAAGCAGGTATAATAGGAATGACAAAGGCATTAGCTAAAGAAGTTGCTCCATCAAATATTAGAGTAAATAGCATAGCACCAGGAGTTATTAATACAGATATGTTATCTGAATATAATGAAGATGAGATAGATGCTCTTGTAGAGGAAACTCCTTTAATGAGATTAGGAACACCAGAAGATATAGCAAATTGTGCTATTTTTTTAGCATCTGATAAATCAAGTTTTATTACTGGTCAGGTAATTAGTCCAAACGGAGGATTTGTTATTTAAAAAAAATGTGGTATTATATAAAAATAGGAAAGAATAACACTATATACTACTCATAAACAGCATATGTTTATATAATTTTATAAAGGGAGGTATTTGATGCTAGAAGGAAAAATTATAAAAGGGATTAGTGGATTTTATTATGTAGATACAGAGAAAGGTCTTTATGAATGTAAGGCTAGAGGTATATTTAGAAAGCAAAAAGTAACACCTTTAGTTGGTGACAGAGTTAAAATAAGTGTTGTTGATGAAGATGAAAAAAAGGGAATTGTGGAAGAAATAGATAGTAGAGATACAGAACTTATAAGACCACCTATAGCAAATGTAGATAAGGCACTAATAGTATTTGCAATAAAAAATCCTAAACCAAACTTATCTCTTTTAGATAGATTTATAGTTTTGGCAGAAAAAGAAAATTTAGAAACTGTAATAATCCTTACAAAAGCAGATTTAGATGATGATAACATATTAGAGCATGTTAAAAATATATACGAGCTTAGTGGATATAAGGTTATTCCTGTAAGCAATGTCACTAAGTTAAATATAGATAAAGTAAAAGATGAATTAAAAGAAAATGTAGTAGTATTTGCAGGACCATCTGGAGTTGGAAAATCAAGCTTATTAAATGAAATAGATGAAAATTTTAAACTGCAAACAGGTGTAGTAAGTGATAAAATCAAAAGAGGAAAACATACCACTCGTCATGCTGAACTTTTAAAGTTAGAGTTTGGTGGAATGGTTGCAGATACACCAGGTTTTAGTTCACTTGCACTTGAAGACATAGAAGAAGTTGAACTTAAAGATTATTTTATAGAATTTGATAAATTTAATGATTGTAAGTTTGGTTCAAAATGTATTCATGAAAATGAACCTAATTGTGCTATAAAAGAAGCTGTTGCAAATGGAGAAATATCTAAAGAAAGATATGATAGTTATATACAGCTACTAAATGAAATAAGACAAAATAACAGTAGGAGGTATTAGAAACATGATTAAATTAGCACCATCAATATTATCAGCAGATTTTGCAAAATTATTAGAGGATGTAAGAAAAGTGGAAAGTGCAGGATGTGAATATCTTCATATCGATGTAATGGATGGACATTTTGTACCAAATATTACACTAGGACCACTTGTAGTTAAAAGTTTAAAAAAAGAGAATATAAATATGGTATTTGATGCTCATCTTATGATAGAAAATCCAGACCAATATATTGAAGATTTCGTAAAAGCAGGATGTGATATAATAACTGTTCATCAGGAAGCTTGTACACATCTACATAGAACTATACAAAATATAAAATCACATGGAATAAAGGCAGGTGTAGTACTTAATCCAGCAACACCAATAGATACTATTAAACATGTACTATCTGATTTAGATATGGTGCTTTTAATGTCTGTTAATCCTGGATTTGGAGGACAATCATTCATACCTTGTGTGCTAGATAAAATTAAAGAGTTAAAAACACTTATAAATAGTAAAGGATTAAATATTGATATAGAAGTTGATGGTGGTATAAGTCCTAAAAATGTAGCTGAAGTTGTACAAGCAGGAGCTAACGTAATAGTAGCAGGCTCTGCAATATTTGGAAGTGATGACATTCAAGAAACAGTTAATTTATTTAGAAAGAATGCTTCTCTTGAAGAATTAGTTTAGACTTAGGTATGAAAATCTGTATTGTTTTAAATGGTGAAATTGAAGACTATAAAATTACAAGAGATATTATACTTAAAGAATGTTATGACTGCATAATATGTGCAGATGGAGGCGCAAATCACACCTATAAAATGGATATAATACCAGATTATATCTTAGGAGATTTAGATTCAGTAGAAGAAGAGAAGATAAATTTCTATATAAATCAAGGTGTTAAATTTGAAAAATTTCCATCTAAAAAGGATGAAACTGATACAGAGCTATGTCTCTTTTTAGCTAAAACTATTAAAGCTAACCATATTGATTTTTTTGGTGCCTTAGGTGGAAGAATTGACCATACCCTTGCAAATATAAAGCTATTATATTATTTAAAAGAAGATGGAATATATTCTAGGATACTCTCAGATAAAGAAGAGATGTATATAGTTGAAAATGAAGAATTTACCTTGTTTGGAAACAAAGGAGATACTATTTCTGTAATAGCTGTAAAAGGAGATGCTAAAGGAGTAACACTTACTGGTTTAGAATATCCTTTGGATGATTATTATATGAAGTATTCAGTACCTATTGGAATATCCAATGTTATGTTAGGGAATTCTTGTAAAATTAAAGTAGAGCAAGGATGTGTACTTGTAGTTAGAAATTTATAAAAATGGACTTTAATAATTGATTTTATATTACAGAGCAGATACAATCAAGTAAAATATATTTATAATTGTATCTGCTTTTTAGTATATAATTATAAATATATAATAACTTTTGACGCAAGGGGGATTTTTTGTGATAGACAGTATTATTTTCGATTTAGATGGAACTCTATGGGATTCAACTGAAGGAGTATGTAAGGTATGGCAAGAGGTCTTAGATAAACGTGAGGATATAGGTTTAAATGTTACAGTAGAATTATTTAGAAGTGTTATGGGTCTTTCATTTGATGAAATAGCAAAGCGTTTATTTCCAGATTTAGATGAAGAACAAAGAATGAATCTATTAGATGAATGTTCTGCAGGAGAATGTGATTACTTATCTGAACATGGAGGTAAATTATTTGAAGATATAGAAAATACTCTTGAGAAATTATCTGAAAAATATAAATTATTTATAGTAAGTAATTGTCAAAAAGGATATATAGAATCTTTTTTAAAAGCACACAAGCTAGAAAAGTACTTTATAGATTTTGAGTGTCCTGGCAATACTGGATTGCATAAAGGTGAAAATAATAAACTCATAATTGATAGAAATAAACTAACTAACCCAATCTATATTGGAGACACTCAAGGGGATGCAAATAGTGCTAAATTTGCTGGGATTCCTTTTGTATATGCAAAATATGGTTTTGGAAATGTGGATGAATATGATTATTCTATAGAGTCATTTAAAGATTTGTTAGAACATGATATATTAAAATAAGAGAAGTATAAAGTTTGTTTTTAAATAACAAAAATAATCTACAGGGGGACTTAAAATGGAATTACAAGATACTATTTACAAAAGACAAAGTGTAAGAAAATTTAAAGAACAAGATGTTTTAGATGAAGATATTTTGAAAATGGTAAAAGCTGCAGGGGCAGCTCCATCAGGTAAAAACATTCAAAACTGGCATTTTGTAGTTATAAAGCGTCGTGATTTAATGGAAAAGATAGCAGATGTGATAACTAAAAAACAGCAAGAAATACTTGTAGAGATGGATAAAATATCAGTAGAAAAAGCTAATAGATTTAGAAAATTTGTGCCAAACTTTACTTTATTTTATTTAAAAGCTCCAGTTTTGGTATTAGTTTTTACAAAGGTATACAATCCATCTGGCTATTATGAGTTAGAACTTATAAATGCACCTAAAGAGACTATAGATAAGTTGTTTGTAAGAAATCCAGGCATGCAAAGTTTAGGAGCAGCAATTGAAAACTTTACATTATCAGCAATTGAACTTGGGTATGGTTCTTGTTGGTTGACAAGCCAGAACTATGCAGCAGATGAGATAGAAGCTGTTTTAGAGAAAGAAACAGGATTTGAAAAAGGCGAATATTTCTTGGGAGCAATGTTGGCACTTGGAGTACCAGAAGATAACTTAAGAAGTCCATCTAAAAAACCAGTAGAAGACATATGTACATTTATAAAATAAAAACAAAAATTTTTATAAAAAATAAATAAATTAAAAATAAATATGCAAAAATTAAAAAGTAGATTTTATTGATATTAAATTTATATTTCAGGTTGTTGATTTAATTAATACAATAAGGCCTACTTTTTTTGTGTATATTAAAACAAGTAAATTTAAATCTTTAGAAAATCTTTAGAAAAGTATCTATAATATCTTAAGTTTTTAGCTTTAATATTAGATATATAAATAAGGTAAAACAGTATTGAAGTTAAATTAAAGGGAGGGTTCTGAAATGGACATTAAAGATAAATAATTAGAATAGACCACTATAAATTTATAAAAAAATGGAAAAACTTCTATCATATTGTATAATCATATATGTAAAGGTAGTTTATAAATTAATTGATATAAAGGAGATTAAAATGAATTCATATAATATTTTGGTGGTAGAAGATGAAAAGGAAATAGCAGATGCTATAGAAATATACCTTTTAAATCAAGGGTATAATGTTTTTAAAGGTTACAATGGATTGGAAGGTCTTAAAATTATAGAAAGCCAAGAAATACACTTAGCTATAGTTGATATAATGATGCCTCAAATGGATGGAATAACGCTTACAATGAAGCTTAGAGAAAATCATAATTTTCCAGTGATAATGTTATCTGCAAAATCAGAAGAAGTTGATAAAATAATGGGGCTTAACATAGGCGCGGATGATTATGTAACAAAACCCTTTAAGCCATTAGAGTTATTGGCTAGAGTTAATTCTCAACTTAGAAGATATACTAAGTATCTAAATATGATAAAAAATAAAGAAGAAAGTTCAGAAAGTAATGAAGGTGTATTTGTAATAGGTGGATTAGAATTAAATGAAAATACAAAAGAAGTTAGTATTGATGGAAATTATATAAAAACAACTCCTATAGAATTTAAGATATTAAGTTTACTTATGAGAAATGCAGGAAGGGTCTTTTCTGCAGACGAAATATATGAAAGAGTTTGGAATGAAAATGCTGTAAATACAGATACAGTCATGGTGCATGTTAGAAATATAAGGGAGAAGATAGAAATCGACCCAAAAAATCCAAAATATTTAAAGGTGGTGTGGGGTGTTGGATACAAAATTGAAAAAATTTAAGGAAAAATATATAATTAGTGTGATAGTTTTTATACTTATGTTATCAGCATCATTAGGTATGATTAGTCAATATCCAACTATACAGGCAGCTGCTAAAGGTGGAGCTAAAAATCCATTTGAGCAAGAAGGATTTGTAGATGACATATATAAAGGAAGTTATGTTTTATATCACAATATGAAAGAAGAACAAGAAGGTAAGATGATACAACCTTCGAAGCTTTTTTTAAGTGAAGAAACTATAAATTATATAAAAAATGCTAGTAAAGAAAAAAGCACATATGAAGGTTCAGAGAACTATTATTCTGATGATAGTATTAATGCAGATTTTAATGAAAACTTTGATGAATGGGAATCTTTTATTAATAATTCAAGTAAAAATTTAAAATATTATTTAGTTGATAAAGAAAATAACTTTGAGCTTTTTAATGAAAATAAAGAATTAAAAGCACTTGATACAACAAAAAATGATGTATCAAAAGAAGAGTCTGATAAAAATCAGCCTCAAGATACAACTATGAATGATGAAGAAAGACAAGAAAAGATTAAAAATATAAAAGCAAATTATAGATTTTATCTTGTAATGAATTTTGATAAAGATGGAAAAGTAAATATTGTAGACTCTTATGGAGTAAATCAAAACATTATCAGCCAAATGTTATTATCTAAATCTAGAGAAGATTTGATGGATACAGATTTAGGTGGGAATTCAATCTCATATAAATTATCTCCAATAAAAAATAAAACATTAGTATATGCTGTACCTAAAGTAATAAGCCAAGACAGTTCATATAGCTCATATAATGATTATGGAATGATTTATAGTAGTGATGATATAAGTGGATATATAAATAATGTAGAGAATAATTCGTATTATAAGATTTCTGCAATGATTATAAAAATCATAGTATCTATAGTTGTAATTGTAGCTGTAGTATTTCCATATAGAAAATTTAAAGAGTTATTAGGGTTTGAGATAATCACAAGAATACCATTAGAGATACTTTTTATTGCTATTGCTATTATACAGGGTATTGTAGATTTATATCCTACTGGTATAATAAGTAACACATTGAATGGAAATTATGTAAAGTATCTAATAAATAATGATATAAGTAGTAAAATGGCAAATATATTAGTAAGCTCAATGAATTTAATTTATTGGTTTGTAGTCTTCTCAATAATATTTGTATTTATAGCACTTTTAAAACATATTTTAAACTTTGGAATAAAAGAATACTTTGTAAAAAATACTTTGACAGGAATGTTTTTAAAATGGTTTAAAAAATCAAGTAAGGTAGTTATTAATCAAGTTAGAATGACAAATTTAAAAGAAAAGCCAAATAAAACTATAGCTATAATTCTATCAGTAAACTTATTAATTATAGTTATAATGTGTAGTATGTGGTTCTTTGGAATAATACTTGCATTAATTTACTCAGTAGTTTTATTTAAGTTATTGTCAGACTACTCTAAGAAAACAATATGTGAATACAATCAACTTTTAGATGTTACAAAGAAAATTTCAGATGGAAATTTAGAAGTAAATATGGAAGATGATTTAGGGTTCTTTAATCCTATCAAAGATGAGCTTGGAAATATTCAATCTGGATTTAAAAAAGCTGTCGATGAAGAAGTTAAAAGTCAAAAGATGAAAACAGAGCTTATATCAAATGTATCACATGACTTAAAAACACCTTTGACATCTATAATCACTTATATAGATTTACTAAAGGATGAAAATATAACAGATGAAAATCGTAAAATATATATTGATACATTGGATAGAAAGTCACAAAGACTACAACACTTAATAGAAGATTTATTTGAAGTGAGCAAGGTAAATAGTGGAGATGTGCATTTAAATATAGTAAATGTAGATATTATATCTCTAATGAAACAGACATTACTGGAATTAGATGATAAAATAGCAGAGTCATCACTGAAGGTAAGAAATAATTTTTCAAGTGAAAAAATAATATTACCATTAGATAGTCAACGCACATTTAGAGTATTTGAGAATCTTATAATAAATATAAGTAAATACGCAATGCCAAATTCAAGAGTATATGTTGATATTTTAGAAACAGATAGACAAGTAAATATCATGCTTAAAAATATGTCAGCAACTGAAATTGATTTTAGTGTAGATGATATAATGGAGAGATTTGTAAGAGGAGATAAATCACGTAATACAGAAGGTTCTGGACTTGGTCTAGCAATAGCAAAAAGTTTTGTAGAGCTACAAGGTGGTAAAATGAAGATAGATATAGATGGAGATTTATTTAAAGTTACAATTACTTTTAATAAAAACTAAGTTAGATTTTTATCACAGATTATAACTATAGAATTTGCAAAATAAAATTTTTTAAGAGTGCTATTTTAAAGTAGCACTCTTTTTATTGCTTTACATTGAGTATTATCTTGTATAGAATACTATGGAATCTCTCAGAAACTTTGCCAGCCCAGGTTGTTCTTTATCATAATATGATGTAAAACGTTCATCATCTACATACATCTGCGCTAAAGTAGCATGAGCCTCCTTAGAGTACGTATTCCAAGTGTAACTCAACCATTTTTGATGTAATATTGCAACTTCTTGAGAAAGTTCATTAGATGCATCACCAGTTTCAAAAGCTTGTTTGAGTTTACTAATTATCTCAGCACTTAAATCTTGCCAATCCTCATAATCTTTTTTAGACATATTTTTAAATTTTTTATTTGATTGATTGATTACATCTTCACCATATTTTTCTCTAATTTCAGTTCCATAATTTTTTTCATTTTCATCAATCATCTTTTCTTTAAAACCTTCAAATTTTTCTAAATCTGTCATAATATATTTTCCTTCCTTTAATGCTATAGTTTTAGTTACATTTTCTATCAGTAAGTCAATTTGTTTTCTTTTAGCTAGTAATTTGCTATGATGTTGTTTTAATGCACTTAGACTGTCAAAAGTTGGTGAATTTATAATTCTTTTTATATCTTCTAAGCTGATGCCTAATTCTCTATAAAAAAGTATTTGTTGTAGCTTATTAACTTCATTTTGACCATATATACGATAACCTGAGGAATTTATTTTAAGTGGCTTAAGAAGCTCGATTTCATCATAGTATCTAAGGGTTCTAGTACTTATACCAGCTATTTTACTTAATTTCTGAACTGTATATTCCATAAGTAATACCTCCTATAAATTAAATATACACTTTTACGTAACGTCAATGTCAATACATTAAAATATAAAAATTTATATCTTTTAATAAAAATATAAAAAAATATCTTTATTGGATATTTTAATCATAAGTGTCAATAATCACTAGTGAAAATTAAAAAATAAAATTTATAGATTATTTTTATCAAAAGATAGAGAATCTATAACCTGGGAGGAATTGTATGAATTTAAAAAGAAGCAAAGAAAAACGTGAAGAATATAGAAGGCTGTATTCAGATAAAGAAAGTTTTTTAAGTTTGATTCAAAATTTTACAAGCGTCTCAATAGCAAAGGAATTAACTCTTAAAAATATAGAGTTAGAAACATCTTTCATATGTGAATATAAAGGAAAGGAGGTAGATATAATTTATAAAGTTTTTTCTGAAAATCGTAAAATTTCACACTATATAGTGTTGGAGTTTCAAACAGAAATGGATACAGAGATTGTACCAAGGTTAAAATCATACAGAGAGCAAATTTGGAAAAGCTTTATAATGAAAAAGAGTCTTGAAGAAATAGAGCGCAAAGATTTTAAACTCCCAAAAGTTATACCAGTAGTTTTATATAGTGGACCTGAAAGGTTAAGTAAAAAAAGAGGTATTTTAGATATTATAGAATCTGCATCAGAAGATAGTAATAATTCCAGTATAAAAAATTAAAATTACATAATGTGTTTATCGGTCTAAAATGGGAACTTATCGCATAAACTTAAATATGAAAATATTTGTAGATACAAGTTCTATGTGGAGGTGTTCCATGAGAAATAACAAGTCTAAGGTATTGCTAGGAATACTGTGTCTAGCAACAGGAATGGCAGTAATTTTATCTATGTTGCTTCCTGGCTGGATTTGGTCAGCACTTACCGCATTAATACTTATTGGATGTGGAGCATTATTATTTTTTTGTTAAAATAATTTTAACTATAAAGTGTGGGGTGAGTATTGATGAAAGTAGTAACAATAAAGTTACCAAAATGGATTTCAAACATAGTTTTAAAATTTATGAGAAAGAGTAAAAATGATTAAATTTAAAAAGCCTACTTTCGGAAGTAGGCTTTTAAACGTGGCTATTAAGCTCTTTCAATTTTACCAGAACGTAAACATCTAGTACAAACTTTTACTCTCTTAGGAGCTCCATCTATAATCGCTCTTACGCTTCTTAAATTAGCTGACCATGTTCTTTTATTATGTTTATTTGAGTGTGATACTTGGTTTCCAGAAACCTTACCTTTACCACATACGCTACATACTTTTGCCATCTACGCACACCTCCTTAAAATGATAACTATTTAAAGACTAAAAACATATTTATATTATCATAAATAACAAAAATTTGCAATAGAAATATATATTTGCCTTACATATATTGAAGAATTTCTTATTATAATATAAAATTATATATATAATTTTATATAAAGTAAATATATTTGAAAAATAATTATTATTTTTCTTTAAATATATAGACAATACAAGAAATTTTATCCAAAAACTTTTCTAGGTTTAAATTATACCATATTTATAGTATGATATGATTATAATTTTATATAATAAATAAGTAAAAATAGTAAAAAATAAATTAAGAAACATTTTTAATAAAAATAAACTTAAGGGGGTCAACCATGAGTGCAAAGGTAATGAATCAATATGGAAGTATAGAAATAGATAATCAAGTAATAGCTCAAGTCACATATAGAGCTGCAATGGAAAGTTATGGTCTAGTAGGTTTAGCATCTAAATCTAAAGGAATAGTAGAATTATTAAAAGGTGAAAATGCTACTAAAGGTGTTAGAGTAGAAGAAGTAGAAGAAGATGCCATAGCAATAGAACTTTATGTTATAATACAATATGGTACAAATATATCTACAGTTGCAAATAACATAATAGATAGAGTTAAATATGTAGTTGAAAAGATGACTGGCGTAAGAGTCACTAAAATTGATATTAATGTACAAGGAATAAGAGTTAAGTAATTTTATAGGAGGAAAGAAATGATTCAGTATATAGATGGTAAAAGGTTAAGAGAGATGTTCATTTCAGGTGCAAACAATCTCCAAAACAATAAAGATTTAGTTGACAAATTAAATGTATTCCCTGTACCAGATGGAGATACAGGGACCAATATGTCCTTAACTATATCTTATGCCTTAAAAGAGTTAGCGAAAGTAGACAATGATAATATATCAGACATCGGAAAAGCATTATCTAAAGGCTCTTTAATGGGTGCGAGAGGAAACTCAGGAGTTATACTTTCACAAATAATTAGAGGTATAGCTAAGTCTATAGAGGGAAAAAGTAAATTATCGACAGATGATTTAGCAAAAGCTTTTAAAAATGGTGCTGATACAGCTTATAAAGCTGTAATAAAACCAATTGAAGGAACTATACTTACTGTAGTTAGAGAGAGCGGAGAGTTTGCAGTAAAAGCTGCTAAAAAAGAAAAAGATGTAGTAAAGTTTTTAAGTATGCTTGTAAAGGAGTCAAATGCTTCACTAGAAAGAACTCCAGACCTCCTAAAAAATCTAAAGGATGCTGGTGTAGTTGATTCTGGAGGAAAAGGGCTTGTACTTATATATGAAGGTATGTTAGCTTCTATAAAGGGTAACAATATAGAAATAAAAAGTGTTAGCCTAGACACTAATGTTGCAACAAATATAGACTTCCCAAAGAATAGCACTAGCACAGATGATATAAAATACTGTTATTGTACAGAATTTATACTAGAAAGTTCTAAAGTAGAAGATACGAAAATACGAGATATAATGATGGCTTATGGTGATAGTCTAGCAGTAGTTGGAGATGATGGAGTCATAAAGGTACATGTACACACTAATGACCCAGGAGACGTGCTTCAAGAAGCTCTAAAGTATGGTCAATTATTAACTATAAAAATAGAAAATATGAAGTTACAACATGAAAATACAATATTGGAAGTAGAAGAAAAAAAAGAAAATGATAGTGAGCCTTTAGAAGAAGAAAGAGAATTTGGATTCATAGCGACTTCTATGGGTGAAGGATTAGCAAATATATTTAAAGATTTTGGTGTTGACCATATAATAGAAGGTGGTCAAACTATGAATCCAAGTACTGAAGACTTTATGAATGCCATAAGGGATATAAATGCTAAAAATATATTTATTTTCCCAAATAACAGCAATATAATAATGGCTGCTAACCAAGCTAAAGAATTGAGTGATAAAAATATAATAGTTATACCTACAAAAAACACACCTCAAGGATTTGCTGCATTAGTAACATTTAATGGAGAATTAAGTGAAGATGAAAATGAAGAAGCTATGATGAATGCTTTAAATTCAGTTAAATCAGGTCAGGTAACTTTTGCTGTTAGGGATACAGTAATGAATGAAATTGATGTTAAAGAAGGTAATATAATTGGAATTGCAGAAGGTAAATTATTATCAGCAGGGGATTATGTAGATGAAGTAACATCAAATCTTATTGAAAAATTGGTTGATGAGGATACTGCTATAATAACTTTATTCTTTGGTGAAGATGTTACAGAATCTCAGGCAAATGAACTTCGTACTTCTTTAGAAGAAAAATTTGAAGATGTAGATGTGGAATTATATTATGGAGGACAACCTCTTTATTATTACTTAATTTCAGTTGAATAATGATTATAAGAACCTGTATGACCATGTAGCTTTTATAAAGTTGGTTGTACAGGATTTTTGTGTAGTAGGTGATATATTTGTTGGATTTATATAAAGATGTTCAATATGTTAAAGGAATAGGCCCTAAAAAAGCATGTAAGCTAAATAAGTTGGGTATATTCACATTAAAGGACCTATTGTATTATTTTCCAAGGCAATTTGAAGATAGAAACAATCTTAAGAAAATAGCACAATTGGAGAATGATGAAAAAGCTACAATAAAAGCAGTAATATCAAGTATAAATACATTTAGTCCAAAAGAAGGAATGACTTTAACAAAGATTGATGTAAAAGATGAAACTGGTTCGGCTAAGTTAGTATTTTTTAATAAAACTTATATAAAAAATACATTTAGACCTGGAGATTCAATATTAGTTTTTGGAAAAGTTAAGAAAAGATTTAATAACTTAGAACTTACATCATGTGAATTAGAATATCTTACTAATTCACCTAAAAATACATGTAGATTTATGCCTGTGTATCAACTTACATATGGTGTTACAAATAAAGAGATTATGAGTATAATTAAGACTGTACTTGAAGATAAGGAATTAATTATACAAGAATACATGCCACAAAGAATTATAGAAAAATATAGATTATGTAACATAGATTTTGCAGTTAGAAACATTCATTCACCAAGCAATAAGGAATCGTTAAAAATAGCTTTATATAGAATTGTATTTGAAGAATTACTTATATTACAGTTGGGACTGTTTGTATTTAAAAGTGGAAGAAATAAAGAAAATGGAATAAAATTTACAATAAGTGAAAGTTTAAAAAATATAATAAGTTCTTTACCATTTAAATTAACTAAAGCTCAGAATAGAGCATTAGATGAAATTATAAATGATATGAATTCCGATAAAATAATGAATAGATTGGTTCAAGGTGATGTAGGTAGTGGTAAAACAGTAGTTGCTCTCTTAGCACTTGCAAATTGTGTCTTAAATGGTTATCAAGGCGCTTTGATGGCACCTACAGAGATATTAGCAGGACAGCATTATATTTCACTTACTGAAACCTTAAAAGATTTTGGCATAAATGTAGGCTTATTAATAGGTAGCCTTACAAAAAAACAAAAAGATACGGTATTAGAACAAATTAAAAATAATGAAATTGATATATTGATAGGAACACATGCGTTAATTGAAGATAAAGTTGAATTTAATAATATTGGTCTAGTTATAACAGATGAGCAGCATAGATTTGGAGTTATGCAAAGAAGTAGACTTTCATTAAAAGGAATAAATCCAGATATACTAGTAATGACAGCAACACCAATACCAAGAACATTAGCACTTATACTTTATGGAGATTTAGATATTTCTATTATAGATGAACTCCCACCAGGGAGACAGCCAATAGAAACACTTGCTATTGAAAAGAGCAAGAGAGATAGAGCTTATAATAACCTAGTAAGAAGAGAAGTTGAATCGGGAAGGCAAGTATATATTGTATGTCCATTAGTGGAAGAAAGTGAAGCAATAGAAGCTAAGTCAGCTGTTGAATTAGTAGAGGAATTAAGAGCTGAATACTTCTCAGATTTAAGACTTGGACTTCTTCATGGGAAAATGAAATCAAGTGAAAAAGATGAAGTAATGAGTAACTTTAAGAATAAAGAAATAGATATTCTGGTTTCAACAACAGTTATAGAAGTTGGTGTCAATGTGCCAAATGCAACTCTAATGATAATAGAGAATGCTGAAAGGTTTGGTCTTGCACAATTACATCAGCTTCGAGGTAGAGTTGGGAGAGGAAGCCATAAGTCATATTGTGTACTAATTTATGACTCTAAAACAGATGTATGCAGGCAGAGAATGTCTATAATGGAAGAAACAAATGATGGATTTAGAATTTCAGAAAAGGATTTAGAAATAAGAGGCCCTGGAGAGTTTTTTGGGACTAGACAACATGGACTTCCAGAATTAAAAGTAGCAAATTTGTTTAAGCATATAAAAATATTAAAGTTAGCACAGCAGGAAGCACGATATATATTAGGTGAAGATAATAATCTACAATTGAAAGAGAATATTCCACTTAAAAATGAAATTATAGATAAATTTAAAGATACATTGGAAGAAATTTCATTAAATTAATTTTAATTTATGTTAAAATATTATTGATGTAAGAATGTGCTGAAGGGAGATTGTCATATTGAGAGTAATTTCAGGAAAAGCAAGAGGATTAAAATTAAATACTCCAAAAAATGAAGATGTAAGGCCAACAACAGACAGAGTAAAAGAATCTTTATTTAATATAATAAATTCATATATAATGGAAAGTGAAGTTCTAGATTTGTTTGCTGGAACTGGTTCTTTAGGGATAGAGTGTTTGTCCAGAGGTGCAAAAGCATGTACTTTTGTAGATATTAGTAAAGAAAGCATAGAAATTGTTAAATCTAATATAAAAAAAGCAAGGGTTGAAAATGAGAGTTTTATTTTAAACCTTGATTTTAAAACTGCTATAGATAAGCTTAAGTTACAAAATAGTAAATTTGACATAATTTTTATGGACCCTCCATATTATAAAAATATGTTTATAGAAGCTATTGAAAAAATTGATAATTCCAATTTATTGAATGAAGATGGAATAATAGTTGTAGAGCATGATACTAATGATTTATTTCCAGATAAAATATGTAAGTTACAAAAAACTAAAGATAAAAAATATGGAAATACTACATTAACTTTTTATAAGGTGGAGGCATAAAATGGAAAATAAACCTAGAAAAGCTATATTTGCAGGAAGCTTTGACCCAATTACTAATGGACATTTAGATATTATTTGCAGGGCTTCGAAGTTATTTGACGAATTACAAATAGGAGTCCTAAATAATCCTAATAAAAAAGGTCTATTTAGCTTTGATGAAAGAGTAGAACTTATAAAAAAAAGTACAAGCCATCTAGAGAATATAAAAGTTGTAACTTTTGATGGGCTATTAATAAGTTACTGTCAAGAAAATGGAATTGGAGCATTAGTTAGAGGTGTAAGAAGTGGTGCTGATGTTGATTATGAGCTTCAAATGGCTCATATGAATAGAGAGCTTAATCCAGATATAGAGACTATAATTTTACCAAGTTGTACAAAATATTCATTTATAAGTTCATCTTTAATAAAAGAGGTTTTGCTCTTTGATGCTGATATAAAAAATTTGGTTCCAAAAATTGTTTTGGAAGAATTAAAGAAAAAAACTACTGGGGGTAATTGATATATGAAGATAGATTTAGAAATGATTGAACTATTTGATCAATTAGAGGAGATAATTAGAAGTGCTTCTACAATTCCTTTTTCACATAAATGTACTGTAGATAAGGATGAAGTTCTAGCAATAGTTAATGATATAAGAACTTTAATACCAGAAGAAGTAACACAGGCAGTTTGGATAAATAAAGAAAGAAATAAAATAATAAGCCAAGCTAAACAAGATGCTACAAACATAGTTGAACAAGCACAAAAAGAAGCTGAAAGAATACAACAAGAATATCAGGAAAATATAGAAGAATTAAAGAAAAATTCTGAAGATGTAGTAAAAGCATATGTAGAGTCAAGCGAACCTGTTGTTCAAGCAGACCAAAGAGCTAAGGATATAGTTGACAGAGCTGAAAGAATAGCCAATGAGATAAGAATTGGTTCAATTGAATATGCAGAAGATGTACTTTCTAGTGTTGAGTATAATTTAAAAGAAATATTAGAAGAAATAAAAAGAGATAAAGCTGAACTTAGACCTAAAAAATAAATTTTTTTAAGTAGATAAAAACAGACCATATAATTATATGGTCTGTTTTTTATGGAGCAATTTAATAAAAGAGATTTTAAAATCAAAAATTTCACTAAAAAATTCTAGTTTATCTTAACTATATTGATTACTATAAAAAATAAAAATAGCAACGTTGCTATAGAAAAAAACTATAATAGAAAAATATATATAGAAAAAACTGATTAGACAAGAAATACATGCTTTGATAATATTTTAAATGGAGTAAAATTATGTAGAATTACAATGAAAAAAGAAAAACCAAACAAGATGGAGGGAATTAAAGTGAGTATGTTGAAAAAATTGTGTTCACTAGCTATGGTGGTAATTATGACTACAACACTTATAACAGGGTGTTCAAGTGGTAGTGGAAAAGATGCAAAAAAGGATGGAGAAAAAGAAAAGCTAGTTCTTTGGATGCCACCAGTAGAAGATAATATGAAGGAAGTTTGGGACCCTATTTTAGATAAATTTGAGGAAAAAAATAACTGTGAAGTAGATTTACAGATAATTCCTTGGGAAAATTATTCAGAAAAATTTGCAACAGCCATAAGTGCTGATGAAGGCCCTGATGTTGGGTATATGTATGCAGAAATGTATCCTCAGTTTATACAAAGTGGAGCAGTAGAAGATTTAACTAACTATGCAACTAAAGAAGATAAAGAACAATCTATTTACATAAAAACATCTGAAATGATGGGTGGAATGTATGGAATGCCATTCCAAGCAGCAAATCCAGGTGTATTATACTATAACAAAGATATTCTAGATAAGATAGGAGAAAAACCTCCTAAAACATGGGAAGATTTTAAAAGAATCTGCCAAAAAGCAACAAAGGATACTGATGGCGATGGAAAAGTAGACCAATGGGGATTAGCTCAAGGATGGGGAGCTAAAACTTTTGGTAACATGAACTGGAACTGGTATCCATATTTATGGCAAGCTGGTGGAGACATATTTAATGACGATTTAAAATCAGTTAAATTTAATGATAAGAGTGGTTTAGACGCGGCTAATTTCTTAAAAGAATTACAAGCATATGTACCTGAAGATTCTTTATCTAAAGATAGTAATGAAATGATAGAAAGTGTATTTGGACCAGGAAAAGCAGCATTTACTATAATGTTGTCTTCTGCTGCAACAAGTGTATTTGATAAGTCATTTCCAGATTTAAATTGGGGATTTGTAACTGGTTTAGAAGATAAGAAAGCTGCAACTTTTGGAGCAGTAGACCATTTATCTTTAATGTCATCAGCAAAAGATAAAAAACTTGCATATAAATTAATACAACATATGTTAAGTGTTGAATCAATGACAGAATTCCATAAAGCAATACCAAGAGCACCAATAACAAAAGGTGAACCATATCAAGGTGATGAAAGATTTAAAGAAATGGTTGAAAATGATAAGGATGTATATAGACCATTAGTAGTAGGACCACATGGTGTTGAAATATATGAATATTTATGGAAAGAACTTCAAACTATGATTTCAGGAGATAAAACTCCAAAACAAGCATTAGATGATGCTGCAAAATATTCAAATGATTTATTAGCACAATAAAAGTTTAAGGCTGTAAGATGTTATAAAATACTTTACAGATTAAAATTAGCATTGTATTTATAAGTACAATGCTAATATTTATATTGGAGAGGATAAAAATGAATAACTTAGTTAGAGAGTTTGAAGAAAATTCAACAAGAAAAAAATTAAAACTAAATATTAAACCATATATATACATATTACCATTGGGCATAATTTTAGTGACATTTTATGTATTACCAATAATAATGTCAATATACTTTAGTTTTACAAAGTACAATATTATTAGTCCAGCAACATTTATAGGTTTAGAAAATTATAAAAAATTATTCACAGATGAAACATTAAAAGTATCTATTATAAATACAATTAAATTTGCTGTTGTAGTAGTACCTTGCCAGACTATTTTATCATTGATTTTGGCAGTTTGGATTACAGGAAAAGGAAATAGTAAAATAGCTTCATTTGCTAAAGGAGCTATATTTATACCTGTATTATCATCTATGGTTTTGATTGGTATGGTATGGAGAGCTTTATTAAATGGAGAAGGTTCAATTATATATCAATTATTAGGTGCTTTTGGAATAGAATCATCTAAACTTTTGGGTGATAGTAAGACAGCACTTCCTACACTTATGTTTATATCTATGTGGAAAAACATAGGATATTTTATGGTAATTTATATTTCAGCTATAATGAATTTACCAAAACATTGTTATGAGGTGGCAAAGGTTGATGGAGCTACAAAACTTCAAGAATTTATGAAAATAACAGTTCCATTACTAAAGCCAACTACAATAATGGTTGTGTTTTTAGGAACAATATGGTCGTTACAAGTGTTTGACTTGGTTTATACTGTGACAGGTGGAGGTCCAGGTATATCTACTATGAGTATAGTTATGCACGCATTTAACTTAAACTTTAAAAATTTCAATTCTGGATATGCAATGACTGTAGCAAATGTATTATTTTTGTTGATAGCAGTAGTTTCAATTTTACAAAATAAGCTTGTAAAACGAGACAGTTCAGATTTTTAGAAAGGTAGGTATAATATGAAAACAACAAAGAGATTATTGAGTGATGGGTTGCTGTTATTTATAGCATGTGCAAGCTTAGTACCATTTATATATATGTTGATAATATCATTAAAGGTAACATATAATTCGTACAATTTGGATATATCTTTTTCAACAGTAACACTTCAAAACTATATAGATATATTTACCAAAAAAGGATTTATGCAATATTTTTTAAACACAACTATAGTATCTTTTTCAGGAGTACTGTTAAATTTAGTATTTAGTACATTAGCAGGGTATTCTTTTGCGAAGATGGATTTTAAAGGTAGTGATAAGTTATTTTTATTTATGATAATGACTTTAATTATACCATCTCAAGTTACAATGATACCACTTTATATAATAATGAAACACTTAGGATGGATAAATAGTTATTTGGCTCTTATTATGCCAATACCAACTGCATTTGGTGTATTTATAATGAGACAAGCTATTTTAGGAGTACCAAAAGAACTCTTAGAATCAGCAAAAATAGATGGTTGTTCAGACCTTAGAATTTTAGTACAAATAGTGTTACCTCTAATCAAACCAGCATTAATTACACTAGCTATATTTACTTTTATGGGAGCATGGAATGAGTTTATGTGGCCTCTTATAGCAACAACTAAAGATGCAATGAGGACATTAACAGTAGGGCTATCCACTCTTAAGACATTCCAGATAACGAATTATGGACAAATGATGGCAGGAGCAACAATAACATTTTTACCTCCATTTATTTTCTATTTAATTTTACAAAGTAAATTTGTTGAAGGTGTATCTTTATCTGGTATAAAAGGTTAAATAGTCTATTTTAAAAATACAAAATAAAATTTATAGATGCGGAGGAAATTAAAACATGGAAATTTCATATGTATTGAAAGATTGCACATTTAAACACAATAAATACTCAGTTATAGAAGCTGAAACTTGGGAACATAAGGATTTAAATATTGTAGTAGCTAGAGGTGAAAAATTTGCCTTTCAAATTATGTTGAAAGCTACAGAAGAATTTAATTGCACAATTGATGGTAGTAGTGCTATATCATGGAAAGGCTTGGGAAATAGAGTAAGATTAGAACTAAATGTGTCTGATGGATTAGAAAACAATTTTAGTATAAATATATTAGGGTATGTTCAAGATGATACAAAAGCATTTGTAAATGATGCTATTTTGAGAGATAAAGATGTGCTAGTGGAACAATATTTGCCTCAAACGTTTTGGATTGAAGGGCAAGTACCTGAGGCTTTTTTAGGAAATAACTTTAATATAAGTATTGATATATTTAAAAGCTTTGGATATGAAGATGAAGAAAAAGTTTGTACAGTTGATGTGCCAATAGAAGTAAAAAATGTTGTGTTAAAGCCTTTAGACGAAAGTAAATTCTTTTTAGATTTATGGCAACATCCAAGTTGTCTAGCTAGAATGTATAAAGTTGAATTGTGGTCTGATATACATTTTGAGATAATAGATAATTATCTCAAAGAACTAGCATCTTTAGGAGAAAAAGTTGCAACAGTTATAGTTTCAGATTATCCATGGGCAGGTCAAAGTTGTTATAAAGTTTATAAAAATCCATCAAACTTATACGAATACAATATGGTGGGTGTATCAAAAGATTTAGATGGAAATATCAAGTGTAATTTTGAAAGCATGGACAAATATATAAGTATAGCTAGTAAGTACAAAATGGCTCAGGAGATAGATTTATTTGGTCTGTTGGGTAATTGGTGTGCTGGAGAGTTTGGAAACCCGATAGAGGGCTACAAAGACCCTATAAGAGTAAGATACTTTGATGAAAAAGACAAAGTGTTTAAATTTATAAATAATACAGATGATTTAAAAGCGTATATAGGGTTAGTATTAAATCATTTAATAGAATGTGATCTATGGGATAGCGTCAGAATTATAGCTGATGAACCAAATAATCCAGAGGTCGTAAAAGAGTGTATCGAATTTATAAACTCTACTGTAAGTACTCATCAAGTTAAATATAAATCAGCAACTCATGACCAAAATTTTTTAGATAGAGCCAAAGATGAAGTTGATGATATGTCAATAAATTTAAAACTTACTATTCAAAATTATAAAGATATAGAAAATCTAAAGAAAAAAATGCATGATAAAGGCGGAATATTGACTTGGTTTGTTTGTTGTTTCCCAGAAAAACCAAATAGTTTTATAAGTTCTCCTTTTGTAGAAAATAGAATAATAGGGTGGTATACTTATTATTTTGGTCTTGATGGATTTTTAAGATGGGATTATAATTTATGGACAGAAGACCCTTGGAAAGACGCAAGTTATAAATTCCCTATTTGGAAAGCTGGAGACATGTTCTTTGTTTATCCTGGAAAAGACTTAAAGCCTGTTAGAAGTGTTAGAATGGAAAACTTAAGATTTGGCATACAAGATTTTGAGTTATTCACCATGTTAGAAAAAGAAAAGGGAAGAGAATATATAGAAGTTGAGCTTATGCAAACTTTGTTAAATAAAAAAGAAAATGCTGAGATTAAAGGTTTTGGAAATATAGAGCTTGGATATTCACTAGATAATTGTGGATATGATAAGATAAAAAAACAAGTTTTAGATTTGTTAGATAAATTGTAAAAAAAATAAGGGCAGTATATCTTAAAATAATTTTAATTATTTTAAGATATACTGCCCTTATTTTTTAAAGAATATTTGAGAAAAAATTTATAAAGAAGCATAATTAGACATGACATGATATAATTTAAATTGTTATAATAGGGTATTAATTATATTAAGGCTACTGCGGATAGAATAAACTTATTAAAATGTATCATACAAAAATGAAATTGTTAGGAGGAGAGTAATATAAAAAGAATAGGTATTAGTATAACAGCTTTTTTAAGTATAGTTTTTGTTGGCGTTTGTTTTGTAATAAGGGGAAATAGTGATACAGTTACAATGCAACGAGGAATAAATATAGGAAATTCATTGGAATCACCAAAAGATTTTCCTTGGGATGTTAAAATGTCAAATAAATATTTTGATGATATAAAAAAGGCAGGTTTTGATACAGTTCGTATACCAGTAAGATTTTCTGATTACACCTCAGATTCTAATGATTATAAAATTGATGAAGAATTCTTCAAAAAGATTGATGGGCATATAAAGTATGCATTGGATAAGGATTTAGTAGTTGTGCTAGATTTACATCACTTTGAAGAAATTATGCAAGAACCACAAACTAATAAAGAAAAGTTTTTAAAAATATGGCAGCAAATAGCTAGTAGGTACAAAAACTATGATAAAAACTTGGTATTTGAATTATTAAATGAACCTAAAGAAAGTTTGTCTTCACAATTACTAAATGAATACTTTGAAGAAGCTATAAATATAATTAGAAAAACTAACCATAAAAGGACAATTATAGTAGGTCCATACAATTACTATCAAATTGACTATTTAAAGGATTTGAATATTCCTAAAAATTCTAATATAGTAGTTTCATTTCACTATTATGAACCAAATGATTTTGCATTCCAAGGAAATATTTATCATAAAGGGTTTGAGCACTTAAGTAATATTACTTGGGAAGGAACAAATGAACAACTTGAGTATCTAAAGAAAAGATTTGATACAGTAGAGAAGTGGGCTAATAAAAATAATGTAAAAGTTTTCTTGGGAGAGTTTGGAATAACAAAAGAGGCACCAGAAGCTTCAAGAGTAGCTTGGATAAAAGCAGTAAGAGAAGAGGCTGAAAAACGAAATTTTTCATGGGCTTATTGGGAACTTGCTTCTGGATTTGGAATATATAATCAAGTTGAAGGTACTTGGGATGAAGATATATTGAATGCACTAATAGGAAAGAGGTGATTTGGTGAAGAAAAATTCAAAAAAGGTACTTATAACCTTAACTATTATTACTAATATCATATATATATTGTGGAGAATTTTTTATACAATACCCAAAGAAGAAGGGGCGTTTGCATTAATCTGTGCGATAATACTACTTTCAGTGGAGCTAATAGGAATGATGGAAATGTTTGTACATTATTATGGAATGTCTAATATTGAGTATCCTGAAAAGCCAATTATAAGTGAAGAACTTTATCCACATGTAGATGTATTTATTGCAACATATAATGAGTCTGTTGATTTGGTGAGAAAAACAATAAATGGATGTCTTCATATGCAATATCCTGATAAGAAAAAGGTGCATATATACATATGTGATGATGGTAATCGTGAGGAAATGCGTCTTCTGTCAGAAAAAATGGGTGTCAATTATATAACTCGAACAGAAAGAGAAGGCGCTAAAGCTGGAAACCTAAATAATGCAATGCAACAGACAAACTCTCCTTTAATTGCTACGTTTGACGCAGATATGATACCTATGCATGATTTTTTAATTGATACAGTACCATACTTTTTAAAAAATGAGCAAGCTAAAAAAGATGGAGAAAAAGAACAATACGAAAAGATTGGTTTTGTGCAAACACCACAAAGTTTCTATAATCCAGATTTATTTCAATTTAATTTACACTCTGAAGGTAGAATTCCAAATGAACAAGATTATTTTTATAGAGATATTCAGTTAGCTAGAAATAAAACCAATTCTGTAATTTATGGTGGTAGTAATACAGTTATTTCAAGAGAAGCTTTAAACGAAGTTGGAGGATTTTATACTTTTTCTATCACAGAAGATTTTGCAACAGGGATTTTAATCCAAAGTAAAGGATATAGATGCTATGCTATTCCAGAGGTATATGCATCAGGATTGTCTCCAACAGATTTAAAAAGCCTTATTAAACAACGTGAAAGATGGGCACGTGGATGTATACAGACGGGCAGACGATTAAATATTTTGTTTAGAAAAGGTTTAGGATTTTGGCAGAAAATAAGTTATATTTCTTCAATTACTTATTGGTATGCAAGTATAAAGCGCTTTACTTATATAATGGCTCCCATTTTATTTTCAGTCTTTAATGTAATTGTTGTAAAATGCACATTACTTCAAGTATTGATATTTTGGTTGCCTATGTATATTTTAAGTAGTCTATCTCTTAAAATATTTTCTCAAAATATAAGAAATACAAGATGGACTAACATATATGAAACTATAATGTTTCAGTCTTTAATGCCAGCAGTAATACTTGAAACATTTGCAATATCTAAGAATAAGTTTTCAGTGACTAATAAAAATAAAGCAGAAGAAAAAATAATATATAAGGTCTTGCAGGGAGCACCATATTTTATCTATATAGTGTTATCTATAATAGGAATCTTAAAGATGTTTATATCAATATTTAAAATGAATTCAATGACATACTCAGTTGTACTGTTTTGGTTAATTGGAAATCTTTTTAACCTTATTATGGCAATGTTGTTTATATCAGGAAGACAGCAATTGAGAAAATCTGAGCGTTATGTTGCTGAAATTGATTTTAAACTAAAGCAAAATTCGTACATTCTTTCTTCAAAAACGATTGATATATCAGAAAATGGATTTGCATTTTTGTTGGAAAATCCAGAGTATATTTCTCCAGAAGAATTTGAGATAGAGTTTAGAGAAAAATCAGGAAATGAAATATATATAGCTAGTATGAAGGCAAAAATAGTTAATGTTGTGGAAATAAACTCGAAATGGAAGTATGCATGTTACATTACACACATTGAAGATAATCAATTTGATAATTGGATGTGTATTGTTCATGATAGGGTACCTACTTTGCCAATGACAATATCTAATCAATTAGGTTTTTTTGATGACTTGCAAATTAATGTAAAAAAACGTATTGAAAAATCCAAAACTTTATCGCGAAGAAGTCCAAGAATTAATACAGATTTTGAACGCACTATAGAAAATATAGGTAAGGTAAAACTGGTAAATTTTAATTATCAGTATGTATTACTAAGTTTTGAAAATAAAAATATTTATCCTCAAAAAATAGAAATAGAACTTAATGAAGATATTATACTTGAATGTGATTTATGTGAAGGTAAAGCTGATGTGAGAGGTGTTCTATACAAGGTAAATAATATTGATAGTATAATGCAAAATTTATTTTTAAGAGAGGAAATGATGGAGTGGATATTACAACATAAAACAATTATAATTTCAAAACCTAATGAAAAGAAAGACGAATGCACAGATGAGTTTGAGCCCATGAAATATATTTAGGAGAGATAAAATGAAAATTTTAAAAGTGTTTTTGTGTTATTTAAAATATTTTATTTTAGTGTTTATTTTTTTTATAAACAGTATTTTTATAAGTTCAGCAATAAGTAATAAAAATTTAGATTTATCTTTTAAAAAGGTGGAAAGTAATTTAAGTGCTAACATTATACATGAAAATACAAGCATAAAAATAGAGACAGAGAGTTCTAAAAATAATAAAGAACGTTATCTATATATTTATAAAAATATAAAAGAGGACTGGAATGGATTCCATAATTTTTATATTGAGATTCAAAATAAAAATAAAAGTTCTCAGCGAATTAATTTAAATATACAAAGTAAGGATATGCTTGACTTTAAGTTAAAAGAAGGTAGCGAAATATTTATTGAAAATCAAAATATAATATATTCAGATAAAATAAAAGATGGATGCATAGATATACCAGGTGAGTTTGAGGGAAAAATTTATGTAAATTTTAGCAGTTTTATAAATGATAAAAATAATGTCGTGTTAGATTCAAATGTGCTATCAGATATTAATGGGTGGGGAATTACATTTATTCCATCTAATGAAGAACATAATGTTATTACAATAAGAAAAGTATCTTTACTTTTAGAGGAGCAACTTGAATCCTTGCATAATATTAAAATAATTGGTGATGAAGAAGTACAAATACCTGTATTGGGTCAAAGTATAAGTCAATATAAAGTGTCAGGACTAGAAAATAGTTCAAAAATTAAGTACTCATTTGTAGAAAAACAAAACAATGTAAATATATCTCAAGAAGGTAAATTAACATTAAATAATGAAGTACAACCTGGAGAAATTATTTTACAAGTTAATGTTGATGACAAATTTAAAGTTGGAAAGAAGATAGCATTGACTCAGTCTTGGAGTATTAATCAAAAAGATAAAGATGGTGTTCCATATACTTTAGTAGCTCCTAAACAATCACCAACAGTACAAAATATGAAAACAGTAAATTTTATAAATAACAGTTTAAATTTTATTCGCATTTTATTTATATCCTTAGTAGTAATATGTTTAGGTATATACTTATATTGGAAAAAATACTCAAAAACTGAGTAAAGAGAGGAGGTATAGCATGTTATTTTCAAGTTTGATTTTTTTATTTTATTTTTTGCCAACAACTCTGGTATTATATTATTTATTTAGATTTAATCGGACAATCCAAAATATGATATTACTTATTGTTAGTTTATTTTTTTATGCATGGGGAGAACCGAAATTTGTTGTTATTATGATAGCTTCGATAATAATGAACTATATATTTGGTTTACTAGTAGATAGATACAGAAAAAGTAAAGGAAAAGTAAGGCTTATTTTGATTTTGATGTGTATATATAATATAGGTGTTCTATTTATATTTAAATATCTAGCTTTTGCATTAAGAAATATTAGTTCACTTATTAATACAGAACTTGCCATTCCAAGTATTGTTTTACCTATAGGTATTTCATTTTTTACCTTCCAAGGAATGTCTTATGTTATAGATGTTTATCGTAGACATGGAGAAGTTCAAAAGAACCCTTTTTATGTAGGATTATATATAGCTTTTTTCCCACAATTAATAGCAGGACCTATAGTTAGATATGAAAGTGTTGCAGAACAAATTCATAACAGAAAAGAAACATGGAATAAATTTTCTATTGGAACCTGTAGGTTTATAACTGGTTTAGGTAAAAAAGTATTAATTTCTAATAATATGGCAATAGTAGCAGATTATATTTACACTATGAATAGTCAAGGTTCAATAGCTGCATCGTTGGCTTGGCTTGGTTCAATAGCTTATACTTTACAAATATTTTTTGACTTTTCTGCGTATTCGGATATGGCCATAGGTTTAGGTCTTATGTTTGGTTTTAAATTTGAAGAAAACTTTAATTATCCATATATTTCAAAATCAATTTCCGAGTTTTGGAGAAGATGGCATATTTCTTTAGGAATGTGGTTTAAGAGTTATATATACTTTCCACTTGGTGGTTCTAGAGTTTTAAATAAAGACATTATGATTAGAAATATGTTTATAGTATGGTTATTTACTGGAATATGGCATGGTGCAGAATGGACATTTGTGATTTGGGGGATTTTGAATTTTGTTTTTTTAATTATAGAGAGATTCATAATGTTTGAAAAGATTGAAAATTATAATCTCATAAAACATATCTATACTTTACTAGTAGTAAACTTTGGATGGGTACTGTTCAGAGCTCCAAATTTAAATGAAGCATATAACTATTTTAAAGCTATGTTTGGTGCAAGTGGAGTTATATGGAGTGATTATACATATATGTTCTTGAAAGAATATTTGATTTTCTTTATATTTGCATTTATTTTTAGTGTACCTATTGCAAAGAAAGTTAATAAATTTGTTGTTGAACAAGCTAAATACAGTACATTATTTAATTTATTTTATCCAATTTGTTCTATTTTATTGTTCTTTATTTCTGTGACATATTTAGTAACTGGAAGTTATAATCCATTTATTTACTTTAATTTTTAGCTGAGGAGGAAAAGTATGAATAGATTTTTTAAAGTAAGGCTAATAACTACAATTATATTCTTAGTTGTTTTATTCACCTTCTCTATCTCTAATATCTGTTATTCTGGAAAGGATATGATACAAGAAATAAAAAATTCAATTAATGATAAGAATAGTTTAAAGGATACTATATCGTCTATTGATAATACAGTAAATGACAAAGTGATATATAAAAATACTTTTATTGAAACTTATGGATATTTACAAAAACTAATGGGTAAAAATGAATTTTCAAAGTTTAGTGTTGTGAAAGATACTTCTGGAAAAATGCATTACACATATTTTGCTAAATCTCCAAATCAAGTTGATGTATTGGTAGATAGAGTAAGTAAGTTCTCTAAGGAAATGGATAAACAAAATACTAAATTGGTTTATTTAATGACTCCAGATAAATATATAAAAGGAGTGACACAGTTTCCTAAAGGCATACCTTATTCCTATAGTAATGAGACAGCAGATAATTTTTTAAATGAGCTAAAAAAGGATAATGTTGACTATATAGATTTTAGAGAAAATATTTTAAAAAGTGGTATTTCAAAAGATGATTTATTCTTTAAAACAGACCACCATTGGAAAGTAGAGACTTCTTTTTGGGCATTTGGAGAATTAATTGAACAGCTTAATAAAAAATATAATATGAAATTAGATGAAAATTATTATTATAGAGATAAGGAGAACTATAATTCGATTGTATATCCTAGGTCATTTCTTGGTTCTATGGGAAGAAAGACAGGAGTTTTATATGGCGGGATAGATGATTTTACACTAATTTATCCTAAATTTAAGACAAATTATACATACTATACAGATTCTAAATCTCAAAAATTTGAATTAAAAGGAAGATTTGAAGAGAGTTTGATATTATCATACCCTTTTAATGCTGACCTTAATTTAATGGATGGACAATCAGATAAATATTTTACATATTTATTGGGGAATCGTCCACTAGTTAAAATTAAAAATATAGAAAATCCAGAAGGATTAAAAGTGTTATTTGTTAAGGACTCATTAATTGTACCAACAGCAGCATTCTTTTCTTCTGTTTGTTCAACTATGGATATGATAGACCCTAGATATTATGATGGAGATATATTAGAATATGCAAAGTCTCAAGATTATGACTTTGTTTTTATATCTGTATATCCTCAAAACCTTACAAAAGAATTTTTTCCATTTTGTAAATAAAATAAAAAATAAATGGCTAACTTTGTACTATGTCAGCCATTTATTTTTTATGATTCCTTTTAAGAAATATTTTTCTTATTGAATACTTCTTTATCAACTTTTCCAAGTGATTTACCTACAGTAATTGAAGATACCATAGCTCCATTGACATTTATCATTGTACGTCCCATATCTAGTATAGGGTCTATTGCAAGTATTCCACCAACTAGTGGGAAATAAGAACCAAGACCTACTCCAGAAATAACAACCGAAACAGCTATTGTAGCAGTCCCTGGAAGTCCTGCTATCCCAAGTGAACTAATTGTTATAACAATTAACAGCATAACATAAAAACTGATATCCATATTTACTCCAGCCATATTAGCAAGAGTAACAGCCATTAAAGCAGGATATATGCCAGCACAACCATTCATACCCATATTTGCACCTAAACTTGCTGTAAAGCTTGATACACCCTCATCAACTCCGTGATTTTGTACTAAACTTTCTATCGTAACAGGCAATGTTCCCAAACTAGAACGTGAAGTAAATGCTAGAAGTAGAGCTTCAGTTGAATTTTTTATATAAGTAATAGGATTTAGACCATTTAAAGTTATAAAAATTAAATGTATAACAAATAATATTGCAACTGATATATAAAGAGCTAATATAAAATATAAAACAGAAATTATTGAACTAATACCTTGTGAAGTTATTGTATTTGCAAGTAGTGCAACTACAGCATAAGGCATAAATTTGATAACAGTCATAGAGACACTAACAATTATTTTGTAAGATGCTTCTATAAAATCTATAAATGGCTTTATAGTTTCAAAATGTTTTTTACTTAATCTCTTTATTGAGGTACCTATAAATGTAGCAAATATTATTGTAGCTACAATATTTCCATTTGCCATAGCCATTACAGGGTTTGATGGCAATAATCCTCTTAAAGTATCTACAAGAGAGTTTATTTCCTTAAGTTCTTGATTTCCACCTAAACTAGATAAATCAGCTCCTACTCCTAATTTCATTGTGTTTGCAACAACAATTCCAACAATTGCTGCTATAGCCGTAGTAATAAGGAGCATTCCTAGAGATTTAAATGTTAAAGTTCCAAGATTATTATCTTTCATGTTAATAATTACTTTTATAATTGATAAGAAAACCAAAGGTATTACTAACATTTTTAATAAGTCCATAAATCCAGAACCAAATAAACTATACCATTTGCTTACTTCTTGCAACCAAGTAATTTGAGTTGTATCAGTAGGAAAACCAGCAAAAGCTTGAATAATAATTCCTAATATAAGACCAATTATTGTAGCATATATTGTTCTCAATGAAAATTTGATTTTTTTCTTTTCAAATTGTCTAACAATAAAAAATATACCTATAAGTAATACTATGAAAAAAATCGTTTTAAAATCTGTAATCATAAGAAATTGTGATAAGAATGAGCTTTCCAATATTTTTTCTCCTTTGTCTAAAAATAAATTTTTCTAAGTTTAAATGATATCAATATATTAAAAAAATGTCAATATTATATCACAATTTACCGAGATAGAATAAAATGATTTAATTTATCAAAATGTGATTAAATAGATGGAAATGGGGTATAATATATGTTTAAAGACTTTGGATTAGGGTAATAGATGTAAGAATAACTTTTATAAAATTTGATTTCAAATAAAAAAATGTTAAAAAAATAACTAAAAATTATCATGAAAATATATACATAGAATAGATATCAAATGAAAAGTTTAAAATAAGTAGAGAAATTAATTAGACGTCTAAGGAGAGATAAAATGAGAGTAATAATAATTGGTGGTGTTGCAGCTGGTATGAGTGCTGCAGCGAAATTAAAAAGAATTAAACCTGAATATGAGGTTGTAGTTTATGAAAAAACTGAAATAGTGTCTTTTGGAGCTTGTGGATTGCCATATTTTGTAGGTGGTTTTTTTGATGATGCTAATGATTTATTGGCAAGAACACCTGAAAAACTTAGAGAATCTGGTATTGATTTAAATATATTTAGAGAAGTTATTGCAGTTGATACTGAGTCTAAGAAAATAAAAATAAAAAATGTAAAAACAGATGAGATATACGAAGATTACTATGATAAATTGATGATAGCAACTGGGGCAAGAAGCATAATGCCTCCTATAAAAAATATAAATTTAAAAAATGTTTCTACACTAAAAAGCTTATATGATGGAGAATATCTAAAAAAATTATTAAGTGGAAAAGAAATAAAAAAAGTAACTATAATAGGTGCTGGATTTATAGGATTAGAAGCAGTTGAAGCATGCAAGAAATTGGGTAAAGATGTACAAGTAGTTCAATTGGAAGAGAGAATATTACCACAAGTATTTGATAAGGAAATTACAGATGTCTTAGAGGATGAAATAAGGAATCACGATGTCAAATTGCATTTGAATGAGATAGTTGTAGAATTGTCTGGAAAAGATAGAGTGGAAAAAGTAATAACAAATAAAGGTGAAATAGATACAGATGTTGTGATAATTGCTACTGGTGTAAAACCGAACACGGAATTTTTACAAAACACAAATATAAAAACATTAAAAAATGGAGCTATAGTAGTTGATGAATATGGAAGAACTTCTGTTGAAGATATATATTCTGCTGGCGATTGTGCGACTATAAAGAATATAGTAAGCAATGAAAACGCATATATACCTTTAGCAACTGGAGCAAATAAATTAGGTAGGATAGTAGGAGAAAATCTAGCAGGTAAAGAAGTCTCTTATCAAGGTTCTCTATCTTCAAGTTGTATAAAGGTTATGGATATGGAGGCTGCCTCAACTGGAATTACAGAGAAACAAGCTAATGCTTTGGGATTAAACTTCAAATCCAAATTTATTTCTGATTATAATCAAACTCATTATTATCCTGGAAGAAATAAAATATATGTAAAACTTATTTATGATGCAGATACAAAAGTTATTTTAGGTGGGCAAGTAGCTGGTTTTAAAGATGCTGTTCAAAGAACTAATGTGTTAGCAGCTGCTATCTTTGGAAAAATGACTACAAGTCAACTTGGTATGTTAGATTTATGTTATGCTCCTCCATTTGCAAGAACATGGGATGTATTAAATGTAGCTGGAAATGTATCTAAATAATTTTATCTAAGCAATTATTAATAATTACGTAATTATTAATAAATTAAATAATAGTAATAAATACTAAAGGAATGAGTTTACCCTAAAATAATTTTATCTAAGGTAAGCTCATTCCTAAATTTTTATTACGGATAATTTTTACTAAAGCTATAAAATTAATTATTCATCAAAATTTAAGTGTAAACTAAGTCTATCTTCACCAATAATCGTATTTTCAAAAACGTTAGTAGCATTTTCTAAGTACATATTAGGCATATCTAATGATGGGCTAAAGTGTGTCAATAAAAGTTGCTTAACATTTCCTAGTTTTGCAAGATTTGCAGCTTCTCTAAAAGTCATATGCTTGTTTTTGACAGCTTTTGAAATATCTAAATCATCACCATACATAGCTTCACATATAAATAAATCACTATCTTTTATAAAGTTAGGTATTGAGTCTATAGGTCTTGTGTCTGTTGTAAGACTTATTTTAACTCCTTTTCTTGATTCTCCTAAAACCATGTCTGGAGTGTATTTTTTTGAATCTAAAACAATACTTTGACCATTTTGAAGCTTTTTCCATATTGTTTTAGGAACTTTATTTTGAGTTGCTTTATTTATATCAAATTTAGGATTTCTTTTAAAATTAAAACTATATCCTATACACTCTATAGAATGTTCTAAAGGGATTGTTGAAATCTCTATGTTTTTTAAATACTCATTATCTAAAGAAAAACTACCTTGAGGATTTTCTATAATTTTTAAAGTATAGGGTATATATTCTACTAAATTTCTCATAGAACGAATACAATCAATTATTCCAATAGGGCCAACTATAGTTAAATCACTTGTACGACCGCTATTTCCAATCGTTGATAGAAGCCCTAAAAGTCCAAATATATGGTCACCATGTAAATGTGTTATACAAATCAAGTCTATATCTTTAAAGCCACATTTTTTCAACTTCATAGATACTTGAGTGCCTTCACCACAGTCAATTAGTATTTTTCTACCTTTATAATTCATAAATACAGAAGATAGAAATCTATGTGGCATGGGTACATTTCCACCACATCCAAGTAAAGTTAAATCTATCATTTTTTCCCCTTTCTAAAATTAACACAAATCTGTTGTTTGTTTTTATTATGATATCCTATTATAATTATTTTAACATTAAATACAACAATAAATGTGTATTTGAGTCAAGAAATATTAGTAAATAGAAACTTTGTATAATAATATACAAAAACTCTATAAGTATAACTTTAAATTTATTTTTGAAAAATTTATAGGAGGTAAGTCTAATGAAACTGTCAAAAAGAATTACTATTTTATCATTGATAATATTGACTTTAGTTGGATGTAGTAATGGGGAAAGTAAAAAAACAGTTGAAGGTTCTAACAAAATTCAAAGTTCTAAAAAAGAAGAGCAAGCTATTGTAGTACATAAAGATGAAAATATATTAAAAGATAGGTATGAACCACCAAAAGGATTTAAAAGGGTTGAGGTAGAAAAAGGTAGTTTTGAAAGTTTTTTGAGGAATACTAAGTTGAAAAATTATGGTGAGAAAGTCAAGTATTACGATGGTAGGACTAAGGAATCAAAAGGAATCTATGATAGTGTATTCGATGTCGATATTGGCGATAGAGATTTGCATCAATGTGCAGATGCAATTATGCTTATGAGAGCAGAATACCTGTATAAGAATAAGAGATATGATGAAATAAGTTTTGACTTTGTGGATGGTTTTAAGGCTAAGTATTCAAAATGGGCAGAAGGTTATAGGATTTCAGTAAAAGATAGTGGTTCAAGTTGGTATAAAGCAAGTGAATATTCAACATCATATGAGAGTTTTAGAAAATTTATGGATATAGTATTTGCTTATTCAGGTACTTTATCGCTTGAAAAAGAATTAAAACCTGTACAACTTGATGATATGAAAATAGGGGATGTTTTTATAGTTGGAGGCAGTCCAGGACATGCAAGTATAATTATGGATATGGCAGAAAATGAAAAAACTGGAGAAAAGGTCTTTATGATAGCTCAAAGTTATATGCCTGCTCAACAAACTCAGCTTCTTATTAATCGTAAACAACCAAATTTAAGTCCTTGGTATAACTTGAATTTTGAGGGGGATTTAACAATTCCTCAATGGACTTTTAAAAGAGACCAGCTAAAAAGGTTCTAAAAAAATACATATAAAATAAATGGAAAATATAAGTGTGAAAAAATGTAATTAGATTAAAACCTGTTGGATATGGACAAAATTAAATTGATAGATAAATATTAAAAATCGAAATGATTAACTTTGTATATTTAAATATTTATCTAAAAAGCTTTATCTTAAAATAAGAGTCTTATTTTAAAGCTGAAACTAATTTTAGGAGGATAACTTATATTGAAAATTAGAAGATATTTAATTTTAGTAATTATAATTCTAATTACAACAGGCCAGAGTTTTATTTCTTATGGACTAGAGAGCTTTGAAGAAATAACTATTTTTCACACTAATGACATACATGGAAGATATGCTGAAGGTGATGAGTATATACAAATAGGTAATCTAGCTACATTAAAAAAGGAAACTCCAAATTCAATTTTAGTAGATGCAGGAGATTGCTTACATGGGTTACCAATAGTAAATATGAATAAAGGTGAAGATGCAATTGAATTAATTAAAAGTGTTGGATATGACTATATTACTCCAGGAAATCATGACTTCAATTATGGAAAGGATAGATTATTAGAGCTATCCAAAATTGCTAATTCAGGAGATAAAACTTTAAAATTTTTAGCATCAAATATATTTGAAGATGATAAGAACATATTTGACAGTAATGATATAAAAGAAATAGATGGTATAAAAATAGGATTTTTTGGGCTTACAACTCAAGAAACAAAAAGTAAGACAGGCTCTAAAAATGTAGAAGGATTAGAGTTTAGAAATCCTATAGAAAGTGCAAAAGAGCAAGTAAATGAATTAAAAAGAAAAGGAGCTGATGTAATAGTTGCAATATCACATATTGGAACTAATAGTTTAAGTAAGCCAAATAGTATAGATATCGCAAATAAAGTTAATGGTATTGATTTAATTATTGATGGTCATAGCCATACTAAGTTTGAAAATGGTAAACAGGTTGGTGATACACTGATTGTAAGTACAGGGCAATACCTAGAACATATTGGTGAAGTAAAGTTAACATTGGATACTAATGATACAGAGCATATAAAAATAGAAAATAAATCAGCAAGATTAATTGAAAAAGAAGAAGCATTAGAGTATAAGCTTGATTCTAACGTAAGTGAAAAGATTGGTGAAATAAAGAAACAGCAGGAAAAAGTTTTAGATAAAGTGATAGGAGTAACAAAAAATACTCTAGATGGCTCATATGAAAATGTAAGGACAAAAGAAACGAATCTAGGAAATTTAATAAGTGATATCTTATTAGATAAAACTAAAGCAGATATTTCGCTATTTAACGGGGGGAATATAAGAGATACAATTGAAAAAGGGGATATAACAATAGGAAGTATTGCAGATGTATTCCCTTTTAGCAACACTATAGTTACTAAAAAACTTACAGGAGAACAAATTAAAAGTGTTTTAGAACATGGAGTAAAACTTTATCCAGAAAAAAATTCAGCCTTTTTACAAGTGGGTGGAATCTCATACTATTTTGACCCAAAGCAGAAAGAAGGAGAAAAAATAACTGGTATTATGAAAGATGGAAAATCTCTAGACATGAATAAAGAGTATACAGTTGCAACTAATGATTATATAGCACTAGGTGGAGATGAATTTCCTTGTTTATCAAAAGAGCCAATGTTAAAAGATTTTGGAAGTTTAGAAAGCGCAGTAATTGAGTATATAGAGTATAAAAAAGAAATCTGTAAGAGTGTAGATGGAAGAATTAGCATTAAAACCAAGGAAGAATTGATAATTAAAAGTAATGAGAGTAACTTAGTATTAAATGGTGATGAAGACAATTTAAATGATAGTGAAGACAGTATAAATAATGAGGATACTAAAAACTCGAATGAGAATAAACGTAAAAATTTAGATAAAATGAAAGTTAGAGAAAGTTCTAATGTAAAAGCATCCAAAGCAGAAATTAAAGAGAAATCTCCTAAAACAGGCGATTTAGGTATAAAAGATAGTATGTTTATATTTGCAGCTTCAAGTGTTTTAATTTACTTATTTAACACTAACCAGATAAATTTAAAAAAGAAAAAATTAAAATGAAATAAATAATAAAATAGACTCAATATCTATTTATTAATAAATAGATATTGAGTCTTAGATAAAATATAAACTTAAGCAAAGGTAATTGGATGTTTGAATACTGGATTATCTTTGTTTTTTTATATTTAGTATAGTAATATCCAATCAATAATTGTACTCTTGATTAAAAATAAATATATTATTAACTTATTATTGGTATGTTTATTTTATTATCTAAGTGTGTAAAATCTTCTTGGTGATTAAAAAATATTTATAAATTGTCAAATAAAATGGCTTAGTTAGTATGATATAATTTAGCTAGTATACATAATAATGGAGGGGAAAAGCATGAATAATATATTACTTTTAGAAGATGATAAATCTTTAAATAGAGGGATTAGCTTTAAATTAAAAAAAGAAGGATACAATGTTTTTAATACATTTAGTATAGAAGAGGCAAGAGGTATTTTTTTTAAGGAGGATATAAATTTAATTATTTCTGATATAGGTCTACCAGATGGAAGTGGGTTTGATTTTTGTGAGGAGATTAGAAAGAAAAGTGATGTTTACATAATAATGCTTACAGCGCTTGATGAAGAAGTGGATATTGTTACAGGTTATGATTTAGGAGCAGATGATTATATTACAAAGCCATTTAGTTTGATGGTGTTAATCTCAAAAGTAAATGCATTTATGAAAAGGGTAAACACAGTAAAGAATTATACTTTATTGGTTTGTGATGATTTGTTTTTTTATTATATAGAAAATAAATTGGTTATAAAAAATGATGACAAAGAAGAAGAAATAATTTTAAGTAAAACAGAAACTAAACTATTAAGATATTTGATGGAAAATTCAATGCAAGCTTTGACTAAAGAACAACTATTAGAATCTTTATGGGATAGTAGTGGTAATTTTGTAGATGATAATACAGTCGCAGTAAATATAAGAAGACTTAGACAAAAAGTAGAAAAAAATCCTTCTGAACCTAAGTATATAAAAACAGTAAGAGGAGTGGGATATATATGGGGAGAAAGGAGTATAAAAAAATGTTAAAAGATATAAATATCAAAGATAATTTGAGCATTAAAGAAGATTATATAATGAAAAAGGTTGTTATATATTCTATTTTATCTATGCTTGTAGTAACACTTGTATTTATATTTTTTGAATACAATAGACTATATGACTTATATGAATATCAAATAAAAAATACTCAAAGTATTGCAGGTATGTTGATTGAAAAATATCCAGATGATGAGGTAGATATAATAAAGTCTATTTATAATTTTGACTATAGCAAGGCAGAGGTTGGAGAAAAAGCACTTGAAAAATTCGGATATGGGCTAGAAAATAAAATGTCAAATGATAAAAACTTTGGCATATATTTAAAATCTTTTTTTAAAGAATCAATTTTTGTTTTTTTAATGATGTTTATAGCTGTTACAGGAATAATATATTATTTTATAAGATTTATAAACAAAAGATTAAGCAAGATTTATTTTATAGTGGAGCAAATGTCACAAGAAAATTATTTAAAAGAAGGTACCAAGTTAGATAGTTTTGGATATTTAGTAGAATACAATGAGTATTTTAAAGAGGGTACATTTAGTAAGATTAACAACTGTCTGTATGAGTTAAATAGGAGCTTAAAGATAAAGTTTATTAAATTAGAAAAAGAGAAAGAAAGTGTAAAATCATTGGTAACAGATATTTCCCACCAATTAAAAACTCCTTTAGCATCATTAAAATTATACAATACATTACTTATAGAAGAAGATTTAGACGAAGATGAAGCACAGGAGTTTTTATTGACTAATAAAAATTCTATAAATAAATTGGAAAACTTAATAAATTCTTTAGTCAACATATCAAGGCTAGAGATTAGTATGATAAGCATAAAAAAAGAAGATAATGACATAAAAAGTACTATTTTAAATGCTATAGAAAGTGTAACTCCTAAAGCAAAAAGTAAAAATATAACATTAAAATTAAATGAATTTAATAGTAGAATTATACCTCATGATAAAAAATGGACTGAGGAAAGTATTTTTAATGTATTAGATAATGCTGTTAAGTATACAGAAAGAAATGGAGAAGTAAATATATCTATAGAAGAGACTGTAAACTATTTTAAAATCATAATAGAGGATAATGGTAGAGGAATTGCAAAAAACGAATTTAATAATATATTTAAACGTTTTTATAGAGGAATAGATGAAGAAATTGAATCTATAGAAGGTAGTGGTGTAGGATTGTATTTAAGTAGAAAAATTTTAGAAGAACAAGGTGGTAATATTATGGTATCTTCTAACCTAGGAAAAGGAAGTAAATTTTCTTTGTTTCTTACAACTATGTAATGTTTCCTGAAAGGAGAATGTAATCCTCTACATATATTATATAAGTATAAACAGCTCCACAAATTAAAAGTAAATGATTAAGGAGCAACATAACTTAGAGTGAGGGGATAATTTTATGAAAATATTATATACTGAAAGTTTATCAAAACATTATGGAAAAGGAGAAAGCCTAGTAAAAGCTTTAGATGATGTAAATTTAGAAATAAATGAAGGTGAATTTGTAGCTATAATAGGTAAATCTGGTTCTGGAAAAAGTACATTATTACATATGATAGGTGGTCTTGATATACCTACATCTGGCAAGGTATACATTGATAATAAAAACATATTTACATTGAAAGAAGAAGAACTTGCCGTATTTAGAAGAAGAAAAATAGGCTTTATATTTCAAAGTTACAATTTGATTCCATCTCTTAATGTGTGGGAAAATGTAGTATTACCAATAGGTCTAGATGGAAGAGCTGTGGATGAAAACTTTATAAGAGACCTTTTAAAATCTTTGGGACTTGAAAATAAACATGATGTTTTACCAAATACATTATCAGGAGGTCAACAACAAAGAGTAGCAATAGCAAGAGCTTTGGCAACAAGACCAGCTATAATACTTGCTGATGAACCGACTGGAAACTTAGATTCTAAAACATCAGATGAAGTTATGAGTATACTAAAGTCCATGTCTAAGAAATATAGTCAAACTTTAGTTATGATAACTCATGATGATAGTATAGCTCAAATGGCTGATAGAGTTATATTTATAGAGGACGGCAAGGTATCAAAGGTTGGTGACAAAAATGATTAATACTACTAAAATAGCAAAAAATAATGTAAAACAAAATAAATCAAAAAGTATATTAATAATAATCACTATAATACTTTCAACATTGATGCTTTCATCTATAGGTATTTATATTGTCGATACAAGAGAATATCAAAAGGAAAATACAATAAAGTATTCAGGCAATTATCAAGGAGTATTAGCAAATGTAAATGAAAAACAAGCTGAAATATTAAGTAATCATGCAGATATTGAACTAACTGGAAAAATGAATGGAGTTGGTGTTGAGAAACTAGAAGATGATACAACTATTTCATTATCATATATGAATGAAGAGGGTTTAAAATTAAATAATTTTGAATTTATAAAAGGAAAATTACCAACAAAAGAAAATGAAATAGTACTAGATAGTGGAGCTTTAAAAGCATTAGGTCATGGTCAAAAATTAGGTGAAAAAATAAAAATACCTTATGATGATTATAAAAGCGACAAAAGAATGGAAAAAGAATTTATAATAACTGGAATCTTAGAAACTAGTGAAATATATGAAGCAGGAAAGTATTATTCTGCTATTATATCAGAAACATATATGAAAAATACTAGAGATATGTCACAAGAAGATTTCAATATATATGTTAGACTAAAAGATAAGAGCGATTTATCTATAGAACAGGCAAAAGAAAAATTAAATAAGATTGCTAATGATATAGGATTAGATACTAATAATGTACTTGTAAATGAAAATTATATAAATGCTTTAAAACCAGATATGGAAACAATTATGGGTGGAGTTTTTATAGGCTTAGTAATTGTATTATCTAGTATTTTGGTAATATATAATATATTTTACATCTCAATAGTTACCAAAGTTCAAGAATTTGGAAAACTTAGAGCAATTGGTGCAACTAAAAAACAAGTAAAAGCGATAGTGTTTAAGGAAGGGTTTATATTAGCTGGGATAGCAATACCAGTAGGAACAATTTTAGGCTATGCACTTGCAAATATTATAATAAAATCATTTATGGATGTAGATGTAAAATCATCACAATTACCAGTGTTATTATTAGTTGTGGTAATAAGTTTTATGTCTGTTGTTTTATCACTTTTGAAACCAATGAAAGTAGCTTCAAAAGTATCTATAGTTGATGCAGTAAGATATACTGGAAATGAAATAAGTGGTAAAAAGAATAGAAAAGGGCATAAAAATATAAATTTAAAGAACTTATCAAAAGCGAATTTAGAAAGAAATAAAAAGCGTACTTATATGACATTGACATCTCTTATATTAAGTGGAACTATATTTATAACAGTATCGACTGCTTTAGAAAGTTTTAACGCTGAGAAGATGGCTAGAGAGCATTTCCCTTATGATATAGAAGTTAGATTTACTGGATATGAAATGAATAGCAACAAGAATCCTGAAAATAATTTGAATATTCTACAAATGAATAATCCATTAGGTAAAGATTTTTTAAATCAAATAAAGAGTATAGAAGGAGTCAAAAAAACTGAATTAGGAAACTCTGTAAAAATTGGAATGGAAGATTATAATGTTGAATTTGAACATGACCTTTTACAGAGCATAAACGAAAATGATGTGAATTCATTAAATAAGAATCTAATAGATGGAAAAATAAATTTTGAAAGGTTACAAACAGGAGATGAAATAGTCATTACTCACCTTGATACAGCAAAAGAAATGGGTGTAAAGGCTGGAGATAAAATAAAATTAACTCTATATGATGGAGATAAAGAGATAAAAAAAGAATTTAAAGTTCAAGCAATAGCTATGGGAACTCCAAGTTTTGGGATAGGAAAAGATTTTATAGATAGAACTTTGAAATATGATACAACAAGTACCATTGGAATATATACTGAAGAAGGAAAGTATCAAGAAGTTAAAGACACTATAAAGAAAATTGCTAAATCTAACGGATATTTAGAAACGGATTTTATAGATAGTAGAATCGAATCAAATAAGGCTACAATCTCATTTATAAAAATAATGGGCTATACTTTAACTGGTATAATAGGTGTTATTGGATTTATGAATCTTGTAAATACAATGATAACTAGTATAGTTACTAGAAAAAAAGAACTTGGAATGCTTCAAGCAATTGGACTTACTAATAAGCAATTAGTAAAAATGCTTAATTCAGAAGCTATATATTACACTTCTAGAATGATGATAGGAAGTATCGTCTTTGGAGGTACGTTAGGATACTTTGCAGTTGTATTTTTAAGAAAAACTGGATTATCATATGCAACATACGCTTTACCAATAGTACCAATTTTATTTATGGTTGTATTTATCCTTATAGCTCAATTTATAACAACTTACTTAATAGGAAGAAGTTTTAACAAAGAATCTCTTATTGATAGAGTAAGATATAGTGAATAAAAATGTATAGAAAGCTATATTTAATTTTTAAACAGAATTAGAGAAAATATAAAAATAGAATTAAATTAGGTTGATAATATATACAAATACAGGGCAAGTGGCTTAAATGTTCATATGTCCTGTTTTTTGTCGTTTTTATTGTTATAAAATTCTTATCAATATAACTTATCAATTTAAGTGGTAAGTGATAGTGTGTTTAATGTTCAGAAGATTGTTATCAGAAAAAATGTATAGATTTAAGTAGTAAATAAGAGTATGTTTAATATTCAGAAGATTGTTATTAGAAAAAATGTATCGGTACAATTTTAAAAAAACTTAAAATTGTACCATAAAAAATGAAAATTTTGTATAATAATCGTATAGAAAATAAAAAGGAGCTGATATATATGAATAATAAAATCAATTATGCACCAGGACCAACAGAAACTAGAGAAAATGTAAGATTAATAAGAGCAGAGAAAACAACTAACCCAGATATAGATGTTGATTTTGTTGAATTTTATAAGAAGACATGTGAAAAATTTGGAAATATAGTTGGTACAAAGAACGATATTTACATATTAAGTGGTGAAGGAATATTGGGACTTGAAGCAGCTTGTGCATCACTGACTGAGAAGGATGATAGGGTTCTTGTAATTGACAATGGTATATATGGAGAGGGATTTAAAGACTTTGTAAATATGTATGGTGGGGAGTATGTGCTTTTTTCAAGTGAATATACAAAAAGTATAGATGTTGATGAGCTAAGAAAGTTTTTAGAAAAGGATAATGATTTTAAATATGCAACAGTGGTTCATTGTGATACTCCAACAGGTGTATTAAATGATGTAAGTAAGATATGTCCACTATTGAAGGAATATGGAATCTTAACTGTAGTTGATTCTATAGCAGGTATGGTGGGAGAAAGGTTAAATGTAGATGAATCTAAAATAGATGTAATATTAGGAGGTTCTCAAAAAGCTATTTCTGCACCTGCGGGTCTTACTATAGTTGGTATAAGTCAAGATGCAAAGAATTGTATAAAAAATAGAAAAACAGACATAGTAGGTTTTTATTGTAATTTAAGTATATGGGAAGGATATTATGAAAAAAAATATTTCCCTTATACAATGCCAATAAGTGACATAATGGGTCTTGATAGAGCATTAGACAATATACTAGAAGAGGGTGTAGAAAAGGTATTAAGTAGACATGAGAAAATAGCTTCTAGTGTAAGACAAGCTGTTAAGGAATATGGTTTAGAATTATTTTTAGAAGAAGGATATTCTAATACAGTGACAGCAATAAAAATACCTGAAAGTATAGGAGCATTAAAACTTACTGATTATATGCTTAAAAATTACAATACACTTGTTGCAACATCGTTAAATCAATATATGGATACTATTTTGAGAATAGGTCATATGGGGGAAAATGCTAATCTTGATAAAATAGTTCACATATTAAATGTATTAGATAAAAGTTTAAAAGAACTAGAATTTGATGCAAATGGAAGTTTAATAGATTTATTTAATAAATATTATTTTTAGTCACAATATAAAAGGGGGATACGGTATGGAAGCTACAGCTAAACAGAAGTTTACAACAAAAGATTTGGTGGAAACTTCACTATTAATAGCGTTGGTATTTGTTGCAACTAAATTTATAAATATAAGATTGCCAATATCTATAAATGGAGGTCTTGTACATTTAGGAACAGCAATGTTATTTATATCAGCAATAGTATTTGGAAGTAAAAAAGGTGCTTTATCTGGTGCTATTGGGATGGCTCTCTTTGATTTGATATCTGGGTGGACTCTATGGGCTCCATTTACATTTATAGTCAGAGGTGTCATGGGGTATTTACTTGGAAAGATTGTATGGGCAAATGGCAAGAATGGAGAAAATTTTTTGATTAATGTAATAGGAGTAGTAGTTTCATCAATTTGGATGTTGTTTGGATATTATGTAACAGAGGTTATACTTTATGGTAATTTTATAACTCCACTTACTTCAATACCAGGCAATTTAATGCAGGTATTAATAGGTCTTATAATAGCACTTCCTATTTCTAAAGCATTAAAAAAATGTATAAGATAGATATAGAATAGATTAAGTTTTTGATAGGATAAATTATATTGTATAATATTAAGATAGAGTATATAATGATAAAAAAATTTAGGATAGAGGTTAATTACGATGTTATCAGTTACAAGGTATGCAGTTAGAAATGCTCGTTTAAAACCCTGGGTAAAGTTTATTTGGTATCTTGAGACAAAATCAAATATATTGCTAAATAATAAGTTATTGCCTACAGATAGTGTAGATATTATCATTAATCTTTCTGATGTTATGGAATATAAGATTGAAAATAAAAATTATAATGCAAGTAATATACATTTTAATGGAATAAGAGATAAACATGGATTTGTTATTCAACGTGGAAATATACGTGTTATGGGTATTTCTTTTTATCCATTTGGGCTTTATCCATTTTTAAAGATACCAATTTCAGAGTTTAAGAGTCAAATTGTTGATTTAAAACAAGTATCAGAAGGTTTTGTTGGGAAATTGGAAAGTACATTAAATCAAATATCATCAATAGAAGATATAGTTTTACATTTAGAAAAAATATTAGTATCTGTACTAGATGAAGATTTAGTTGCAAATAAGATGGTAAATCTTCTGGATTTATTTATATATAATAATCAATATAGCACTATAAAATTGTTTTGTGATGATATGAACATAAATATTAAAACGTTAGAAAGAGCTTGTTTAAAATATACTGGATATACACCTAAAACACTAAGGAAAATATATAGATTTAAAATGGCAAGCAATCAGCTCATTTATAACTCTAAAAATAATGACTTAATTGACCTGATTTATGAAAATGAATATTATGACCAAGCTCATTTTATTAAAGAATTTAAACAGTTTTCAGGAGTATCGCCAATTAAATTTATTAATGAGCATAAAACTATTAAAGAAAATACAAAGTATAACTATTTATAATTATATTGTCGATTTTTTACAATACCTTTAATTTACTTCTTGTTATGATGTAAGAAATATAAATTGGAGGGTTTGTATATGAAAATTATTACAGAAATAGTAGAATTTAATGTGGAAGAGCATTTATCAAAAGATGCATTTGTAGAGATTGTAAATGATTTAGAAATAAATTTTCACTCTGTTCAATCGGGATTTATTGATACTGAGCTTTTATATGACGAAAAAAATCAAAAATGGATTATGATACAACACTGGGATTCTATGGAAAATCTTAAAAGTGCTTCTAGTAAAATGTTTAAAAATATATCTACTGAAAAATTTAGAAATGCTTTAAAGACACAGACTGTTAAGATGAATATAATGCCACAAATTAAAAATTGGAAGTTATAATGTCAGATGTAAAAAATAATTAAGTAGCAAGAAAATAAATTAGCCAAATAACGTTTTGTATCAAAATCAAAATTGTTATTTGGCTTTTAGTAGTTATTTATCTAGATAGTATTATTTAAAAGTACTATTGCTGTGCGAGATGCAATAGGTATTTTAGAAGATGGAGGAGTAGAAGTAAAATAGATATCGTAGTCTATTAAGTTTTCTGGTCTTGTTTTTCCTCCAAATTCTATCATATCAGTACTTAATACTGTCTTGTATTTTTTGTCTTGGAACTTTGATATGTCTACTGATTGCATCAGATTAGGATGAAAATTAAATATAAATAAATATTTATCCTTACTGTATACTAAAAGTTTTTTCTCATTATCCATATGTACAAGTTCATAGCTATTCTGTGTAAAAATATCACTGTATTTTGTAAGTTCAAGCATAGATTTATCAAAGTTTAATAGTTGTTTATATTTTAAGTTATCATTTTCTGAAAGACTCCATTGTCTTCTAGCATATTTATAACTCCAATTGTTTCCTTCACGTGGAAAATCAATCCATTCAGGGTGTCCAAATTCATTTCCCATAAAATTTAGGTATCCTTCACCAGCTAGAGAAAATGTTGCTAATTTAATTAGTTTGTTTAGAGCCATAGCTCTATTAATAATATGATTATTTGAGTTTATTTCCATATTCCAGTACATTTCTTTATCTGCTAACCAAAATATAATTGTCTTGTCACCAACTAATGCTTGGTCATGAGATTCACAATATCCAATGTTTTTTTCACCAGGGCGTCTAGTAGTAAGCTCGTGCCACATTTTGCCTAAATCCCAATTTTCATCATAAGAATTTGAAATAGTCTTTATCCAAAAATCAGGTACTCCCATTGCTAATCTATAGTCAAAGCCAATTCCACCATCTCTTATAGGTATACACATTCCAGGCATTCCACTCATATCTTCTGCAATGCTTATTGAATTAGGTTTGATTTCTTTTATTAGTTCATTTGCAAATTGAAGGTATGTTATAGCTTCCATATCTGTGTTTGTACTGAAATACTTTTTATAGCTGTCAAATGAAACTCCAAGACCATGGTTATGATATAGCATTGAGGTTACACCATCAAATCTAAAACCATCAAAATGATACTCATTTAGCCAAAATTTTATATTTGAAAGTAAAAAATGAATTACCTCAGGTTTACCGTAGTTAAAGAGCTTTGTTCCCCAAGCAGGGTGATTACCTTTTGAACCTGAATGGAAAAATTGATGCTCACTTCCATCAAATTCATTTATTCCCTCTAAAGTATTTTTTACAGCATGAGAGTGAACTAAATCTAACAAAACAGCAATTCCCATTGAATGAGCCGTATTTATAAGATTTTTTAAGTCTTCAGGTGTACCAAACCTAGATGAAATTGCATAAAAGTTTGAAACTTGGTATCCAAAAGAAGCATAATATGGATGTTCCATGATAGCCATAAGTTGAATAGTATTGTATCCAGCTTTCTTTATCCTAGGAAGTATGTTTTCAGTAAATTCATTATAAGTTCCAATAGATTCTTTTTCAGTAGCCATACCTATGTGACATTCGTAGATTAAAGGAGAAGTTATGTTTTTTAAGTCAAATTCATTATCAGTCCAACTAAATCGAGTTTTTGGTTGCCATATCTGCCCATTAAAGTTACCAGAATCTTTTTGTATTACCCTCTTTATGTATAATGGTATACGGTCAAATATTTCACCATTTGCAGTGACCTGTACCTTCACCTCGGATTTATGAGGTAAGCTGTTTTTATCAGGTATGAAAATTTCCCAATTACCAGAATCTATTTTTTTTAGAGGATGGGATTTTCTACTCCAATTATTAAAGTCACCAATTAATGATAAACTATCTGCATTTGGAGCCCACTCTCTATAAAACCATCCATCATTTGTTTGATGGAATCCATAATAAAGATGACCATTTGCAAAAGAACTAAAATTTTCACAGTTAGTTAATATTTTTGCTTTTACATCTTCATAGTGTTTCATTCTTTTTTTTATGTCAGACTCGAATGGTTGTAGGTAAATATCAACATCTAAAATTTTAAATCTTTTTTGACTTTTCATTTGATTTCCCCTCCATAATAAATATTATATTTTAATAAAATAATACTTATCTCATACTATCTTCTCTATATAATTGATATATATTATATAATCCTAATAAAAAGCTTAAACCACCAATAATTAGTTTCATAATTTACCTCCTTAGTATATTTAAAAATATACTTATATATCAGATTCATCAAAATTTAAAAGTTTATTTAAAACTCTTTTAATAATATCATAATCAAAGCCTTTATAGGAAAGATGTTGAGAAATTTTTTGATATATTTTCTTTTTATCTTCTTTTTTTACTCTCTCATATCTTTTTTTTGCTAGATACATGGCATTTTCAAATTCAGTATCTTTGTCTAATTCTGATACTGCTTCATCAATTGCACTTCTCTCAATACCTTTATTGTATAAATTTTGTTTAATTCTGTTTTTACCACATTTGTTTAAATTAACGTTGGTATTAACTATTTTCTGAGCTAATATATTGTCATTTACAAGATTATAATTTTTAAGAAAATCTATAACTCTATCAATTGTATCTTCCTCAAAATCTGCTGATAGTTTTTCTTTCATTTTTTTTTCAGACTGGTCAGCACGAGATAAAATATTTAATGCTTTATTTTTAGCTTTTATATACATCTCATCATCTAAAATAGATTTTAATTCCTCTTCATTTACTTCATTTCCTTTTTTTAAATTAAATGTATAAACAAGTTCTTTAAATATAGCAATAAAAAATTTATCATCAACATAAATATTTACTCTATCATCATTTCTTTTTTGTTGTTCTATTTTTGTAATTATACTCATAATTCCTGCTACTCAAAATATGGTCAAATATATCCATATCGAGATTTTTCCTTCTTCACTGAACCTCGCCTTGCCTAAGCTACTACGATTTGGTATAGTTCTCCAAAGGCTTAAATTCCGAAGTTAGCCCTCCGTACATATATAAGTACTTTTAAGCCACGTGTGGGCGAATCACTTTGATTTTAAGCTATCTTATATTTTTTAGCATTTTTAAGATTAAGACTTGCATTTAAATCTCTATCAATAGATAATCCACATTCACATTTGTACACTCTATCTTTAAGTTTTAAACCTTTATTAACCTCTCCACATTGGCTACAAGTCTTTGATGATGGATACCATCTATCAGCTACTCTAAGTTCTATATTATTTTGTTTGCACTTAGCAGTTAGTTTAGTTCTAAATTCAAAGAACTTTTGACTTGATATAGCCTTTGATAAATGCTTATTCTTCATCATTCCACTAACATTTAAATCTTCAATAGTTATATAGCTTGGCTTTTGCTCTGTTACCTGAAATACTGTTTTATTAATATAATCAGTTCTTATATTAGCTAATCTTTGATGAATTTTTTGTACTTTGGCTATCTGTTTTTGGATATTTTGACGAGTAGCTACTCCTTCTTTTATATTTTTATTTCTTACTTTTAAACTCTCATATTTTCTTGAAAGTTTTCTTTGCTCTCTTTTTAATTTCTTTTCAACTTTTTTGATAGTTGAAGTCTTATTTATATTTTTAAATTTACTTCCATTTGAACATATTGCAAAATCTTTAATTCCTAAGTCAATACCTATTCCTTCATTAGTACATTTAGATACTTGAATATCATCTTCCTCAACTAATATAGATACATAGTATCTATTAGATTTTTGACTTACTGTACCACTTTTAACTATTGAATTTGTTGGTATATATCCAAATTCTTTTAGTCTTACCCAACCAAGAGTAGGTATTTTGACCCTATGCCTTTCAATAGTCCAATCAGTTTTGTTATTCTTTTTCTTGAATTTAGGAAAACTTTTAGTTTTTTTAAAGAAATCTTTAAAGGCTTTATCTCCATTCATAATAGCTTGTTTTGTAGCCTTAGAAGATACATCTTTAATCCATTTCATATCTTGATTATTAGGAATATATTCATTGTTTAACCATTTAGAAAAATCCATACCGCTTATAAATTTACCTTTACTCTCATAAACTTCTTTATTGTGAGCAATATAGAAGTTATATATAAATCTACTAACACCAATCGTTTGATGTATTTTAGATTTTTGTTCAGTAGTAGGATTAATTTCTATTTTGTATGCTCTTTTCAACTTCTTCATCCTCTCTAATCTTTTTCTTGTATTTTCTTAATCCATATATGCGACAACTAAAACTATGAAGTATTGATATTATATCTTGAACTAATTCTTCTTGTGGTGAAAGACTTTAATTATTTACAACTATAATATCTACATTGAATTTACCTAAAAATCTCTCAAACCATTCATATCCAAATCGAATGAATCTATCTTTATGAGTTACAATAATCGTATTTACCTCATTAGTCATACAACTATCAATTAGTTTATTCCACTTTTTACGATTATAATTTAGTCCATTTCCACAATCTTCAATAACTTCATCTACTATTATTCCTTTAGCATTTGCATATTGTCTAAGAAACTCCACTTGATTTTTCAAATCATCTTTTTGATTAGAAGTTGAAGTTCTTGTATAAATAACAATTTTTCTATTTACCTGTTCTTTATGTATTCCTTTATATTCTAAATATTGTTCATAAGTATAGTATCTTCTATCTGTTGGAGTTTTAAAAGCCTTTAACTTCCCTTCAACATCCCAACGTTGCAGAGTTCTGACTGAAATATTAATTAACTCTGCAAACTTTTTTGGTTTATAGTTATTGTTTTTCATATAATCACCTCTTGACTATGATTTACTATAAATAACTATATTTGTCTATGTTTTTATTAACTAAAGATAACCTCCTTTTTTATATGTAATTATATTAACAAAAGTAACTAATAAAATTTAATAAAAAACTTATAATTATACGTTATATTTAATCTAAATTAAGACAAAATAATAAAAAGTTATTTTTATTAAAAAGTTAAGTGAAACTATGTTAAATAATTATTTTTTAAAGTGTTTTTTACCATATAAATATGATTATATACCAAAAAAAATAATTTATAAGCTTTAAGAAATAAAAAATAATGGTACAATAGTATTATAACATTAAAAGGAGACAAAATATGAGAAGTAAAAATCTAGTTCAGAAGGCAGAATTGAAAAATACTGAAAAACTAGAGAAATTTAATCGCCATAAAGGCAAAATCAAAATAGGTATATTAGGAGGTACTTTTGACCCTATACACTATGCTCATTTAGCAACAGCAGAGTTTATTAGAGATAAGTATGAAATTGACAAAATTATCTTTATACCATCAGGAAATCCACCACATAAATTAGGTATCACTACAAATAAGTATGATAGATACAATATGACACTTCTAGCAACTGAAAGCAATGAAGATTTTTTAGTTTCAAAAATAGAAATCGAAAGAAATAAAAGGACTTATACAATCGATACATTAAAATATTTAAAGAAAAAATACAAAAATGCTGATATTTACTTTATAACAGGGGCAGATGCTATTTGTAGTGTTGAAGAGTGGAAAGATGTAAAGCAAAACTTTGAGTTAGCTACTTTTATAGCTGCGACTAGACCAGGTATTAGCTTATTAAGGTCACAAGAAACTATAGAGAAACTGACTAAAAAATATAATGCTGACATTATAACAGTTTATGTTCCATCATTGGATATATCATCCACATATATAAGGGAACAGCTAAATGAAGGCAAGTCTATACGTTACTTAGTACCCGAAAATGTAGAAAATTATTTGTATGAAAATAAACTATATCAATATGGAGATGATTAAATGAACTTAGAGAATATTAACCAAAGATTAAATCAAATGCTACCAGTAGGGAGGCTTAGTCACTCAAAAAATGTTGCAGAATGTGCTGTAAAATTGTGTGAAATTTATGGATGTGACAAAGAAAAAGCTTATATAGCGGGGATGATTCATGATTGTGCGAAATACTTAAGTGATAAAGAAGTAGAGGATTATGTTAATAAGTATGAAATATACTTAGACCCAATAGAAGATGGAAACCGCTCTCTATCTCATAGTGTGATAGGGTCATACATATGTGAATATGAGTTTGGTATAGAAGATGAAGATATTATAAATGCAATTAAATACCATACAACAGGAAGAGAAGATATGTCTCTTTTAGAAAAAATAATTTACATAGCAGATTTAATTGAAGAAGGAAGAAAATTTCCAGTTGTAGATACATTGAGAGAATTAGCCTATGAAGGTAAGCTTGACGAAGCACTTTTAACTTCATTTAATAATACTTTAATGTTTGTCATTAATAAAAAAGAAGAAATACATCCAAGAACTGTTATGGCAAGAAACTACCTAATTAAAGAAAAGTTATTATAAAAATCTTATATAAAGGCAAACATATTAATAAAATTAAAGTTGACTATGTTACAAAATCGTATTAATATGTTAGAATAACTAAGTGTATTTAAATTAGGAAAGTGAGGAAATTTTATATGACAGTGGAACAAATGACAAAAATAGCATATGATGCCATAGAAGATAAGCTGGGTCAAGATACAGTTATAATAAATATAGGAAAAGTTTCTAGTTTATGTGATTATTTTGTTATTACTACAGCATCTTCTCAAAGACAAGTAAAAGCTATAGCTGGTAATGTTGAAGATGAATTAGCAAAACTAGGATTAGAGCCAAGAGGAAAAGAAGGACAAGGAACTCAAACTTGGGTACTTCTTGACTATGGGGATATAATGGTTCATGTATTTAATGAGGAAAATAGAGGATTTTATAATTTAGAAAAATTATGGAAAGATGCACCTTATATAGATATTGACACATTAGCATAAACATGATAATATATGTTATTATAGTTAGAAAATTTGAAAAATTGTATTGAATTGAATAGACTAGAGCAGTAAAAGATTATATTTTTTCAGAGAGTTAGTGTAAGGTGAGAACTAATATTATATAACTTTGAACTTACTAGATTAAAACCTATTCTCCATGGCTGGATTAAAAGCTATCTAAGAGAGTCTATAAAAGTAGGCTAATTAGGGTGGTACCGCGAAGATTTATCCTCGTCCCTAAACGTAAGTTTAGTGACGAGGATTTTTTATTTTCAAAGAATTATTTGGAAATTATAAGTAAATAATATTAAACAAAGTAGTTGAACGCAACTAAAAATAGGAGGCAAAATATGAGCGTATATAATTTTAAACAAGTAGAATCGAAATGGCAAAAAATTTGGAAAGATAATAACCAATACAAAATGGATACAGCACAAACTGAAAAACCTAATTATTACACATTAGAAATGTTCCCTTATCCGTCTGGAAAGATACACATGGGACATGTTAGAAACTATTCTATAGGTGATGTTGTCGCAAGATTCAAAAAAATGGAAGGTTATAATGTACTTCATCCAATGGGATGGGATTCTTTTGGTTTGCCAGCTGAAAATGCAGCTATAAAACATGGAATACATCCACATAAATGGACAATGGAAAATATAGAAGAAATGAAAGAACAATTAAATTTATTAGGGCTTAGCTATGATTGGGATAAAGAAGTAGCAACTTCAACTCCAGAATACTATAGATTTACTCAAGAAATATTTTTGAAATTTTTAGAACATGGTCTTGCATATAAGAAAAAATCTTATGTTAACTGGTGTCCTTCTTGTGAGACTGTTCTTGCAAATGAACAAGTTGTTCAAGGAGCATGTGAAAGATGTAAATCAACAGTATTAAAGAAAGACTTAGAACAATGGTATTTTAAAACTACTGAATTTGCAGAAGAATTACTTAATGATTTAGATACATTAGATGGATGGCCAGAAAAAGTTAAAATAATGCAAAGAAACTGGATAGGAAAAAGTACAGGAGCAGATTTAGTATTTGATATAGATGGAACTGACAAATCTATGACAGTATTTACAACTAGACCAGATACAACTTATGGAGTTACTTATATGGTACTTGCTCCAGAACATGAACTAGTTAAAGAATTGGTTGCTGGTACTGAGTATGAAGCAGATGTTGAAGCTTTTGTTCAAAAAATGCATACTATGACAGAAATAGAGAGAACAGCAGCTGATGTAGAAAAAGAAGGTATGTTTATAGGTAGATATGTTATAAATCCTTTAAATGGAAAAAAAGTTCCTCTATGGATAGCAAACTATGTATTAGTTGAATATGGAACAGGTGCTATAATGGCAGTTCCTGCACATGATGAAAGAGATAGAGATTTTGCTGAAAAATATAATCTAGATATAATAGATGTAATAACAGAAGATAATAAAATGATAAATTCAGAAGAATTTGATGGATTAGATGCTTCAGAAGGATTTGAAGGAATAATAAATAAATTAGAAAAAGAAGGTAGAGGAAAGAGAACAATTAATTATAGATTAAGAGACTGGTTAGTTTCAAGACAAAGATATTGGGGTTGTCCTATACCTGTAGTTTATTGTGATGAGTGTGGAATAGTTCCAGTTAAGAAAGAAGATTTACCAGTTCTTTTACCAACAGATGTTGAATTTACTGGAAAAGGAGAGTCTCCACTTACTACTTCAAAACAGTTTATGTCAGCAACTTGTCCTCACTGTGGAAAACCAGCTAGAAGAGAAGTTGACACTATGGATACATTTGTTGATTCTTCTTGGTATTTCTTAAGATATGTAGACAATAAAAATGAAGATGAACCATTTAGTAAAGACTTAGTTAACAGATGGCATCCGGTAGACCAATATATAGGTGGAGTAGAACATGCTATAATGCATTTACTTTATGCTAGATGGTTTGTAAAAGCATTTAAGAGTATGGGCATGGTAGACTTTGATGAACCATTTAAAAACTTACTTACTCAAGGTATGGTTCTTATGGACGGTTCTAAGATGAGTAAGTCTAAAGGCAATACAGTATCTCCTATGGATATAATTGATGAATATGGAGCAGATACTGCAAGACTTTTCGTATTATTTGCAGCACCACCAGAAAGAGATTTAGACTGGTCAGAGCAAGGTGTTGATGGATGCTTTAGATTCTTAAATAGAGTATATAGATTAGTTGATGAGTTAGCAGATGTCTTCAAAAAAGATGTTGAGTTTGGCGAGTTAAGTTCTCAAGATAAAGATATGAGATATACTATACATTCTACACTTAAAAAAGTTACTGTAGATTTAAGTGAGAAATTTGGATTTAACACTGCTATATCAGCTCTTATGGAATTAATAAATGATATGTACAAATATAAGGAGCTAGATAATATAAATGAAGCAGTTATAAAAGAAGGTGTACAAACAATAGTAACTATAATTTCACCATTTGCACCTCATTTAGGTGAAGAATTATGGACTATGATAGGTCAAGAAGGAAGTGTCTTTGATATAGATTGGCCTAAATATGATGAAACAGCACTAGTAAAAGATGAAATAGAAGTTGTTGTACAAGTTAATGGAAAGGTCAGAGGAAAGTTAACTGTTAGCTCAAATATATCTAAAGAAGATATGGAAAAAGTGGCTTTAGAAGATGAAAAAATTAAAGCTCTAGTTGAAGATAAAACTATAGTTAAAGTTGTTGCAGTTCCTAAGAAATTAGTTAATATAGTTGTGAAATAAATAAAAAAATTGTGAAATAAATAAAAAAATAAAGCTATAAAATAAAATCCCCTTATTGCAATATAATTAAAAAATTGCAGTAGGGGGAAATTTTATTTTAAACTCTATGATATAATTTATTTTAAATTCTAAACGCAATAATATAATTAACAATAGATTCCTTTTTCAAAGAAGTCTTTGATTTCATCAATATTATTAGTCTTTCCAAGAGCTAAAATAAGTTTTATTCTAGCTTTTTGCCCTGGAAGGTCTCCACCAAATATACATCCTATATTTTTTAAATCTCTACCAGAACCAAAGTAACCATAACTATCAAATACTCTACCTGAATGGCATCTAGAAACTATAACAACAGGAAGCCCTTTTTCTCTAGCATATTCAACACCAGAAAGCATCTGAGGAGGAATATTACCTCTACCCATAGCCTCAATAACTATACCTTTATATCCACTATCAACAGCAAATCTTATAAAATCTGCATTTTCTCCAACATATGCTTTAAATAGTGCAACTTTAGATTCTACCTTATCAGTATCTATAATTGTTCTATTTACAATATCTCTTGTAAGGACAAGTTCGTTACAGTCGATTATTCCCAATGGACCACTAGTTAAAGATTTAAAAGTATTTAAAGAAAGTGTATTTGTTTTAGTAGCTTCAGAAGCCAATAGTACTTCATTATTTAAAACTACAAGAACTCCTTTACCCATAGCATCTTTAGATACAGCAGTACAAACTGATGCAGATAAGTTGCTTGAACCATCATAACCAAGTTCAGAGCTACTTCTCATAGCACCTGTAACTATTACAGGCTTAATGTTGTCAATTGTAAGGTCTAGAAAATAAGCAGTTTCCTCTAAACTATCAGTACCATGTGTTATTACAACTCCTGTGATATCTTTTCTTGCTAATAAATCATTTACATAATTTTTTAATTCCATCATTCTATAAGGTGTTATATGAGGTCCTGGAATTTCATCAAAATTAAAAACTTCAACATCTGCAACTTTATCAATGTTAGTGACCATGGATAATATTTGTTCCCCAGATAAAGTTGGTATAGCAGCACCTACTTTATCATCTACTGTCATAGATATAGTTCCACCAGTAAAGACTATGGCAACTTTTTTCTTAATACTCATAATATTCTCTGCCTTTCACAAATAAAATTTATAATTCCGATAGGATTATATCAAAAAAATTTATTTAGGTCTATATAAATTCTTTTATTCGCATAATTTAGATATTTCAGTGTACTAGAATTATTTCTTTGTTTTTTCCCATTCAGCAATATAACTATTCAATATCTCTCTTATGGCTTTCCCTATTTTAGTGTAGGCTTCATCATATAGATTTGCTAGAGATATTCTAATTGACCATTCAGGTCCGTAGAATCCATTTCCACTAAGTAAGACTACTGAATAATCATTAGCCAATCTATAAAGTATATCTACTGGAGATGCATTCTTACTTATAAATCTGAATAAATCTTCTCCATAGTTTATTTTAGCCCATTCTTCAATATCAAACTGAGTATAATATGCAGCATTATTTTTATTTTTATTAACTGGAAGCTCTAAAGCTTCAAACAATAGTTTTTGACGTCTATGACATATACTCATATTAAGTTTTTTGTAGGCATCAACTTTATCAATTAATGCAAATGCAGAGAAAAATGACATTTGAACTTGTTGTGGAGTTGAAAGACCAGCAGTATGATTGAGAGCAACAAGTCTACTATCAGCAACAACTCTTTCCATAAATGAAAGGCTAGAAGGGTTAAGACTCATATCACTGTAACGCTTATCTACTGATTTCTTTAATTCTCCAGTTAAATCATTTATTTTTTTATCAAAAACATTCTTTTTATGAAGAGCGAATGTACCAAGTCTCCATCCTGTAACTCCAAAATATTTTGAATAAGAATAAACTCCAACCGTGTTATAAGGAAGTTTTGACATTAATGATGAAAAATCTTCTACAAAAGTCCCATATACATCATCTGATATTATCATTAAATCCTTATTATAATTTTCAATTACATCTATTAGATTATTACAAGATGTCTCATCCATAGCTATAGATGCAGGGTTGTTAGGATTAACAACAAATAAAGCTTTAATAGAATTGTCACGAAGCTTTTCTAATTCTTTCTTAGTATACTGCCATGTATGAGCACCTTTTTCATCAACCGCATTGGCGTTTATATTTACAACTTTAAAATCATATCGAGGAAGATTAGGTATCTCAAGGTAAGGTGTAAATATAGGAGTCATTAAAGCTATTGTATCGCCCTTTTTTAGAAGTTCATTTGCCATTAATGAATCAAATATATAACACATAGCAGCTGTAGCACCTTCAACAGCGAATATTTCTACATCGCCATATTTACCTGATATATCATATTTCATTTCTTGAACTAGATAATCATGCACTATTTTTTCCATATGAGGTAACATTCTATCTGGAAGTGGATAATTATCACCAATAATCCCATCAGCTAGTTCATGAACAAATTCATCACCATCAAATCCAAGTTCATTTATACCAAAATTTATAATATCTCTAGCTAAGTACGCTCCAGGCATATCTATATTTTCATTTATATATTTAAAGAATCTTTCCTTAATGCCCTTTTTTTGAGGCATACCAGCTAAATGACCTAAATCCCAATTAGAACGGGTTTCAGTAATCGCAAAATGACCAAAAGTGAAAAAAGCTTCTCTAGCAGTTGAACAAGTCCAATTTGGATTTCCACGACCTGCATCAAGCAATTCTCTATGATTTTCATTTGCAGTATGTTTCGCAATATCTATTAATTTGTCCTTAAATTCAAAAGGACTTATTTTTCCATATATGTTTTTGATTTCTTTATAAGTATTATTTTTCATGTTTAATTCCTCCTTATGTAATAAGTTTCACATTTTTATAATAAAATAAACAAGTTCCTAAAATGATTATACTTTAATTATAATAGGTTTATAGAAAAAGTAAAGTATAAAATTAAAATAATAACTCTATTTAGCTTTATAAAATGTATGTTAAAAGATAAAATACCTTTTAATAAAAAATGATTACTATATAAAATAAAACTCTAATTTAACTTGCATTTTATTTTTTTTATTTTATTTGTTGTAAAAGGTATAGTTTTATTATTATGAAAATGTATAAAATAAAACTTTCTTTTTGTTTAAAGTTGTTTATAAAAATATTTTAGGTTAGATTGGTAATATTAATGTTATTAAAGAAAATTAAAAAAAACAATTTTTAATTAAACAAAATAATATAAATATAAATTTTAGTAAAAATAATAAAGAATAAACTGTTATTTTGATAAAAAAGTAAAAATTATTTTAATATTATCATTTAGTGTAATGTAACTCAATTGAATATATGTGTTTATTGTATTCAATTGTTGTATTTTTAGTTTTTTTGTGATTAATTAAAAAATTATAAAAATCGTTTACATGTTGATTTTTAAAAAAAAAAGATATAGAATTATATAGAAAGTAATAAATAAAAATTGGATTTACGGGAGTGGAATAAAATGATAAATGTTACCTTAACAGATGTGAAAGAAGCTAGAGAGACCATTAAAGACATAGTTAAAAAAACTGATTTACTTGAAAGCGTTAAACTTAGCGAAAAAACAGGCGCAAAGGTTTTTTATAAATGTGAAAACCTTCAAAAAACAGGGTCTTTTAAATTAAGAGGAGCTTGTAATAAAATAGCAAGTTTAACAGACGAAGAAAAAGCAAGTGGAGTAATAGCTTCAAGTGCAGGGAATCATGCACAAGGTGTAGCATTAGGCGCAAAAATGACTGGTATAAAATCTACAATAGTAATGCCAGCAACTGCACCATTAGCAAAAGTTAGTGCAACTAAAGGTTATGGAGCAGAAGTAGTTTTAAATGGCGCAGTTTATGATGATGCATATTCAAAAGCTGTTGAAATACAAAAAGAAACAGGAGCAACTTTCTTACATCCATTCAATGATAAATATGTTATAGCAGGGCAAGGAACTATATCTCTTGAAATTTTCGAACAATTAAATAATAAGGTTGATACTATACTATGCCCAGTTGGTGGTGGAGGAATAATATCTGGTGTTGCTGTTGCAGCAAAGGCATTAAATCCTAATGTAAAAATAGTTGGTGTTCAAACTGCAAATATACCTTCAATGAAAGAGTCAATTAAAAACGGCAAAGTAACAACAGCATTTAATGATAGTACAATAGCTGATGGTATAGCTGTTAAAACTCCTGGAGACTTAACTTTTGAAATAATAAATGAATTAGTTGATGAAATAGTAGTAGTTGAAGAAACAGAAATAGCTGAATCAATATTATTTATGATGGAAAGTCAAAAGATAGTTTCAGAAGGTGCAGGGGCTGTGTGTACAGCTGCAATATTAAGTGGTAAATATGTACCAGCAAAAGACGAAAATGTAGTGTGTATAATATCTGGTGGTAATATAGATATAAATACATTATATAGAATAATAGGTGTTGCTCTAGCTAAAGAAGGAAGAAGATATTCATTTAGCACAATTATGGAAGATAAGCCAGGAAACTTTGCTGAATTAACTAGAATAATAAGTGAGAATGGTGGAAATATTTTAAGTGCTAATCAAGGTAAATTATCAGCAGGTGAAGCTCTAGGAAAACAAAGTGCGGAATTTATATTAGAAACAATAGATTATGACCATATAGCGAAAATAAAGAAAGCAATAGAAGAAAAAGGTTTTAAAATTATAGAATTATAATAAAAAGTGTATATAATATACAAGAAAAATAGTATAATAGTGTATGAAGATACATTTTATGTATAGTAGATTAACCAATTAGGAGGATTTTAATATGAAACATGAAGTATTGCATACTAATGATGCACCAGCAGCTTTAGGACCATATTCTCAAGCTATAAAAGCTGGAAACTTATTATTTGTATCTGGACAAGTTCCACTTGTACCAGAAACTATGGAAGTAGTTGAAGGAGATGTACAAGCTCAAACTGCTCAATCTCTAAAAAATCTTAAAGCAATATTAGCTGAAAGTGGAGCTGATTTTTCAAATGTAGTTAAAACTACAGTATTTATAAAAGATATGAATGAATTTGGTGCTATAAACGAAGTTTATGCTGAGTATTTTGGAGAAAATAAACCAGCAAGAGCTTGTGTAGAAGTTGCTAGATTACCAAAAGACGTTAAAGTTGAAATAGAAGTAATAGCTGTATTATAAGATTACAATATTTTTCAAACTGAAAAAAAGGGGCTGTCTCAAAATAGAGATAAGCCTTTTTTTCATTGTTGAAATGATGAAAATATATTTGATTTCATACAAAAAAAGAGTGCCTCATAAACTAAAAAGTTCATTTTGAGACACCTCCTTTTTTTATATTAACTTCTAATAGTTTGTCGTTCTTTTATAAAACATATTGATATAACTAATCCAATAAATGCAAGTGTGGCTGCTATTGAAAATGCTACATCTATTCCATGGATATTAGACAGGATAGCTGAACTCATGTGAGCTTTTTTAGTAGCAGTTGTCATTATAGTAATAAGTATAGCAGAGCCTATAGCACCAGATATTTGACGAAGTGTACTATTAATTGCTGTAGCATGAGATATAAGTTCTCTATCTAGTGTTTTAATTCCCCATGTAGTTAATGGCATTAGAACCATTGAAATACCAATCATACGAATACAATACATTAATGATACATGAATTAAAGATGTATCCTTGCCTAAAAACGCAAAAGATAAAGTTCCTAAAAATAAACATCCAGTGCCTAATATTGATAGAGCGTGAGGACCATATTTATCTAGATGACGTCCTGCGACTGGATTTAATGCAACCATTAGTATAGCACCAGGCATCATTAAAGAACCTGAAGCAAGTGCAGAGAATCCCCTTACAGATTGAATATATAGAGGTATCATTAATGTAGCAGACATCATTGAAGCATATACAATCATAATTAATAATGTAGAAATAAGAAATGGTTTATTTTTAAAAACTCTTAATTCTAAGAATGGTTCTTTAGATTTTAATTGACGCCATGTAAATAAAATTAATGATACAATTCCTAATATTATTGGTAAATATGTGGCACTATTAGTCCACCCATAATTACCTTGATTAGTAAACCCAATCAATAAACCACCAAAACCTAAAGAAGATAGTATTATTGAAGGTATATCCAGTTTTAGTTTTTGGGCTTCTCCAACATTCTTTAATAATATAAATGAAAGTATAACATCTAGTATAGCTATAGGTGAAAGAAGCAAAAATAAACTATGCCAACCAAATGAATCTACTAACCATCCAGATAAAGTTGGTCCTATTGCTGGAGCAAATCCCACTGTAATACCGACTAGACTCATAGCTGTACCACGTTTTTCTATAGGGCATAAATATAATATAATAACTTGTAAAAGTGGCATTAAAGAGCCAGAACCTACTGCTTGTAATACACGAGCAATCAACATAGTTGAAAAATCACGAGAGAAAAGCGCAATAATGCATCCTAAAGAAAAGATAGTCATTGATGTAATAAATAATTTTCGAGTACTAAATCTATTTATCAAGTAAGCTGTTGTAGGAATAATGATACCTGCAATAAGTAGATAAATTGTAGTTAACCACTGACCAACATCAGCAGTAATTTTAAAATCTGACATTATATTGGGAAGTGCAGTTGCCAGTAATGTTTGACTAAGAGAGCTTATAAAAGCGCCAGTCATTACGATTGCTATTATCAAATTTCCTTTTTTATTGTTTTTGCTATTACTTTGTATTTCCATAGTTTATAACGTCTCCTTTTTTAACTGATTTTTAATACTATTCAATAAAAGTACTTTTGGTCTCAAAATGTCTTCTTTTTCTAGATATGTAATCATTGCATCCATAATTAAAGAATCGTATAGTTGATTTTTTCCTTCTTCATATAATTTTTTTGATGCTTCTAGTAACTTAGGGTTTTCAATAAGAGAAGTGTTTGTTTTGATTAGCTCTTCTATATCCTGTATTGTTTTAAAAAATAATGATTTACTATAAAGAGAAGAGTAAGCTTCATCTTCTTGTTCATATAAAAACATTGATTTTTCAATTAAAGGATTTAGGTTATCAGCATTTTCTACAACTAAATCGAGTATTTGGATAGTAAATTCAGCAATAAAGTATACATTTATTTCTCTTTTTTGTATATGAATAATATATGTAAACTGGTGAATTAGAGCATCTAGTAAGAAAACTAAATCAAATAGAATGTTTTCTATTTTGTTGCCATAATTATCAAATAAACTCAACTTATATTCATTTAATAAATTAGCACGAGATTTTTTTTGTAACTTACTTGTCGTTTTACGTTGCACTTCAGAGAAATTTTCCCTCACATAAGTATTTATAGTAGTTCTAGAAAAAATATTTCCCCATACAGCTATTATTTTTCTTTTTAATTTTTCAGATGGATGGATATCTTTATTTTCATTAATAGAATGTATAATTTCTAAAAATTTTTCATCATAATAATTAATTATTTCACAGATAAAACTTTCTTTAGTTTCAAAATGTTTATAAAAAGTAGCTTTAGACATTTTACATTCTTTTACAATATCTAGTATTGAAGTATTTTGAAAACCTTTTTGGTCAAAGATTCTTTGAGCAATAGTTATAATAAGTTTTTGCTTGTCAGTCAATTGGCTATCTCCTTTCATATAAAAACGATAAGTACTAAGTAGTACTTTAAAGTTTCCATAAATACATTATACATCATTTGGAAAAAAAATCAATATCTGGACCTGTGATATAAAAAAATTGAAAAAAATATTGTTAGTTTTAGTAATATAAAGGAGAATTTAAGAGTTTCTTAAGAATTGTTTAAAGAATTTGCAATAAATTAATGATATGATTATACTATGAAGTAAAATGTCTTTAAATTTTTTAGGTATTAAATCTAAATTATGGGGGTGTAGTATATGAAAAAGAAAAGAGGTTTGATTATAGCTTTTGCATTTTTTCTAGTTTTCGCAAAAATGTTTATTAATATCTCTAGTGGAGAAAATAAAATTATGGCATATGAAATAAGTAAGTATAGAAAAGGTGTGAACGTTCTATCAATAAATAATATTGTAGTAGCAAACAAAAAGTATAGTTTACCTGAAGACTATTCTCCACAAGAAAGTAATGAAGCAAAAGATGCTTTTTATAAAATGAATAAAGATGCTCAAAAAGCAGGATTAAATCTAAAAGCCTTCAGTACATATAGAAGTTACAAATATCAAGAAAAATTATTTAACTCATATGCAGAAAAACATGGTGAGAAGGAAGCAAACAGATTTTCAGCTAAGCCAGGAGAAAGTGAACATCAAACTGGACTTGCATTTGATATTGGAGGAGACGACCAATCTTGTTGGGCAAATAAAAAATTTAATAATACAAAAGAAGCTAAGTGGCTGTATGAAAATGCATATAAGTATGGATTTATACTTAGATATCCAGAGGGAAAAGAAAATATAACAGGATACATGTATGAATCATGGCACTATAGATATGTTGGAACTGAACACAGTAAAAACTTTGCAATGAACAATTTAACTCTAGAAGAATATTTGCATATAGATTAAGCCATAATTTGTTAAATTTAGGTTAAAATAAAAAATAAGCTAGACTATTAATTGTGTAAAGTGTTATAATGTAAGTACAATTAAAGATAACTACTCGAAGGGGAGTAGCTTACACGAAAGTGGTAATTAATCGTCAGGACAGTAGAAATACTCGGTTAATTAGCAAGGAATTCCTTGATAGCAAGACCTTCAAAATAAGCATTAAGTATGTTTGTTTTGGGGGCTTTTTTTATTCAAGGAATTTTTTATTTGAAAAATTTCAAATTTCAAGTATACATAAGAGTCCCCAAACATAAAATAAATTTATTAAAGAGGAGGGCAACAAATGTCTTACAAAAGTACTTATCAAGAAATAATTAAAAATTTAGACTCAAGCTTAAATGGTTTGAGCAAAGAAAGAGCAGAAGAGCTATTAGAAAAAAATGGAACTAACGAATTAAAGGAAGCAGATAAGGTTCCTACGTATAAGCTTTTCTTAGAAAGTTTTAAAGACCCACTGGTAATAATTCTATTGATAGCTGCTTTAGTACAAATATTTTTAGGTGAAACTGTAGAGTCCATAATAATTTTTGCAGTTATTATTATCAACTCTGTTTTAGGTGTTGTACAAACAAAAAAAGCAGAAAGTTCATTAGAAAGTTTGAAAAATTTATCCGCACCAAATGCAAAGGTAATAAGAGACAATAAGAAAATGACAATTCCAGCAAAAAATTTAGTAGTTGGAGATATCGTATTTTTAGAAGCTGGTGATTACATACCAGCAGACGGAAGACTTATAGAAGCACAATCATTAAAGGTTGTAGAAGGGATGTTAACTGGTGAATCAGAACCAGTTCTAAAACATACAGAAAAAATAAACGAAGATGTAAGTTTAGGTGACCAAAAAAACATGGTATTTAGTGGTGCTGTAGTAGTTTATGGTAGAGGTTCATTTGTAGTAACTGGAACAGGTATGGAGACTGAAATGGGTAAAATAGCTGGTCTTTTAGAAACTGCCGAAAATAAGTTGACACCATTACAACAAAAAATAGAAGCTTTCAGTAAAAAGCTTGGTGTAGGTATTGTAGTACTTGCACTCTTAATATTTATAATTCAGGTAGCAAGAAATTACATGATGGCTGGGAATGGAGAAATGACACAAATTATTCTCGATTCATTCATGTTTTCTGTAGCAGTAGCAGTAGCAGCAATACCAGAAGCTTTATCATCAATAGTTACTATAGTACTGGCTGTTGGAACAAATAGTATGGCAAAGAAACAAGCTATAATAAGGAAATTACCAGCTGTAGAGACTTTAGGTTCAACAAGTGTTATATGTACTGATAAAACAGGTACTCTTACACAAAATAAAATGACAGTTGTGGACTGTTATATGTATGGAACTAACAATGATGAGCTTAATAAAGAAAATATAAATTATTCTTACCATGCTAAATTGTTGACTATGGTTTCTACATTATGTAATGATTCTCATATAACTAGTGATGGAAAAGAAGTTGGTGACCCAACAGAAGTTGCATTAATAAATTATTCAAGCAAAAACGATTTAGATTATGATAAATTAAGAAGTAAATATATTAGAATAAATGAAATACCATTTGATTCAGATAGAAAGCTTATGTCTACAGTAAATAGTATATATGGAGATTATATAATGTTTACAAAAGGTGCTCCAGATATTGTATTTAGTAGATGTAAATATGCTTTAAAAAATGGCTCAAAAGTAGACATAACAGATGAGATAATAGAAGAATACAAGAAGAGAAATGAAGAGTTTTCAAATAGAGCACTTAGAGTATTAGCATTTGCAATAAAAGATGTCCCAGAAGAAGGTTTTACACCTTCAATTGATGATGAACATGATATGACATTGGTTGGTATAATGGCAATGATAGACCCACCAAGAGAAGAAGTAATGGATGCAGTAAAAGAAGCGAAGAGTGCTGGTATAAAAACCGTTATGATAACTGGAGACCATAAAACAACAGCAGCAGCAATTGCAAAAGAAATAGGTATAATGGAAGATGGAGATTTAGCACTTACAGGGAAAGAGTTAGATGCATTAAGTGAAGAAGAATTAAATAAAAAATTAGAAGATATAAGTGTATATGCCAGAGTTTCCCCAGAAAACAAAATTCGTATAGTAAAAGCATGGCAACATAAGAATAACATAACTGCTATGACTGGTGATGGTGTCAATGATGCACCAGCTTTAAAACAAGCAGATATAGGTATAGGTATGGGAAGTGGTACTGATGTAGCAAAAGATGCTTCTGCTATGGTATTAGTTGATGATAACTTTGCAAGTATAGTAAATGCTGTTGAAGTTGGTAGAACAGTATATAGCAATATAATAAAAGCAATAACTTATTTATTTGCAGGAAACTTGGGTGCCATAGTGGCTATCTTATTTGCAGTATTTGCAGGATGGTCAAATCCATTTACAGCTTTACAACTTTTATTTATAAACCTAGTAAATGACTCCTTACCAGCAATAGCATTAGGGTTTGAAAAATCAGAAAAAAATATAATGAATAAACCTCCTAGACATCCAGATGAAAGTATATTGGCAGGAGGAACATTAAAAGCAGTGGCTATAAGAGGTTGTATAATTGGTATAGTTACAATAATTGCACAATATATAGGGCTACAAGTATCACCAGAACTTGGTGTAGCGATGGCATTTTCAACTTTAATATTAGCGAGAATAATGCAAACATTGCCTGCACGTTCTAATAATCAGACAATAGTAAAACTAGGCTTTTTTAGTAATAAATATGTTATAGGAGCAGTTTTAATATGTTTTGGACTTTACTCTTTAACATTAATGCCAGTTTTGAGAGGAATATTCTCTATTCCAACAGTATTTGGTTTATATGAATTAGGAATTTGTTTAGGTTTAGCATTACTTTCATCAATATTGATGGAACTTAATAAATTAATGAATAGAAATACTGTAAAATAATTAAAAATACTAAACTAAAGGGACATATTGATAAAATCAATATGTCCCCTATATAGTTAGATTTATTCTAAGTTATCGATTATTTGGAATGCTTTTATAACTTCAGGAAGTTCTTTTTCTTCAGGCATTCTAAATCTTATAAAGTTTTTATCAAGTCCAGTAAAATCGCTACCAGATATAACTCTTATTTTTAATTTTGCAAATTCTTGTTGTAAATCTATATCTTTGTTTTTATGTTCAACTGTCATTATAGATACAGTATCACTAGTCTCAGCTATGTTAAGGTTTTTCCATGGAATCAATAGTTGATTTTTTATAGCTTTTGTTTTTTCTTTTAATTCTTCTATAAATTGAACATCGTCTAATAAATTAGCTGCAATACTACGAGAGATTTCAGATATTTCGTAAGGAGTAGATATCTTTTTAATAGGATTAACAAGTTGTTCAGGAAGGACTGCATATCCTGCTCTTAGTCCTGCTAAACCAAAACCTTTTGAGAATGTTTTTAAAACAATTACATTGTCATAATCATTTAAAAGTTTTACAGCTGAATTTTCTTTTGGCATATATTCACCATAAGCCTCATCTACCATAACAGCTATATCATATTTTTCTGCCTCTTTTACTATATTTTCAATTGATGATAGAGGTATAACTTGTCCAGTAGGATTATTTGGGTTATCTATGTAAATTACTTTATATTCTGAATTTATTTTTTCAATAAATTCTTTTTCATTAAACTTGAAGTTATTTTCTTTCTTTAAAAGAACATAGTCATAAGTAGCACCATGCATTTTTATATCTGTTTCATATTCTGAAAATTGAGGTGAACATCCTAAAACTTTATCTCCTTTTTCAATAAATAATCTATTTAAAAGATAAATAACATGTATAGAACCATCCGCTAGACAAATTCTATCAGTAGTTAGTGTTGTAAAGTCTTTCCAATAATCAACTATATTGTCTTTTAGACTAATTGAATGCGGGTATCCTCTTATCATATCAAATTCTAAAGCATTAAAAGCTTCTACAGCTTTATTTGAGAAAGATACTGTGTTTATACCTTCGCCACAATCTATCTCGAATACATTTTCGCAATGACCAGATTCTATGGCATAACTTTTTTTCAACTGCATTTCAATAGCTTTGTTAATTTTTAATTTCATAGTTTATCACTCCTTATTTAGTCAATAATAAATGTTAAAAAAGTTGCTAGATTTAAAATATTGTGAAAATACATGATAGTAAAAAACGAATATAAATATTATAATAGCTCACTTTATTTAATATGATTATATATCATATATTGTAAAATTTCTAGCATTATAAGACTATAAATTGAAAATATTCAGAAAAATACTACAAGAAACGATTTATTTTGCTTTGATATGGAGGTATAGGAATGTTATTAATTTTATAAATTGGAATAGTTTAAGTGTAAAGTTATGATATAATTTAATAAGGGTAATTCTTTAAATTAGATTAAGGAAATATAAGTATACAATAAAATGTTATGGAGTTGGATGATGGGATATAAATTGATTGTAACAGATATGGATGGAACTTTATTGGGAAATAACCATAAAGTTACTGATGAAAATAAAACTGCACTACAAAAAGTTATTAAAAGTGGTATTAATGTAACTTTAGCAACAGGGAGAGCTTTCGATTCAGCTAAATGCAATGTAGATTTTCTTAAAGAAGATATGCCAATAATAGCTTGTAATGGTTCATTGATAAGGGAACAAAATGGAAATATAATATATTCAAATAAAATTGATACAAAAACATGTCTAGATATTTTAGATGTGCTAGACAAATACAATATTTACTATCAATGTAATAGTATAGATTCTATGCTTTCAAAAAAAATAGAAGGACGTGAAGATAGAATAAGTGTGTTTTTGGGTTCTGAAACAGAAGTCATTGTAAGAGATGATTTAAGAGAAGAGATTTCTAAAAATGACATATTAAAGTTTGTAATAATAGAAGAAAAAAATCCAGCTATTTTAGACGAAATAAGAAAAGAATTAAAAAAAGTTCAAGGCATAAAAATAACTTCTTCTTGGCCAAATAATATTGAAGTTATGAATATTGGTGTTGATAAAGGCAATGCGGTTAAAATTTTAGCTGAAAAAATGAACATAGATAGAGAAGATATAATTGCATTTGGAGATAATTACAATGATATAGAAATGATAAAATTTGCTGGTCTTGGTGTAGCTATGGGAAATGCAGAAGAATTGATTAAACAAGAGGCCGATTATGTGACAGACAGCAACCAAGAGAGTGGAGTTGCAAAAGCAATTTATAAGTTTTTTGAGTTAGAAGAGTCACTTAGTTCTTAAAAAAGGCATTTAAAGGAAAAAATAGGTTGACTATTTTATAGATAGTAATTATAATACAAATAGGTAAAATATAAAAATTTAGATTCAGTGAAGAAGAGAGTAGATATAAAGCAAGTCTCAGCGAGTTAGGGATGGTGTAAGCCTAATGATAATACTTTATATTGAAGAGAGCTTTGGAGAATATTACTTGAAATTCAGTATGGTAATAGGTAATCTCGCCTTAAGAGAATAGAGTGGGTAAACATTGTTTATCAACTAGAGTGGTAACACGGAATATTTCGTCTCTTGGTCTTTTTGACCAAGAGATTTTTTATTTTTAGCTAAAGTAAAAATATTACAATTAAAATATAAAAAATTAAAATATGAGGTGAAAAATATGAAATTATGGGGTGGACGCTTTAGAAAAGCTGAAAATCAACTTATGGAAGAATTTAATAAATCTTTTGGGTATGACTGTGTGCTGTACAAAAAAGATATTGAAGGAAGTATAGCACATGTCTATATGCAAGTAAAATGTGGGCTTTTAACAGATGAAGAGGGAAAAGCTATAACAGAAGGTCTAAATGGAATACTTGAAGATATTGAAAATGGAAAATTGGCATTAGATGGAGATTATGAAGATATACATAGTTTTACTGAGATAAACTTAATTCAAAGAATAGGTGATGTTGGGAAGAAACTTCATACAGCACGTAGTAGAAATGACCAAGTTGCAGTTGATATGAGATTATATGCGAAAGAAAAGGCAAGCGATTTAGTGGAGTTAATATCTGGATTTAAAGAAACTATAAAAGATGTTGCTGATAAAAATTCAGTAATGATGCCAGGATATACTCATCTTCAAAGAGCACAAGTGGTAACTTTTAAACATCACTTGATGGCATATTATAGTATGTTTGATAGAGATGAAAAAAGAATAAAAAATGCTATAGAGATATTGGACGAGTCACCTTTAGGTTGTGGAGCTTTGGCAGGAACTACACATGATATAGATAGAAATATAACTTGTGAGCAATTAGGGTTTAAAAAAGTTGTAGATAATTTTATGGATGGTGTAAGTGATAGGGACTATTTATTAGAACTAATGAGTGATTTTTCAATCATAATGATGCATTTAAGTAGACTTAGTGAAGAATTGATACTTTGGAGTTCACAAGAATTTGGGTTTGTTGAAATAGATGATTTATATACTACTGGAAGTAGTATAATGCCTCAAAAGAAAAATCCTGATGGTGCAGAACTTATAAGAGGTAAGACTGGTAGAGTATATGGAAATTTATTTGGTCTTTTTACAGTTATGAAAGGTATACCACTAGCTTATAATAAAGATATGCAAGAAGATAAGGAAGGATTCTTTGATAGTGTACACACTCTTGAAATGTGTATACAAATAATGGAAAGAATGATAGCTACATTAAAGGTAAATGAAGATAAAATGAAACAAGCAGTTAAAAATGGTTTTTTAAATGCCACAGAAGTTGCTGACTATCTAGTTAAAAATAATGTTGCCTTTAGAGATGCACATGGAATAGTTGGAAGTATTGTGATATATTGTGAAGACAATAAAAAAGCAATAGAAGATTTAACACTAGAAGAATTACATAAGTTTTCAGCTGTATTTAAGGAAGATATTTATGACTTTATCGATTATGAAAGTATATTAAACAAAGGAATAAAAAAGAATTTAAAATAATAGTAATAGATTAAGTTTTTAAAAGCTGTGAATTTGATGAGTGATATCATCAAATTTCACAGCTTTTTATTATATAAAACATTATTTATAATGCAATATCAATAACTTTTTAGTGTCAATAAATTTAAATTTATTAACACTGAAAAGTTACTAAAAATAAAAACTTCTATTATTAAAATGATAATTAATATCAATAAGTGTTGACAAATTTATTTCTAGATATTATTATATATAATATAAATAATAATGAAAATCAATATCAAATAAGGCGGGAGGCAGTCTAATGAACTTATTAGTGATTGGTGGCCATGAAAGAATGGAAAAAGATTATATGGTTATGGCCAAGAAAAAAGGTTATAAAACAAAAGTATACACTACTATGTCATCTAAATTAAATAACTCTATAGGAAAACCTGATGCCGTTGTTATACTTACATCAACAGTTTCACATAAGATGTCTAGAACAGTTGAGTCTCAGGCTAAAAAACAAGATATATTAATCGTAAGACATAAAAATAGTAGTAAAGTAGCATTTAATGAATGTCTAGATATGGTTGATGAATGTCTAGGAAACTGTTCAAAATGTAAACTTAATGATAAGCAAAAACAGAAAAATACATAAATATATAATTTAATAAGTTTGAGAATACATACTCAATATAAATTGAGTGTGTAAAATAAAGTGTGTATTCTTCCCAAAAGTTGTGATAATTAAAATATCACAATATAGAAGGAAGGAGCACATTTTTAATTTTTAACAAAACTAAAATGTTAAAGAGATTATGGAAGAATATGATAAAAATATTATTTTAATTATTTTTAAGTTAAGTACATTTTTAGTAAAATAAGAAAATATAAATAAAAACACATTTACTTAATTTTTGTAGAATTAATTGTCAATTTTTTATTTAAATGGTAGAATATTCATGGATGGTATCTTGTTATAAGAACTATACTTTAAATGTTTTTAATTATTTTGTCTTATATAACTCATATCTTCATGAATGAGATTGGAAATTAAGATGTTGTATCACAAGTTGGAGGTGATACTATTAAAATAGGATTTATTGGTTCTGGAAAAGTTGGTACATCTTTAGCAAATTATTTTTTGTCAAAAGATTATTGTGTAACAGGCTTTTATGGAAGAAATCAATTATCTTTATTAGAATCAACAGATTTAACAAAAACAAAGATTTATAGTAACTTGAAAGACATTATTTATGAAAATGATATATTATTTATTACAACATCAGATGATTCTATTGAAATCATAGACAAAAAACTTTCCAAATTTAATTTAAAACATAAATACATTTGCCACACAAGTGGTTCTTTAAAATCTAGTATATTGTTCTGTTCAAAAAAAGCAGGTGCATTAATTTATTCTGTCCATCCTATATTTGCATTTTCCAATAAAAATACTGATATTAAAAAAATGAAAGACATTTGTTTTTCCATAGAAGGTGATAATGAAAAAGATGATTTATTTATTCAAAATTTTATAAATAGCTTAGGAAATCAGTTTTTTATAAGAGATAAAAATACTTCATCCACTTATCATGTAGCTAATGTTTTAGTTTCAAATTTAGTGTTATCTTTACTAGATGTAGGAGTAAGTTACTTTATTAAATTGGGTTTATCTGAAGAAGAAGCTTTAAAAGCTATAAATCCTTTGGTCAAAATAAATATAGAAAACATACTTGATAATGGATTTACTAAATCCCTTACTGGACCTGTTGTTCGTGGGGATATAACACCAATAAAAAAACATTTATCAGCATTAGATAAAAAAGATGAAGATATTTACAAAATACTCTCCTTAAATCTACTAAAAATAATTGCCTTGGAAAATGAAGATTCATTAAAATGTACAAAAAATATTTCTATAGAAAATGCAGTCGAAAATTTAATAAGTAAATCTGAAAAATACAAAGAGATTTACAAAATTTTAGGAGGAAAAAACAATGAAAAATACTATACTGACTTTTAAAAATGCTAAAAGTGAAGGAAGGAAGCTGTCTATGCTTACAGCTTATGATTACTCAATGGCAAAAATAATGGATGAATGTAACATAAATGGTATTTTAATAGGAGATTCATTAGGAATGGTAGTAAAAGGTGAAGAAAACACTCTATCTGTTACTATAGATGAAATTATATATCACACAAAAGCTGTAAAAAATGGTGCAAAAAATGCCTTAATCGTAAGTGATATGCCATTTCTATCTTACCATGTTTCTATAGAAGATGCTGTTAAAAATGCTGGCAGACTTGTAAAAGAAGGTGGGGCACATGCTGTGAAATTAGAGGGTGGCTCAAACGTTATAGAACAAATAAAAAACATTGTAAATGCTCAAATACCTGTAATGGGCCATTTAGGACTAACACCTCAATCTGTAAATTCATTTGGTGGATTTAAGGTTCAAGGAAATACTAGTGAAACAGCAAAACAACTCATTGAAGATGCTAAATTAATAGAAAAAGCAGGAGCATTTTCTATTGTCCTTGAAGGAGTTCCTGCTAAAATAGCTGAGATGGTGACTAATTCTATTTCAATTCCTACAATAGGGATAGGAGCAGGAATTAATTGTGATGGTCAAATTTTAGTTTATCAAGATATGTTGGGGATGTTTGGAGATTTTGTACCTAAATTTGTAAAGCAATACGCAAATATAGGAGATATAATGAAAGATTCAATTAAAAATTACATACTAGAAGTTGAAACTGGTGCATTTCCACAAGAAAAACATAGCTTTTCAATAAATGAATCTGAATTAGAAAAATTATACTAAGATTAAGGATGGTACAAAATGCTTATAAAAGAAATAAAATCACTAAGGAATATAGTTAAAGATTGGAAAAAAGCTGGCTATTCTATAGGCCTTGTTCCTACTATGGGATTTTTACATGAAGGACATCAAAGCCTTATCAAAAAAGCTGTAAAAGAAAATGATAAGGTAGTAGTAAGTGTATTTGTAAATCCAACTCAGTTTGGACCAAACGAAGATTTTAACAGCTATCCGAGAGATATAGAAAAAGATTTTAAATACTGTATAGATAGTGGTGCATCAGTAGTCTTTAATCCATCATCAGAAGAAATGTATTTGAAAGGCCATTGTACTACCATAAATGTGTCTGGACTTACAGATTTTCTTTGTGGTTCTAAAAGACCTGTTCATTTTGGTGGTGTCTGTCTAGTTGTTTCAAAACTTCTGAATATAGTAACTCCTGATAAAGCTTATTTTGGAGAGAAAGATGCTCAACAACTAGCAGTAATTAAAAGGATGGTTAAAGATTTGAATATAGACACAAAAATAATAGGTTGCCCTATAGTTCGTGAAAATGATGGTTTAGCAAAAAGCTCAAGAAATACATATCTTTCAAAAGAAGAAAGAAAAACTGCTTTAGTTTTAAATGAAAGTTTAAGCTTAGCAAAAAAAGAACTGGCAAAAGGAAATCTAGATGTAAAAAAAATAAAAGAATTAATAACATCTAAAATAAATTCTGAAGATTCAACAAAAATAGATTATGTTGAAATTGTAGATAGTGAGACATTACAACCTGTTGAACATATAGAAAATTCTGTACTTGTAGCAAGTGCTGTTTTCATAGGAAAAACTAGATTAATTGATAACTTTACATTTCAATTTGATATATAGGCTGTTATTTTATACAGTATAGATGATTTAAAAAATGATATTTTATAAAAAGGAAAATTTAAAAATCAGATTCGTTTAAGATTATGATTAGTTGTAATTATATGGGGATGTCTCAAAATAAAAATTTGGGTATCTCCTTTTTTGTATAAAAAAAGAAAAGAGGTTCTTAAGAACCCCTAATCTATTTCTAATTAAATTTTTTTATTTTAGAATTTATATTTTCAATTTAAAAACTTTAAAAATCAAATAAATATATCGTCTATTTTTATAATAAGAAATACACTTAAGTTTTATCATTAATAATTGTTATTTTCTCATATTTCTTTTTCCTCTAGACTTTTTTTTATTATTCTTTTTAATATTTGAAGCTATTATAAATATAACTAAGAGTACTAAAATAGCTATAATAATTTTAATAAAAATCATCAAAGTTTTATTTTCAGTTATAAATGGAAGACTACTATCAAGATTGTTTTTTGCAACTAAATCTATACTCTTTTCTAGTTTACCACTATTATATATATTTAAAGTACCAACCTTAGTACCTTTTTTTACAGGCAAATCAATTTTATCTAGTTCAGTTTTAGTATTGTAGTCACCTTGAGATTCATTTTGTCCTAAAGTTATCTTATAACTATGTTTTGGTTCATAAATTAATTCATGCTGTTTTGTAAATAATACTTTTTTAGTATCAGTATATTTTTCTTTATCAACAATAGTAGCACATTTAAAATTATCAAATCCATAATCAATTAAGATGCGTGAATCTAAATATAAATCGTAATTAGTTGAATTAAATACAGCAGCAATGACTCTTCTTCCATCTTTTACTGCACTAGATAAAAGACATTTACCAGCAGCATCAGTATATCCTGTTTTTATGCCATCAACTATGTCGTATTTTATATCTATAGATTGACCTTTATATGTAATCTTATCATGTGATGTTAAAAATTTATTAGTATTTACAAAATATCTTTCATAAGGGTATGCTTTTGTAGCATCAAACTTAAGTGACTTAGTTTTTACAATTTGTCTAAAAACATCATTATTCATAGCTTCTCTAGCCATAAGAGCCATATCATGAGCTGTAGTGTAATGATTTGGGTCTGGTAATCCATGAGGATTGTTAAAATGAGTGCCAGTAGCTCCAATATTTTTTGCCTCAGAATTCATAAGGTCAACAAATTTTTGTACATCTCCTCCACCAACATATCTAGCTAATACAAATGCAGCATCATTAGAAGAATGAATTAAAAGAGCGTTTAATAATTGTCTTACAGTGAAAGCTTCTCCTTCTTTCAGGTACATACTAGAACCCTCTATCTGAGGTAGGTTTTTAATTTCTATTACTTGATTTAAATCCTTAACCTTTTTCAAAACTAAACAAGCTGTCCATGCCTTAGTTGTTGAAGCTGGATAAAGCTTAGAATCTCCAGATTTATTATATAATATTTTTCCAGTTTCATAGTCCATTAAAACGGCATGTTTGGCAACTATAGCTGGTTCATCATCTGCAAAAGATATATCAGAACTTCCTAAAAATGAAGCAAATATCAAGAAACAGATTAATAAAAGTGATAAATTTCTTTTCATTGTGAGCCTCCAAAATTTAAATTCATCTTTTAGTATAGCATATTTTTGTCAATAATTAAAATAAAGGAGTGATTAATATATGAAAAAAAAGGTAAAAATTATTTTGTTTTCCATCATATGTTTTTTAACATTATCAGCAATAATCATTAATCGGCTAGATATCTTTAAAGAAGATATTTATGTTGTAAGTAAAAATAATTCACATAATGAAAAAACAGATAAGGTAGACAAAATAGTTAAAAATGAAGGTAATCAGCATAATAAAGATGAGGGGAAAATAGATAAAAATATTCAAATTAATAAAATAACTATATACATAAGTGGAGCAGTAAATAGACCAGGGATTGTAACTATAGAATCAGATAAGAGACTTTATGATGCTGTAGAATTATTAGGTGGAACAACAAAAGAAGCTGATTTAAATGGAATTAATTTATCACTAAAGTTAGAAGATGAACAACATTACATAATACCTAAAATAGGAGAAACAATATCTGTTACAAGTAGTAGTGATTCTAATAAATTAAGTCTAAAAAAAGAACCTAAAAATGAATCTGAAAGTAAAAATAGTAAAAATCTATCTGATAAATCAAAAATAAATATAAATACAGCGACATTAGAAGAACTGGATGCTTTACCTGGAATTGGAGAGGCTACAGCTAATAAAATTTTACAACATAGAGAAGAAAATGGACAGTTTGCTTCAATTGAAGATATAAAAAATGTGAATGGTATAGGAGATAAAAAATACGAAAATCTAAAAGATTTAATTTGTACAGACTAAAAATATAATACAAAACTCACTTATAGATATGGTATTATAAATATGTATGTATATGTATGTATATGTGTGTATATGTGGAAATTTAGTAAAGGAGGTACTTTTATGAAGAAGGAACAAAAAAAACTTACAGAGATGACAACAGCAGGTGGATGAGCAGCTAAAATAGGGCCAGAGGTTCTGGCATCAGTTTTATCTCAACTGCCTAAAAATGATAATATAGAAAATTTATTAGTAGGATTAGATACAGCAGATGATGCTGCTGTGTATAAATTAAATGATGATATGGCACTTATTCAAACACTGGATTTCTTTACACCAATGGTAGATGACCCGTTTGTGTTTGGTCAAATTGCTGCATCAAATTCACTATCAGATGTATATGCTATGGGAGGAAAGCCTTTAGTTGCAATGAATATTGTTTGTTTTCCATCATGTCATGATATGGATGTACTTGCAGAAATATTAAAAGGTGGATTTGATAAGGTAAAAGAAAGTGGTGCCCTATTAGTTGGAGGTCATACTGTAGATGACCAAGAACCTAAATATGGTCTTTCAGTTTCTGGAATTGTAAATCCAAATAAAGTTTTATCAAATGCCACTGCAAAGCCTGGTGACAAGTTAGTTATAACAAAGCCAATCGGTGTGGGTGTATTAAATACAGCCATGAAAGAAGGTATGGTAGAACAACATATATGTGATAAAGTAGTAGAAATAATGATACATTTAAATAAATATGCAGCAATGAGTTTTGATAGAATTGATGTAAATTCAGTTACAGATATCACTGGATTTGGTTTACTTGGGCATGCCTTAGAAATGGCTAAAGCTTCTGAGGTAAGTCTTGAAATTGATTCAAAGCATGTTCCAATTATCGAGGGTGCTATAGAAATGGCAGAAATGGGAATCATACCTGCTGGAATGTATAAAAACATGCATTATGTATCAAAGGATGTAGAAGTTGTAGGAGATGTAAAAGTAGCAGTTCAAGATATTCTATATGACCCACAAACTTCTGGAGGGTTATTGATTTCTGTAAAAGAAGAACTAGCAGAAGAACTTGTAAGAGATATGAAGTTAAATGGAGCAATAGAAGCAAAAATCATAGGTTCTGTAGTGAAAAAAGGGGAAAAATATATTACAGTTTTATAAAATATTATATATAGAGAAAGAGTGATTATTTTGAGCAAAAGAGAATTATTTGCAATGTTACCTTCAGTTGATGAAGTATTAAGTGATAATAGAATAGTAGAAATAATAGAGGAATATCCTAGAAGTTTAGTTTTAGAATCTGTAAGAGAAGTGATAGATTTTAAGAGACAATTTATATTAAGATTAAAAGAAGATGCATCTAATTCTGTAACAATAGAATTTGATGAAATAATAGAATCTTCAATAGAGAGAGTTAAATTAAATTACTCATTATCATTAAAAAAAGTTATAAATGCAACTGGTACAGTTATTCATACAAACTTGGGGAGGTCTTTACTTAGTGAAGATATAAAAGATGAATTGTGGTGTGCTGCTTCAAGATATTCAAACTTAGAATATGATTTGGATAATGGAGAAAGAGGCTCAAGATATTCTCATTTAACTAATACAATAAAAAGACTTACTGGTGCAGAAGATGTACTAGTTGTTAATAATAATGCAGCAGCAGTGCTTCTTGTACTTAGTACAATGGCCAAAGGAGGAGAAGCAATTGTATCACGTGGAGAGCTAGTGGAAGTAGGAGGTTCTTTCCGAATTCCAAGTATAATGGCTCTTAGTGGTGCAGAATTAGTGGAAATAGGTTCAACTAATAAGACACACTTAAAAGATTATAAAGAAGCTATTACAGAAGAAACTAATGTATTGATGAAAGTTCATACAAGTAACTATAGAATTATGGGATTTACAGAGAGTGTATCTATAGAAGAGCTAGTTAATTTGGGTAAAAAATATAAGTTACCTGTAATAGAAGACTTAGGAAGTGGAGTATTTATAGATTTATCAAAATATGGATTATCTTATGAACCAACTGTATTAGATTCTATAAGACAAGGTGCGGATGTAGTTACTTTTAGTGGAGATAAAATGCTTGGTGGACCACAAGCAGGTATTATAGTTGGGAAAAAAGAATATATAGAAAAAATGAAGAAAAATCAACTTACTAGAGCTCTTAGGGTCGATAAGCTTACAATATGTGCCCTTGAAGCAACTTTAAGAATGTACTTAGATGAAACAAAAGCTGTGGAAAACATACCTACTTTAAAAATGTTGACATATAACATTGAAGAATTAGAAGCAAAGGCAAACAAATTATTTAAAAAAATAACTACCTTGAATTTAAATGCTAAAATAAACATAGAAGATGGATTTTCTCAGGTAGGAGGAGGGTCTATGCCTCTTGAAACGATAGCCACAAAGGTAATAACAATAACTCCTGAGCATATGAATGTTTCGTCTTTAGAAAAAAAATTAAGACTCAGTGAAGCTCATATAATAGCTAGAGTATATGATAATAAATATGTTTTAGATGTAAGAACTATATTTGATGATGAATTTGATGTAGTAGTTGAGGAATTAAGAAAAGCCTTTAATTAACTAAATTTAAGATAGTAATACTGTTAATTTTAATTGAAAATTAGAAGCATTGAAGCTTTGATAGGGGGCAAAAAATGAAAAACGTAGTAATTGGAACAGCAGGTCATATAGACCATGGAAAAACAACTCTTATAAAAGCATTGACTGGAAGAGAAACTGATACATTAGACGAAGAAAAAAAGAGAGGTATATCAATAAATCTAGGGTTTACTTATTTTGATTTACCAAATAATAGAAGAGCTGGTATCGTAGATGTACCAGGACATGAAAAATTTATAAAAAACATGCTAGCTGGAGCATCAGGACTTGATATAGTTTTACTTGTTGTAGCAGCAGATGAGGGCGTTATGCCACAGACAGTTGAACACTTAGATATTTTAAGTTTTTTAAATATAAAAAATGGAATAGTAGTTTTGACTAAATCTGATACTGTAGACGAAGAATTTAGAGAACTAGTAAAAGAAGATATTTGTGAAAAAATAAAAGGTACTTTTCTTGAAAGTGCAGAAATAATTGAAGTTGATTCTGTATCTAAAAAAGGAATAAATACTCTTATTGAAAAAATAGATAAGATGAGTGAGGCAATAGAAGATAAAAACGAAAATTCTCCAGCAAGACTTAATATAGATAGAGTATTTTCTATAAAGGGATTTGGTACTGTAATAACAGGTACCTTAATAGAAGGAAAGATAAGTATAGAGGATGATTTGGTTATATATCCACAAGTATTAAAAACAAAGATAAGAAGTATACAAGTTCATGGGGAAAATAAAGATACAGCTTATGCAGGACAAAGGACAGCAATCAACATATCAAATGTAAAGGTAGATGATATAAAAAGAGGAGATGTCTTGGCGGCTCCAAATTCATTAGAAGAATCAATGATGTTAGATGTAAAATTATCATTAGTAAATCATTTAGAAAAAGGGATAAGACATTGGGATAGATTGAGATTGTATCATGGTACTAGAGAAATACTTTGTAGAGCAGTTCCACTAGATAAAGATTTAATTGAAAATGGAGAGAATGGATATGTTCAGCTAAGACTTGAAGAAAGTATAGTATCTAAGAAGGGTGATACTTTTGTTGTCAGACGCTATTCTCCAATGGAAACTATAGGTGGAGGTGTGATAATTGACCCATCTCCTAAAAAGCATAAGAGATTTGATGAAAAAGCTATAGAGGCATTAAAAATAAAAGAAAAAGGTGAACTTAAAGATATAATAGAAGAATACTTAAAGAGAAACCTAAAAAATTATCCAAATATAAAAGCAATAATGAGCTATAGTGGTGCTCATGAAGAACATGTAAAAAGAGCTATTGAGATACTTATATCAGAAAATAAAGTATTGCCTATTGGAAACATGTACATGCATATAAATCAATATAATAAACTGAAGGAAAGCACGATAAATCTTTTAAGTGAGTACCATAAGAAGTATAGATTGAGAAAAGGTATGTTAAAAGAAGAAGTAAGGTCCAAGGTAGAAAGTAATTTTAAGACTAGAGAAATGGATATTTTACTAGAAAAATTATCTACAGAAAATATTATAAAAATAGAAAATAATATAATATCATTATTTGATTTTGAAGTTATCTTAAATGACAAACAAAGAGAAATAGCAAAAAAAATAGAAAAAAGGCTAAAATCATGTGGAGTTTCTTCAATATTGACAATAGATGAAGTTTCTGAAGGAAATCATAACTATGCTGAAGTATTAGAGTCAATGATAGGTAACAAAGTAGAGAAATTGGATGATTTGTATATAATGGATAAAGATATTTATGAAGATGCAAAGAATACTTTAATAAATTATATAAAAGAAAATAAGGAAATAACACTAGGAGAATACAGAGATTTGATAGATTCTAGTAGAAAAAATTGTATGATTATATTAGAAAACTTTGATAGAAATAAAATAACTAAGAGAATAGAAAACAAAAGAATTTTGTTTTAGCGGAAAATGTCTGTTTTTGCTTTGAGGTATAAAGAAGGAATTATAATGTCGAGTATCGTATAAATTAATTAGTATAAAATATTAATTAAGAGGAAGTGTAAAGTATTGAAGAATATAATACCTGCTGTGAAACCAGATATAAAAGAAAGAGAAGACATGAGCCTTTTATTTATAATAATGGGCTCAGTGCTTTTGTTATTTATTATAAAAGATACAAATAAATATGAAATTTTACTGCATGCTGTATATGCTACATTCTTAATAGCTACAGGGATGATTATATTTAATACTACAAAATTTAAGGTAGATTCATTTTCTACATTTTTGGGGTTAGTATTTGCAGCAACTGGAGTATTGGAGTGTATATATTTATTTAATTGTTTAGGTGCTAGAGAAGAAGTTATAATTGGAACTAACATTACAATATCAGCAATAACAGATTTATTTCCTATACTAGGTGTGTATTTAAGTTTTAAATTTGTTAAAGATAATAAACAAATTCATTCGAGCATAATTTTATTTGTAGTAGCTGTAGTTTTGACAACATCATCTTTATTCATAATATCTGGAATTTGTAACTCTTTAGACAGAGGGACATTACACTATACCTTAGGGGTTGTTACATCTATATTTATGATAATTGCCTCTATTATGAGTGGAATTGAACTAAACTCAAGTTCAAACGTAAATAAATGGGAATATAGTGAAAAAAAGTTTTTTAATAGAATAATAATAATAACAATCTTATCAAGAGTTCCAAATTTACTACATATAGTAATTGGTAATAGGCATATAGAAGGTATGTTATCACAAATAATAATAAATGTATCATTATACTATTTATATAATTATATAGTATCTAAGAATATTAAGAAAACAGCATTGGAATTACATGATACAAATGAAGAATTAACAATAAAAACGGAAAGTTTGAAAGAAAAAAACAAAAAATTAATATATGAAACAGAAAAAATAGAAGAACTTAAAGAAATACTTATAAAAAGAGAATTACGATTACAGTCTACTTTAGATGTTGCTGTAAATAGTATAGTTGTGTTTAGTAAGGATGGAGAAATTACATATGCAAATAAAAGTTTTAGAAATATTTTTGGAGATTATAAAGAACAAGGTAAATTAAGTAATAAAGTTAAAAATTTTAATGACTTAATAGAAAGCATTAATTATGTATTTATCAATAAAAAAAATATAGAAAAATTTATTGATACAAGTGATAATAAGGTTTACCAAGCTATATTTGCTCCTTTAATCATAGCTACACAAATAGAAGGAGTCTTATGTGTATTAAAGGATAAAACTAAGAAAAAGGAATATGAACGAAAATTTATTGAAGCAAATAAGAGAAGTGAAGACTTTTTAGAAAGTGTTGGAGATGGTATAGTAGTACTTGAAGGTAGTAATAAAATATATGTAAATAATGCATGTAGACAAATATTTAAAGAGACGTTAGAAAATATCGATTTTTCATCAATATGTAAAAGTGAAGAAAGTATAGAAAAAAGGTATGTAATAGAGGGTGAAGTAAAATATGTAGAGATGAGTTTTTCTCATTATAATAATGAAGGAACTTATAAAACTATTATTGTAATACGTGATACAACTTCTCGAAAGATATCACAAATAAAACTTGAAGAAAGTCAATCATCTTATTCAAGATTTATAGATATACTACCTGATGGTATATGCTTGTTAAGAGAAGACTTAAGTGTAAATTATGCAAATAAGTCATTTTTAGATATGCTATCTTTTACAAGTATAGATGATGTAAAAGATTCTAATATTAAGATATTAATGAATGCAAATACTGAAGAAAAAATAAAATTTACTGAAAATATGACTAAAGTTTTAAATGAAAATAAAAGTATACTTCTACTAGAATATGAATTAATAAATAATTATGATGATATAGTAGAAGTAGAATTAAGTGCATTACCTTTTGCGATATATAACACTAGATATATAATGCTTATTATAAAAGATTTAGCACATAAAAAATACTCTGAACAAGCTGAAAAAGAGTTGCTTGAAAGATTTAAAACAGATAAAATAAAAACTGAGTTTTTCGCAAATATGTCTCATGAGTTAAAAACACCATTAAATGTTATATCAAGTTCAAATCAATTGGTAGATTCTTTTTATAGAAGCGAAAAAATAAAAGACTATAATAATAATATTAAATCTCATGTTGATTTAGTTAGACAAAGTTCCTATAGACTTCAAAGATTGATAAATAATATTATAGATTTGACAAAGATGGAGTCTGGGTTTTATACACTTAAACTTGCAAAATACAATATTGTATCTGTAATAGAAGATTTGTTTATGAATATAGAAGAGTATGCAAGTAGAAAAGATATAAGAATTCTATTTGATACAGAGCTTGAAGAAATCAATGTTTATGTAGACAAGGCTGAAATTGAGAGAATTATGCTAAATCTATTATCAAACTGTATTAAATTTACTGATAATGGAGGATGGATATACGTAAACATTTATTATAAAATAGATAAAGTAATCATAAGTGTTAAAGATACTGGCGTTGGTATACCTCAAGATAAATTGGAGTTGATTTTTGAAGAGTTTTCACAAGTTGACAAGACTTTATCTAGAAACACTGAAGGAAGTGGAATAGGACTTGCTATAGTTAAGAACCTAGTAAGTCTTCATGGTGGAGATATAGAAGTAATAAGTGAAGTTAATAAGGGTACAGAATTCTTAATTTCACTGCCAATGAAAAGTTTTAGTAATGAGTACTATACAGAAGATAAGAGAATATATAATCTTCAAGAAAAAATAAAAATAGAATTTTCTGATATATATTATTAAAAATTTATTATAATTGTAAAAATAAAATATCCTATATTTAGTATAGTATACTATAAAAGAAAAGCTAGACTATCATAAAAATGATTTTTTATGTTAGTCTAGCTTTTGTTAAAGTTAAATGTATTTTGTATCTATATGTGGGAGCATATAATTTCTAAATTACCTTCAAATCCAAAATCTCCAAAGCTATTTGGTAATATAAAATGCATACCTTTTTTTAAATCATATTCTATAGAATTGTGTATCAATTTACCAGCTCCATCCAGTACACTGTACAAAGAAAAAGGTGTGTTGTGAGTAAAATTACATTTTCCAAAAATGTCTAATTTATAAACACTAAAAAATTCATTTGATACAAATGTTGTACATTTAAAGCTTGGTGTTGATACAGTTTTATAATCAGTATCAAAATTTGTATGAGGAACATTTGTAACTTCTATTGATTTTTGAACATGAAGTTCACGTTTATTTCCTAAGTTATCGGTTCTATCATAATCATAAACTCTATAAGTGGTATCTGAATTTTGTTGAGTTTCTAAAATTAATGTTCCTTTACATATAGCATGTATAGTTCCGCTTGGAACATAGAAAAAGTCACCTTTTTTTATATTAACTTTTCTAAGCAGTTTGTCCCACTCATTATTATTTATCATTTCTATAAATTCTTCACGAGATTTTGCATTGTGACCTATTATAATTTCTGCATCCTCAGAACAGTCTATTACATACCAACACTCTGTTTTACCTAATTCTCCATTTTCATTTTTTTGAGCATATTCATCATTTGGATGAACTTGAACCGATAAATTGTCATTGGCATCTAGTATTTTTGTAAGTAAAGGGAATTTATCTCCAGGTGTATTACCAAACAATTCTCTATTTTTCTCCCATAATTCAGATAGCTTTTTATCTTTATATTCTCCATTCTCTATCAGACAATCTCCATTTTTATGAGAACTTATAGCCCAACATTCACCTGTTGTTGGTGATTTTATCTCATAGTTAAATTTATCTCTAAGTGCAGTGCCACCCCATATTCTATCCATAAAAATAGGTTTTAAAAATAATGGTTCCATAATATTGTTCCTCCTATGATATTAAATTTATCCTACAAATAATTATATATAAATAGATTATAAAATCAATAGTAAAAAAGTTTTGTCCCTTGAAATGACATAAAGTATAAGGAGTTATGAAACAAGATAAACTATGATATATAATATAAAGGTTTAAATTGGAGTGATAATCATGGAGAGATTTAAAGAAGAAAATCAAAAATATAAAAAAGAATTCTTGAAATTGTTGGAGGAATGGGTAAGTATACCTTCCTTTTATGATAAAAATACTGTATCTAAAGATATGCCTTTTGGAAAAGGTGTATATGATGCATTAAACTGGTTTGAAAATTTAGGTAGAGAAAACAATTTCACTGTTAAAAATATAGATAATCATGCTGTTTATATTGAATATGGAGATGGTAAAGATTATATAGATATATTTGGACATTGTGATGTTGTAAATCCAGGAGAAGGATGGGATAGTGAGCCATTTAAGCTAGATATTATAGGTGATAAATTAGTTGCTAGAGGTGTTTCAGATAATAAGGGTCCTATGATAGCAAATTTTTTGGCATTAAAAATGATAAAAAGTCTAAATATAGATTTAAAGAGAAAAGTTAGATTAATTGCTGGAGGAAATGAAGAAAGTGGATTTAAGTGCATAAAGCACTATTATAGCAAAGAACCACATGGTGTATATGGATTTACCCCAGATGCTAAATTTCCTGTACTAAATGGAGAAAAGGGTGGAGCAATAATAAAGCTAATGCTGGATATAGATGATAAATATCTAGATTTAAGTGGTGGAATAGAGTTTAATACAATTCCAGATAAAGTGTATATAAAAAATATTAAAACTTTAAGTAATGACTATATAAATTCTGATTTTAATAATGTTTCAATAAGTTTTAATGATGGTAAGTATATTGTGAATGGGAAAGGTGGACACTCATCTAAACCTGAAAAAGCAATAAACCCCATATTAGATACAATTAAAGTTTTAGCAGAAAATCTTGATGAGGATTGGGCAAAAGACTTGTATAAGCTAATAAATAAAGATAATATAGATGGAAAACTGTTTGGCTTAAATGTTGAAGGGAAATGTGGAATTCTATCAATGGTTCCGACAATAATAAATATAAAAGATGGAAAGCTTGAAGTAATTTTAAGTGTTAGATATCCTGAAGTATTGACAGTTGAAGAGATAATAGAAAAATTTGATTTGTATATAAAAAGAAATAATATTAATAAATTTGAGTTTATTGGGGAAAATTTAAAGCAAGCAAATTATATAGATGAGAATTCAAAACTTGTAGAGAGTTTACATGAGATATATGTAAAGTATTCTGGAGACTCAAAAAGTGTTGTTAGAGTAACCAGTGCAGGAAGCTATGCAGCTGAAATGAAGAACTCAGTAATATTTGGGTGTGAATTTCCTGATGGTAGTTTTGGAAATGTTCATAGTGCAAATGAATTTGCTAGCTTAGATAGATTTATAACTGCAATAGGTATCTATGCGGAGGCAATAGTTACATTATGTAATAATATATAAATACAAAATGTCCCTTATATAGACATATTATATATACAACTAAAATTTTATTTGATATATAATTGAAATCAAAGAGAAGGTGATACAATGATAACTAAGAAACATGCAGTAATAGTAAAAAGTTTAAGCAATAAAGATGGATATATGACATCAAATGAACTAGCTATTAAATTAGATGTATCTACTAAAACTATTAAAAGATATATAGCAGATTTAAATGGTATTTTGAGTAAGTATGATTTAGAAATCGATTCTTCAAGAGGCATAGGATATAAGTTAAGTGGCTCTAAAACTAACATAGCAAAGGCTGTTAAAGAAGCAAATAAATATATAAATGGTTTCTTGGATGATTCTGAAGAAGCAAGGATATCAAATATAATATGTATGCTGATTAACAGAAATTATATGAGTATAGAAGTAATGGCAGAAGAATTAAATCTAAGTATAGCAGCCATAAATAAATTGTCTAGTAAGCTTAAAAGAAAACTTGAAAAGTATGACTTAGTTATAAAATCTAAACCTTATTATGGAAGCTATATATATGGTGAAGAAATTAATATAAGACAGTTGATTACTGATTATGCAATAAAGTTGGATGAGAAGAGTAAAATCAAAGTATTTTTGGATGATATCAGTGAAAACGATATAAATTCCATAGAAAGTATTTTAGAAAAGCATTTAAGAGAAAAAGAAACAATAATTTCAGATAAAGATTTTAATCTTTTACTTTCAAAAATAATAGTTTCTGTGTTTAGAAGTAAGAGAGGTCATAGTAAAAATATAAATTTAATAGATACAGGATATAGATTTCATAATTACAGTTTTATAGAAAAGCTTATGAAAGAAATATCTGATAAGGTTGGATTTAAACTTATTGAAGATGAAGTAATTTATATTTCAAATTATTCTGGTGTAATAGCATATAGAGGTGCACAGGGAATAAAAAATGCAAGTGAAATTGAAGAAAGAATAAGTTGTGTTATAAGTAGTGCTCTTCAAGATATACTACTTATCTCAGGAAGTGATTATACAAAAGATGAAGAGTTTATGATAGCGATATCTGACCATATAAAGAGGTTTTTAAATAGAGCAAAAGCTAATATAAAATCTAATAATCCACTACTTCATCAAATAAAAGAGAAATTTCCAATAGCTTTTAACTTAGCTGTGTTTTTATCAAATAAGATAGAAACTGAATTTAATTTAAAATTAGATGAGGATGAACTTGGATATATAGCTATTCATTTTGCTGCTTCAAATGAAAGAATGAAAAAAAATACAAGTAAGAAAATTTGTATAGTTTGTCACTATGGTATAGGTACAGGTCAGCTTCTTTCTGAAAAATTAAAGCAAAATATAAGTGATTTAAATGTTGTAGGTGTTTATCCATTTAGATATCTTGATATGGCAATAAGTCAAGATGTTGATTTGGTAGTATCGACGGTTGAATTAAAAGGATATGAAAAGCCAGTACTATATATAGAAAATATTTTTGATGATAGCGTAATTGAAAACGTAAACAAAGCCTTTTATGAAAAGGAAGAAAGAAGAAAAATAATAAGTAATATGTTTGATGAAAGAGCTTTTTTCAGTATAAAAGCAAATACAAAAGAAGAAGTTATACTTTCGCTTTCAAACAAGTTAAAAGAAAGAGACTTTATAGAAGAAAGTTCAATAAAAAGCATAATAGAAAGAGAAAATATTTCATCAACTGAAATAGGAAATCTAGTAGCTATACCTCACACAATAGTGAAGGGAGATAAAAAATCTATAATCGGAGTTGGAATACTTGAAAATCCAATAATTTGGGATAAACAAGAAGTTCAACTAGTATTTATGGTATTTTTTAATACTAAAGAAAAACATAATTTTTCAATATTTAAATACCTTTACAATTTTATAAAAGATGAGGGTGGTGTAAGAGGAATTATTAAAATATGTGACTTTGATAAATTAATGGCACTAATAGGTAATTAAGGAGGAAATTAACAATGGGAACAAACATATTTAACAAAGAATATGTATTTTTAAATACTGAGGCTAAGTCTAAGGTTGAGGTTTTAAAATTTATAGCAAAGAAAGCTAAAGAATTAAATTTAACAGAAGATGAAAATCTAGTATATGAAGGTTTAATAGCTAGAGAAGAGCAATTTACTACAAATCTAGGAGAATCTATAGCAATACCTCATACTAAAAATGATGCAATTGAAAATCCAGCAGTAGTGGTACTAAAGTTTAATGATGATGTTGTTTGGAACGAAGGTGAGGACAATGTCAAATTGGCAATAAGTTTGCTTATGCCAGGAAAAAGTAAAGAAAACATACACCTTAAATTATTATCATCTCTTTCAAGAAAATTAATAAATAAAGATTTTAAAGATTCTCTTTTAAAGAGTGATAATGTGGAAGAAATCGCTAATTTAATAAATGAAGCTTTAGGTTTATAGATAAATACTAAGGTTAAAATAAAAAAATAATTAAAGTAAATAGGAGGAATTTAAAATGAATAAAAAATTAGTAGCATTATGTGCTTGTCCAATGGGACTAGCTCACACTTTTATGGCAGCAGAAGCAATAGAGCAAGCTGCAAAGGCATTAGGTTATGAAGCAAAAGTTGAAACTCAAGGTGCAGATGGTGTGCAAAATGAATTAACAAGAGAAGACATATTAGGAGCAACTATGATAATACATGCAGTAGCAATAACACCAGAAGGTATGGAAAGATTTGATGGTTGTGAAGTTTATGAGGTTGAATTACAAGAAGCTATAAAGAATGCAGAAGGTGTTATAAAGGAAATAGAAGAGGATTTAGGAATATAATAAATTTACTGTGGAGGAAATAGAATGGCAATCAAGAAAAAAGTTATAAACAGTTCAGGTGCTTCTACAACAGGAGGCAATAACGCAGGAAAAACTACTTCATCTAATCCAACTCAATCAAAGGGAAATGGAAAGTGGAAAGAAGTTAGTAAACATATAATGACAGGTATATCGTATATGATACCAGTCTTAGTAATGGGTGGACTTATAGGAGCTTTATCTCAATTAATACCATATGCAATATTAGGACTTGACCCATCTGTAGGTATAGTTGATGCTATGAACTCAGGTGAATTTACAGGATTTAAGCTTAGTCTTTTAAACATGGCACAATTAATGTCAAACTTCGGATTTACTCTGTTTGGATTTGCAATACCACTATTTGCAGCATTCTGTGCAAATTCTATAGGTGGAAAAACAGCCTTAATCGCAGGATTTATAGGAGGATATGTAGCTAATAAACCTGTAGGGGTACCACAATTCGTAGATGGACAATGGACAGAAGTTGTACCAGTTGCATCAGGATTCTTAGGTGCAATATTAATCGCATTTATAATAGGATATTTTGTAAAATGGTTAAATAAATCTATAAAAGTTTCTCATAACTGGTTAGCTTTCAAAACAACATTTTTAATACCACTAATAGCATCATTAACTTGTATGGTATTGATGATATTTATAATAACTCCATTTGGTGGATTAATTAATGAAAGTATGAAAAACTTCTTAACAGCAGCAGGAGCAGCAGGAGAGTATGTATATGCAACAGCTTTAGCAGCAGCTACAGCATTTGACTTAGGTGGACCAATAAATAAAGCAGCAGGATTCGTTGCACTTGGTTTGACTACAGAAAATGTATTACCAATAACAGCAAGAACAATAGCTATAGTTGTTCCTCCAATTGGATTAGGACTTACAACTTTATTAGATAAAAGATTAGTAGGAAGAAGAGTATATGATAGACAATTCTATCAAGCAGGAAAAACTTCTATATTCCTATCATTTATGGGTATATCAGAGGGAGCAATACCATTTGCACTTGAGAGACCAGGTTTTGTTATACCTTTAAATATAGTAGGAAGTATAATAGGAGCTATTACAGGTATAATTTTAGGGGCAATTCAGTGGTTCCCAGAATCAGCTATATGGGCATGGCCTCTAGTAGATAACTTATTTGGATATATAATAGGTATAGCAGTTGGTGCTATATTCATAGCTGTAGGAAATGTATTTTACAGAAATAAATTAATAAAAGATGGTAAACTTGTTGTAGATTATATTGATTAATTTATAAATTTTACTATCTAGAATAACCTTGGCTGGTAATATTGTTTCAATCAATATTACCAGCCTTACCTATATGACTAATTAAGGGTGGTGAAGATAAAATTATGAATAAAATAGAAAAAATAAGAAAGTATCTTAAAGAGTATAATATAGATGGAATTCTTATTAATAGTTCTACCAATAAGTTTTATATTGGAAATTTATTTAGTTCATCAGGCTATGTTTTTATAACAAAAGATAAACAATATATAATAGTAGATTTTAGATACTTTGAAGAAGTTAAAAGAAAATCAGATTTATTTGATGTTATATTAATGGATAAAAATAGAAGGTATTTTGACATAATTAATGATATTTGTAGAAATCAAAATATAAAAGAAATTGGCTTTGAAGGAAGTGAAGTATCTTTTGACTCATATAAAAGTATGAGTAACAAATTAAATGTAACTTTAAAATCAGTTGATTTATCTACTCTAAGAAAAGAGAAAGATGAAGATGAAATAAAATATATAAAAAAAGCTTGTGAAATAGTAGATGCTACATTTTATCATATAATTGACTTTATAAAAGTTGGTATGAGTGAAATGCAAGTAGAAAATGAAATTGTACGATTTATAAAAGAATTAGGTGGACAAAAAGAGTCATTTGATACTATAGTTGCATCTGGTTTGAGAGGAGCCTTACCTCATGGAAAAGCAAGTGAAAAAATTATAGAGTATGGAGATTTTGTTACATTCGATTTTGGAGCAAAGTACAATAATTATTGTTCAGACATTACTAGAACTATTTGTATGGGAACTACAAATAAGGAGCTGGAAAAAATATATAATATAGTAAAGAAAGCTAATGAAGAGTGTATAAAGGTTTTAAAGTCAGGTATGACTACTGGTGAAATAGATAAGGTTGCAAGAGATATAATTAGTTCATATGGATATGGTGATAATTTTGGACACAATCTAGGTCATGGTGTAGGTATTATGGTTCATGAGTATCCAGCATTAGCTCCAGAATCAAATGAAGTATTAAAAGAAGGTATGGTTGTAACTATAGAGCCTGGTATATATGTACCAGAACTTGGAGGAGTAAGAATTGAAGATGATGTACTTATAACTCAAGATGGCTGTATGAGATTGACTACATCTACCAAAGATTTAATAGTTGTAAATTAAAAATAAATTGTAGCTAAGTATTTTTATAATAATAAGAAAAGACGAGGTAAATTTAAATGTATAATTTTGATGATAGACCAAATAGAGTAAGTGAAAAGTGTAGAAAGTGGGATTTGAACATTATAAAAGATAAATTTGGAGATATTAAAGAAGATTTTGTGCCAATGTGGATTGCTGATATGGATTTTAAAATACCAACAGAAATAGAAAATAAATTTATTGAAGCTGTAAAAAGAGGTGTATTTGGATATACATACTGTTATGATGAATTCTATGATTCAGTTATTGGATGGCAAAAAGATATGCATAAAGTAAATGTAGAAAGAGAATGGATTACATTGACTTATGGAACTGTGTCAACACTTCACTATGTAGTACAAGCTTTTTGTAAAAAAGGAGATAGTATAATATTAAATACACCAGTTTATGACCCATTTGAATCATCAGCTAAAAAGCAGGGTGTAAATGTAGTTTGTAATACATTAGATGTGATAAATGATAGATATTATATAAATTTTGATAGATTAGAATCTCAAATTAAAGAAAATAAACCTAAGCTAATGATGTTTTGTACACCACATAATCCATCAGGAAGAATTTGGTCAATTGAAGAAATGACGAAAGTAGCAATTATATGTAAAGAAAATAATGTTATTTTAGTTGCAGATGAAGTACATGCAGAGCATATTCATTATGGAGAATTTAATTCTATTCTTAAGCTTGAAAGGGAACTTTTAGAAAATATTATCCTATTGACATCACCAAATAAAGGTTTTAATCTTGGAGGATTAAAGACTTCTTATTCAATAGTCATAAATAAGGATATAAGAGATATTTTTAGAAATAAATTAAAACAAAATTCTATAACTTCTCCAAATGTGTTTGGAATAATAGGATTAATAACAGCTTATGATGAGTGTAGAGAGTGGTTAAGTGGTGTAAATAAATATATAAAATCAAATTATGAACTTTTAGAAACTTGGGTAAATAAATATAGTAAGATAAAATTGATGAAGATGGAATCATCTTACTTAGCTTGGATGGATATAAGTGGATTAGGTATAAGTGCAAGTGAGTTTACAGATAAGTTGGCTATAGATACGGGAGTATTGTTAGAAGATGGAAGTCATTTTGTAAAAGATGGTGAGAACTATGTTAGAATAAATTTAGGAACTCAAAAAGAAAACGTAATTGAAGCTTTAAATAGAATGGATTTGTTTGTAAAGTCACTATAAAAAGTTAGTTGTATTATTTATTGAAAATATAAAAATGTAGGTTGTTGTAGGGATATACTAAAAAACATCAAAAAATAAGGTTTATAGACAACAAGATGTAATTCAATTGTAAAAGTAAATATATTTAATGATAGGCATTTCTGATGAAATGTCTATTTTTATATATGTTTTGTAAAGTTTCCTTTACAAAAATAAAAGCAAGTGCTATATTATATATGTAAAGGAAACTTTACAAAAAGGAGGAAATATTTTTGAAAAACCGTGTAGAAGATTTAAGAAAGAAAAAAGGTCTTAATCAAGAGGACTTTGCAAAAATTCTTAAGGTTTCAAGGCAGACGATTAGTTCTATTGAAAATGGAAAATATAATCCATCTTTAGAACTTGCATTTCAAATATCTGATTTTTTTGAAATGTCGATTGAAGAAATATTTTTATGGAAGGAGATATAGTTCATGGAAAAGAGAAATTTAAGAATAGGAATTGTATTTGTAGTTTTAGGTGTTACTTTCTTGTTTCTTTGTTTAATGACTGGTAATAAGTTAGGTTCTTTGTTTGCTGGATTAGCAGGAGGATTTGGATTTGGTGGAATTTCTGCAATTTATCGATATTTTTACTGGAATAAGCATAAAGAGGAATACAAAGAAAAGCTTGAAGCAGAAGACATCAATCTTCATGATGAAAGGAATGTTATGTATAGAGATAAAGCAGGAAGATATGCTTATATTGTGTGTATGATAATAATTCCTATATCTGCTTTTGTTTTCTCTGTACTACATGCCTTAGATATATACAACTCATTGGTAATCATTATATATCTATCTGTTTTATGGATTGTTTTGTATGTTGTAGGTGTTATTTATTATCGAAAGTTAAAGAATAATGGGTAGTGTTTTATATAAATTAAACTATAAATATGGTATATACATAAGTACAATTTGTTTTAGATTACTTAGTATATACCATATTTTATATAAAACTTAAATTTTCATTAGTTGTATGATAACTATTTAAGTTCTTATGTATTTTGTATGTATATAGACATTGACATTATTTAAACTCACTATTTATTGAACTTTTCAATAGAAAAAGCCTTGTCTGTAAGTTTAAAATTATTTTGTATGCCATTAGTTAAATATACTTTTTTATCTTTGGTTATAAATATAGCATCTACATTATCAATACTATTAATTAAATCCATGCCTTTTTCAAGTCCAAGTCCAAATGTAGAAGTGGATAAAGCATCACAATTAATAGATTTATCAGATATTATTGTAACACTACTTAAGTTGTTCTCAAAAGGATACCCTGTAAATGGATTTAACATATGGTGATATATTTTGCCATCTTTTTCTATAAATCTCTCATAAATTCCAGATGTAACAACAGATTTATTGGTAGTTTCTATATTTCCTATAGATTCTCCATTTTTGCTAGTTGGGTCTTGAATACCAATTTTAAAAGGTTTGTTATTTTTGCTATCTTCTAGAGTAAATATATTACCTCCCAAGTTTACTAAAGCTTTTTTTACACCTTCTAATTTCAAATAGCCTACGATTTTATCAGCAGCATATCCTTTAGCTATTGCCCCTAAATCAATTTTCATATCTTCTTTAGCTAATTTTATAGATTTATTTTTTTCATCTAATATAATATTTTTGTAATCAATGAGAGGAAGAAGTTCGTTTATCTCAGAGTCATTTGGGACTTTAGCCTTGTCTGTTCCAATTGCCCATAGATTGGATAGTGGACCAATTGTTATATCAAAGTATCCATTTGACAACTTAGAGTATTCTATAGCCTCTTGTACAACAAAAAATGTATCATCAGAAACTTTGACAAAATCTTTACCAGCATTATCATTTATTTTAGAAACATCGCTTCCTGGTATATGAGTACTCATCTTGTTATCAATATATCTTAAAATTGAATCACATTCATTTAAAATTTTATCACTTTTTGATTCTTTTGTATTAAATATAGTAACTTCATTTACTGTACCAAGGTAATAGCTTGTCTTACTATATTTAGTATTTTGACTTGAACTCCTAAAAAATGAAAATAAAATTAATGCTAAAATCAATATCACAAAAATAAATGTGATTTTTTTCTTATTCATGGTATATTCCTCCTATGAAATTGTGTTATTATCTTATTATAGCATAATTTCATAGGAGGACAAAAAATGAAGAAAAAAGACATTCTTCTTATTTTAGGTGTTTTGATTGTTATTACAGCATGTTATGGAATAATAACTGTTATAAATTCTAAAAATGCTGGAAGTATTGAAATTTATGTAGATAATAAATTGTATAAGACTGTTTCAATAAATGCCAAAGAAGAATTTAAAATAGAAAATAGAGGAGGGTACAATATAGTTAAAATTCACGACAAAGGTGTAGAGATAATAGATGCTTCATGTCCTGATAAGGTGTGTGTACATACAGGTTTTATAAACAAACCAAGTCAAAGTATAGTTTGTATACCTAACAGAGTGAGCATAAAAATAAATACTAATGAAAAAAATGACAATCAAGAGGACATAATTTCTAAATAAAACAATAAATAAAAATAGCTGAAAGGAATTGGTGATAACTATGGTTAATTTAGGAAACGATTGGAATGAATTATTAAAAGAAGAATTTGAAAAAGAATATTATTTGAATTTAAGAAAATTCCTTATAGATGAATATAAGACACGTCAAATTTTTCCTAATATGCATAACATATATGAAGCTTTAAAACACACTTCATATAAAGATACAAAAGTTTTAATACTAGGACAAGACCCCTACCATGGAGATAATCAAGCTCATGGTTTAGCTTTTTCAGTTCAACCACAAGTAAAAACTCCACCATCTCTATTAAATATGTACAAAGAGTTAAAAGAAGATTTAGGATGCTTTATACCTAATAATGGATACTTAATGCCTTGGGCAGACCAAGGTGTTTTACTTTTAAATACAGCACTTACTGTTAGAGCACATGAAGCTAATTCTCATAAAAATAAAGGGTGGGAAATTTTCACAGATAGAGTAATTTCTATTTTAAGTGACCGTGAAGACCCAGTAATTTTTGTATTGTGGGGAAGTAATGCACGTAAAAAAGTAGAATTGATTGATACAAGTAAGCATTATATTTTGGAAGCACCTCATCCAAGTCCATTATCAGCAAGTAAAGGTTTTTTTGGATGTAATCACTTCTCTAAGATAAATGAAATTCTCGAAAAGCTAGGAAAAGAACCTATCAATTGGCAGATAGAAAATATATAAAGATAAAAGGTAACAAAACGATAACAAAACAACAATAAACAATGACATTGTTGTAACTAATAGAAATATGCTTTAATAGTTGGAAATACTATATATGCATATTTCTATTTTTTTGTCAAGTTGACAACTCTTGAAAAAATAGTTACAATTTAGTTACACAAAAAACAAAAAAGAAATTTACGAAGCAGAATATTACGAAGCAAAATATATAGTGTAAAAAATTTGAGGGAGGAAATTTTATATGAATTTAAAGAAATTGAGTAATGTTAAAGTCTCGGCAATGGCGGTTGTTTTATCAGTTGGAATTTTATCAGGATACTCTGCACTTAATAAACAAGTAACATTGGTAGTAAAAGGAGAAGAGAGAACTGTATCTACATTTAGATCTAATGTAGGAGACCTTTTGGAAGCTCAAAACATTAGCTATGATGGAAATGATATAGTTAGTTTGGATGTAAATTCAAAGTTATCTAATGGAGATAAAATAGAAGTAATTGATGTTAAGGAAAAAACAGTTGTAGAGACTAAAGACATTCCATTTGAAGTTACAGTTGTTGAAGATAACTCTTTGTCAAAAGGAGATTCTAAAGTTAAAGAAGAAGGAAAATCTGGTAAAAGTGAATTAGTATATAAAGAAACTTATCACAATGGTAAGAAAGTAGAAAAGGAATTTGTGAAAAAAGTTGTTACATCTGAGCCAGTTAATAAAGTTGTAAATAAAGGAACAAAAGTAGAAATGCAAGTAGCTTCATCAAGGGGAGAAAGTTCAAGAAGGATGGCTTCATCTTCTTCAAGTAGCAGTAGTAGTAACAATGGTAGAAGTATGAGAGTTGTAGCAACTGCATATTCTGGTCATAGTATAACTGCAACAGGAACAAAGCCTAAGTGGGGAACAATAGCTGTAGACCCTAAGGTTATACCATATGGAACGAAAGTATATATACCTCAATTTGATATGGTATTTACTGCTGAAGACTGTGGTGGTGCAATAAAAGGAAATAAAATTGATATATTTATGAATGATTCAAAGACAGTTTATAACTGGGGAAGAAAAACTATAGATATACGTATATTAAAATAATTAAATAATTTGTATTTATACTGGAAATTATATTTTGATTAAATAGAGGAAAATTCTTTATAGATAATTAAAATATGCTTTCCAGTTTTTAAGTTTATAAATATAATTATAAATATAATAAGAAGATATATAAATATTAATTGCTATAGATAAAAACTATTTAAAATATGATTTACTATCAAATTAATCTATAAAAATTGTTGCAAAGAGTCAAAATATATGATATTATAGATTTCGTTGAGAAACGTTTCGTTATGGGAGTGGATGGGTGCCGGTGTGCCCTCTAGTCTTCAAAACTAGTATGAGGGGTTAAGAGCCTCTTAGGTGGGTTCGATTCCCACGCATTCCCGCCAGTATAAAGGGTATCTTTTAATATTAAAAGATACCTTTTTAAATTTAAAAATTATTTTGAGATAATTTACTTTTAGTGATATATAATATTTAGTATTATATAATGTAAATTTTCTAATACTAATATTATGTATATAAAAGTGTAGGAGAGTGGAAAAATGGAAAATAACTTTACAACGAGGACTAGTTTTCTAGTTGGAGATGATGGGATAGAAAAACTTAAAAATTCAAATGTAATAGTATTTGGAGTTGGAGGAGTAGGTAGTTTTACTGTTGAAGCTTTAGCAAGAGCTGGAGTGGGTAATCTCACTATTGTCGATTTTGATGATGTAGATATAACAAATATAAATAGACAAATACCAGCATTACATTCAACTGTGGGAAAATATAAAGTTGATGTTATGGAAGAAAGGATTTTAGATATAAATCCTAATATTAATATAAAAAAAATAAGAAATCTTTATAATAAAGATACTAGCAGTGAAATATTAATTGAAAAATATGATTATGTTGTGGATGCAATAGATATGGTAAGCTCAAAGATACATTTAATTGAAACATGTGAAAAAAAAGGTTTAAAAATAATAAGCTCTATGGGGATGGGAAATAAATTAGACCCAACTAAAATAGTTGTTACTGATATACACAAAACAAGCACTTGTCCTCTAGCTAAAGTCATGAGAAAAGAGCTTAGAGATAGAGGAATTAAAAAATTAAAGGTGGTATATTCAACTGAACAACCAATAGAACTTAAAAAGAAAGTTATGAATGGGAAAAAGGTAACACCAGGTAGTGTATCATTTGTGCCATCTGTTGGAGGACTAGTAATTGCATCTGTAATAGTTAATGAATTATTAGGGGAATAAATGTTAAATGTTTTATTTATAAATTTTATAGACACATTTTAAAGGCTAAAAGCATCAATATAAAACCATTTTATGTTGATACTTTTAGCCTAGTTCTGTTATGTAGTTACAGTTTTATTTCTTATGTTAAGTGTCTATTTTATATTTGTGTTTTGTAAATATCATTTTACCATCACTATAAAAAACAATATCACCTATTTTATCTGTCCTATAAATTGATATATTGTTTTGTTTTAAATTATTGATAACTTCCTTATGAGGATGACCGTATTGATTTTTATATCCACATGATATTGCGGCTATATCTGGATGAATTTTTTCAATAAATTCTGAAGTAGTTGATGAATTGCTTCCATGATGACCTATTTTTATAAAATTGATATTATCTAATTTAAAATAATGTAAAATTTCTTTTTCAATTGGTTCTTCAGCATCGCCCATAAATAAAAATGAGGTGTCATTAAAGTTTAATTTAAAAACTATTGAATTTAAATTAGATTCTTCTTGTATATATGAAGGACTTAATACATATATATTTATATTGTTATCAATATTTAAAACATCATCTCTGTATAGATACTGAATAGATAGGTTTTTATCATTACAAGAACTTATTAGGTTTTGATAAGCTTCACTTTCTGTTGATTGTTCAGGCATATAGATGGAGTTTACATTAAATTTTTTTATGACATTATCAAGACTACCTATATGGTCGGAATCTGGGTGTGTGGCTATTATTATATCGATGGTTTTTATTCTTTTTTGTTTCAAGTAACTAGTAACTATATTTCCACTATCTTCATCACCTCCATCAATTAATATATTTTTCTTTGTAGGTGTTTGTACTAAAAGACTATCACCTTGTCCAACATCTATCATATGTATAGATAGTAGAGATTTTTTGTCACAACCACTTAAAAGTGATATTATAATAAGTGTTAATAAAAAAATTTTATTTCTCAATAAAAAATCACTCCAGTCATTACATGTTTATATAATTTTATGATGGGTAATATAAGATATATGGGAACTATCCTATTTTATATTTTAGACAATATAAGTGAAATTAATACCATAACTAAATTGGAGTTTTTATAGATACAAAATAAAATTTTAAAAAATTAAGCAATAAAAAGGTAGGAGGATTTTATGTTTTTCAAAGATATTGAACTAAATTCAAAAAAGGAGCTAGACCCTTATTTTGATTTAGTAGATTATGAAGCTTGTGAGTACTGTTTTAGTACTTTATATATGTGGCAACATGTTTATAAGACAGGATATTATATAGGTGAAGATTTTGCTGTTTTAGTTGGTGAATACGAAGGAGATAGTTTCTCAATATTACCACTTGCTAAAAAAGACAAACTTCCAGAAGTTGTAGATTTTGTACTTGAGTATTTTTCACATAACAACAAAAAAATATACTTAAGGGGTATTACTACTGAAGTGGTAGAATTTCTAAAAGAAAAATACCCAAATAGATTTGAGTATATAGAAGAAAGAGATTTATTTGACTATATCTATGATGCAGAAAGTTTAAGAACATTAGCTGGTAAAAAGAATCAAAAGAAGAGAAATCACATAAATTATTTCTTAAAAGAATATGCAGGTAGATATGAAGCAAGATTATTAGATAAAGAAAACTTCAATGAATGTTTAGTATTAATGAAAGAATGGGAAAGTAACAAAGAAGAAAATAACGAATTTGATGAAAGTATGGATGATGAATTGGTTGGTATCAAAAAGATATTTAACAATTACGATATTTTAAAAGATAAAGTAAAAGTGTTTGGTGTATATGTGGATGGAAAATTAGAAGCATTTAGTATCGGAGAGCTTTTAAATAAAAACATGGCATTAATTCATATAGAAAAAGCCAATCCTGATATAAGAGGTTTATATCCATTTATAAACCAACAATTTTTAGTAAGTGAATTTGAAGATGTTGAATTTGTAAATAGAGAAGAAGACTTAGGTATTGAAGGTCTGAGAAAAGCTAAACTTTCTTACCACCCTTGTAGATTTGTTGAAAAGTACAGTGTTAGGGAGGCTTAATAAACTATATGGAGATTAGGTATGCTAAAGACGAAGAAATAGAAAGTATAAAAGAAATATGGAGTTATTGCTTTAATGACAGTGAAAGTTTCATGAAATACTATTTTAATGATAAATATAAATATGAAAATACTGTAATAGCTTTAGATGAAGGAAAAATTGTTTCCTCTCTTCAGCTAAACCAGTATAAATTAAGCTTAAATAGTAAGGTATACAATACATCGTATGTAGTAGGGGTTTCTACACTTCCTGAGGGGAGAGGAACTGGTTATATGAGTAAAGTTATTAAATTTACTTTAAATGAGTTGTATAAGAAAGGACAACTAGTATCTATATTAATGCCAATTGACTATAGACTTTATAGAAGATTTGGATATGAGCACTGTTATGACCAAATTGAATATACTATCAAAACAGATGATTTAAAAAATTTCAAGGCAAATGGAAAAATGATAAAAGCTGATTTATCACAAATTGATGATTTAATTAAAATAGATAAAGTATTTTTAAATGAGGTTAATGGTAATGTGTTAAAAGATGAACATTATTATGAAAACTTATTTAAAGAAATCCAAAGTGAAGACGGACATTTATATATCCATGAAGGTAATGAAAAAGATGGATATATAATTTATTTTCTTCAAGGAGATAAAATGTTTGTCAGAGAGCTATTTTATAAAAACATAGATGCTCTTAAATCAATGCTTAAATTTATATATAATCACAATACTCAATGTAAGATAGCTTCTATAGCTACTCCTACAATAGATAAGATAAGGTTTATATTAGACAACCCTAAAGATTGTGAGATAAAAATAAAACCTTTTATGATGGGAAGAGTTATAAATGTAAAGCAATTTATTGAAGATATAGATATTGATAAGGATATTAATAGTTCTATAAAATTATATATAGAAGATAAATTTATAGAAGAAAATAATGGACTATTCAAAGTCTCTATACAAAATAAGAAAGTAATAGTGGAAAAATTAAATAAAGAATGCACAGAAGGGCTTCAAGAGTGTTTTGATATTAAATTAGATATAAATGCTTTAACACAATTGGCATTTTCTTATACAGACGTTGAAGAAGCACTTTTATTAAATAATATAGAAGGTATTTCAAAAGAAACAATAGAAATACTTAATTGCATTTTTTCTAAAAAAGACAATTATATAAATGAATATATATAGAAGTGAAAATACGTCAAAAGATTTTAATAAATCTTTTGACGTATTCTTTTGTTTATAGAATAATTTCTTTTGTTTAAAAAATCTTTATTTGAAAATAATCTAAATAATATGTTTTATAGAGGAGTGATTATGATTCAAATAAGAAGACCTTTACTAATTATATTAATATTTGTGATAGCTGTATCTTTTATTATCACAAATAAGAAGAAAGAGGATGAAAAATTTAATGATAAGATAATAACTATACAAGGAACAGTCAAAGGAAGATTTGAAAAGCCTAGATATAATCAGTATAAAGTAGGAGCTTTCCTAATAAATGATTACACAAGAACTAAAAATTTGAAAATTGGTCAGAAAGTTAATGTTACAGGTAAATTTAAAAGTTTAGGTAAAATGAAATATGAAGATTTTGATTATGGAAGATATATAAAAAGTACTGGATATAAAGGTATAATATATATAAATAGTTATAAAATTATTGGTAAAAATAAAATATATGACTTAATAGGTAAAATAAAGCTTTACATAAATAAAACTTATAGATATTTATATAAGAAAAATTCAGATTTTATAAATTCTATATTGTTAGCAGAGGTTGAAAATTTGACAGATGAACAAAAAGAAATGTTCACTAGGACAGGAACTAGTCATGTAATATCTATATCTGGTCTTCATACAAGCATACTATGTGTTGTAATTGCTTTTCTATTAAGAGGTATAAATAAATTGTATAAATTATTAATATTGTCGATTTTTATATCTTTATATTGTATAATGGTAGGTGCGTCTCCATCTATAATTAGGTCTATAGCATTTGTTATGGTTTTCTATTTATCAGTCTTTATTAATAGAAAAAAGGATGGAATATCAACACTGTCTCTAATAGGGATAGTTTTAATTATAAATAACCCCTATGTTATATATAATGTAAGTTTTCAATTATCTTTTTTAGCTACATTCTCTATACTAATATTTTACAATAAAATAAATAGTATTATAAAATTAAGTATGGTATCATTGACAATATCGTCAAATATATTAACCTTGCCTATAATATATTATACATTTAAAGGTATACCATTGGTTTCAATCATAGGAAATTTAATAATAGTACCATTTATAGGTATAATAATGTATTTGAGTATTGCAAGTTTAATAATATTTAAAATAAGTGTAGTAATAGCTAAAATAATAGCTTTATTCAACAGCACATTGATAGAAATCATATTTTTTTTACTAGATAAACTCAGCAATTTAAATTTTGCATATATTGATATAGATAACCCTAAACTTTATATTGTAGTGATTTATTACATAGGAGTATTTTTTTACATATTTTACATAGAAGGAAAAGAGATAAAGGAGCAAGAAAATGGATTACAAGGATATTATAAGGAATATAAAAGATAAAAAACTTGAGAAAATGTATCTTTTTTATGGCAGAGAGTATTATTTAATAGAAAATGCAATAAAAGTCTTTAAAGAGAATTTAAACGAAGGAATGCTCGATTTTAACTTAGATATAATAGATGGAAAGGAAATAGTCTTAAATCAGCTTATAAGCTCTATAGAGACACTTCCTTTTATGGATGATAGAAAAATAGTAATAGTAAAAGACTTTGAGTTACTAAAAGGAAAGAAAAAGAATTTTACAGATAGCGACGAAAAATACTTGATAGAGCATTTAGATAATACTCCAGACACTACCACTATAGTTTTTGTTGTATATGGAGATATAGACAAAAGAAAATCTTTAGTTAAAAAGATAGGTAATAATGGAATTGTTTTTAATTGTGACAAGCTTTCTGATATGGACTTATTTAAGTGGATAAAAAAATCTTTTGCTCTAAATGAAGTTATAATAGAAAACTCTCAAATAATGTATTTTATTGAACAAGAAGGATATAGAGATAAAAGTAGTGAAAAGACTTTATCAGACTTAGAAAACGAGATAAATAAAATTAGTTCATTTGTTGGAAAGGGAAATAGTGTAACTAATGATGTAATAGATAAATTATCTCCTAAAAAGGTTGAAAATGATATATTTAAGTTAATTGATTATATTGGAGAGCAAAGTGCTTCTAATGCAATGAAAATATTGAATGATATGATACAAGAAGGCGAATCTGTTTTAGGTATATTTTCTATGATAGCTAGACAATTTAAAATAGTTATGCAAGTAAGACAATTACAACTAGAGGGATACTCAGCAAAACTTATAGCAGATAAATTAAAAATGCATCAATTTGTAATAGGAAAAGCATTAAAACAGACTAAAAACTTCTCTGATGATATAATCATAGAAATTTTAAACTATATATTAGAAAGCGATTATAAAATAAAAACAGGACTTATAAGGGATACTTTAGCAGTAGAAATGTTGATTAGTAGATACTGTAAAAGGCAAGCAATGTAAAAAACTTATATATTAATAAAAAATAAATAGCAAGATATGTTATAGTTCAAAGTACAAGTAGGCTAAATTGAGTCTAAGAGTATATAATCAACTATAATATGTCTAACTATTTATTTTTTATTGTATAAATTTCCAAAATAAAAAACCCCTACATAGGGGTTATTATATATAAGAAATATAAACTGGTAATTAAGCGTTCATACCGTTTAACTTTTGAGCTAATTTAGCTACTTTTCTAGCTGCAGCATTCTTATGTATAGTTCCTTTAGAAGCTACTTGGTATATTCTCTTTTGAGCATATTGGAACTTAACAACAGCATCCTCTCTGTTTCCAGCTGCAACAGCATCTTCGAATCTTCTTATTGCAGTTTTTATTTGAGATTTTCTAACTCTATTTAAAGCAGTTTTCTTTTCGATAACACTTATTCTTTTCTTAGCTGATTTTATATTTGCCACCGTGTTCACCTCCCTGTATTTTTTTCTCATATTCATCGTCAACATATTAGATTTTAACAGAAATAAATCTAAAAATCAAGGATTATTATTTATATATTTTAATAATGTTTTTTATTTTGATTTTTTAGACTATAGATTGTGTATAAATAATTTGCAATATCTTGTTTTTAGGTTGGTATATTTTGTGTTTTAAATATTTTAATATATATAAATTAATATTTCATTTTTTGTAACAAATATTTTGATATAATACAAACTATTTACATACATTTTGATAGTATTTCCAATAATTATAAGATAATGCAAGAAATTACTCATTTTTGTAAATTTAATAAAAAATTTATAAAAATATAAATTTATATGTTTAATTAAGATAATTTTTCCAATAATTGAGATGTTTTTTTCATTCTATAGTATATTATTTAAGTAGAACTATAATATTTAGGAGGTATTTATATTATGAAAATATGTAAAAAATTATTAACTATGGGAATTTCATTCTTGCTAGTAATTTCTGCTTTTCCAATAGTATCAAATGCACTAAGTTCGATTGATAGTATAAATGGTAAAGATAAGTATGAAACTTCAGCTATTATTGCAGATAGGCAGAATTATACTAAAGCTATCCTTATCAATGTGGATAGTAGTTTAGCAGATGGATTATCAGCAAGTGGATTGGCTGGAGTTGAAAACGCACCAATATTATTGACTAAGAAAGATGAGATACCAGACTCAACATTAAAAAGATTTAATAATGTTAAAAAAGTGTACATAATAGGAGGAAATAATTCTATAGGAAGCAAAGTAGAGAATTTATTAAAGGAAAAAAATATTGACGTTGAAAGAATTGAAGGAAAAGATAGACTTAGTACAAGTTATAAGGTAAGTGACAAGATTTTAGAATTAAAAGGTACTTCAGGTAATGTACTGGTAGCAAATGGGTTTAAAGGTGAAGCAGATGCCATAAGTGCAGCTTCAGTTGCATTTAAAAATGAGATACCTGTATTACTTACTAACGGTTCAGATATGCCTGAGTTTAAAATTAAAGGAGATAAAATATTTGCATTTGGTTCAACAAATACTATGAGTAATCAACTTGTAGAAAAATTAGGAGCAACTAGATTAGGTGGAATTGATAGATATGAGACTAATAAAAAGATAGTTCAACAGTTTTATGGTGGTGCTAAAGAATTTTATGTAGCTAGTGGAAGTGACCTAGTTTATCCGTTAATTGGCTCAACTCTAGCTGAAAGTAAACCAATTGTATTAGTTGGAAATGGAAGTAACAAAAGTATACTTAAAGGTGCTACTAAAATAACATCAATAGGAAATATTGATGCTTCTATAATAACACAATGTTTGAATGTAACTAATAATGTAGGTGACACTAATACAGGCGTAGTCAAAAACAATACAAACGAGGAATATCCTCTCAAAGGGATGCTAGTACAGCTTGGCCTTAACACAACTGGTAAAGCTGGGTGGGACATTAATTATGGTGGAAATGAAAATGGGAATGAACTTAGAGCAGATGGCAAATATTATTATATAAATAAAGGATATGCAGGATTAGGTGCATACGCTGCTGCATTTGCAGGTGAAGCATACAAGAGTGTAATATTTAAAAATCTTGACCCTATAAAAATTATAGCAGGCAAAGAGTTGCTTACTTATGAGCAGACTAAAAATGAACTTGCAGTAATTAGAAATTTCCTAAATAGTTTCGATTGGAGAAATGCATCTGATATGGAAAAGGCGAATAGAGCTGCAAAACTGGTAATAGAGTCAAAATATGTGAGTGGTATAGCACATGATACAAATGTATATGGAAATCTTGTTGAAAAACGTGCTTCATGTGGAAGTTTTGCAAGTAGCTTTCATGTATTGACAAGGCTAATGGGAATGAATTCGATATATCAGGAAGATGGAGCCTTAAACCATGCTTGGAACTATGTGCAAATTGATGGTAAGTGGTATGAATTTGATGGTTCTGAAGTTGCATTATATAGAACTTCAGCAGAGTTTAATTCTTCTAGACTAGAAAATGCAACAAAAACTATGCCTAAGTACTATGATGCTAAGGCATTATTTGTATTAGGCTTCAACCAGTAAAACAAGAAAGGTTCTTTAGGGAGCCTTTTTTATGATTGAATATCCTTAAATTCTTCAAAAAGTTGGATAAACACTTTCAAAAATATATTTATCATTTAATTATTTATATTGAAAAAACATGTACATATATGATGGATTTTATAAATGTATTATTAATAATAAAATAAATATCGAAAAACTAACATGATTTTTAACGTTTTTACATTGAACAGTTGAATAGTCTAAAAAAATAGACTATAATATTTTTATAGATTAAAGAAAGGGATGATAAGATGGACGTAGTAAAATTGATTCTAAATCCTGCTAGACTTCGTATTTTACAGTATATTCGACTTCATGGCAGTGTTCGTACATCTGATATAGTGAAGTATTTGAATGATATTCCTCGCGCAACGGTTTATCATCATGTCAAAATTTTAGAAGAGAATAATATGATTGAAGTAGTCAAAGAAAATCGTGTGCGTGGTACGATTGAAAAGGTTTATGCACTAAAGGAAGATGAAGTGCCAATGGAAGGTGAGGCATTTGTTGCACTTTCTACAGCATTTCATATAGGGTTAATGCAGGAAATGAATGAGTATTTTAGCAGGAAAAATCAAGAGCATAAAAAAGATAATGTACTTTTTACTTCAGCATTGTTATATATGACTGATAATGAATATAAAGATCTTCTTCAAAATATAGCTAATTTATTGAAACCATATGTAGATCAAAAACCTAAATCGAATCTAAAGCTTCGAAAACTCTCAATTATATCTTCTCCACCTGTAGTGGATGATGACAAGAAGAAATAACATTCATTTTATTTTTATAGGGAGAGGTGACATATGAAATTTCATGAATTTGGAAATAAAAAAAGTCCACATATAATGTTGATTCATGGAGGTGGGAACGCATGGTGGAACTATTTACGACAAGCACAGGTTTTGTCTGAAAACTATTATGTAATACTTCCTACATTGGATGGTCATGGAGAAGAATATGAGAATACATATATTTCCACAGAGGATACAGCAGACAAGTTAGTAGAATATATAGATAAAGAATGTGGTGGTCATATTTTTGCTTTGTGTGGTGTGTCACTTGGTGGTCAAATTGTGATGGAGCTTTTATCTCGAAAACCTGATATTACCCAAAAGGCAATTATTGATGGTAGTATATGCTACCCAAGACCTACTATGGCAAGGTTTTGTATTGCTGGTATTCGTTTTTGTGGAGGACTTCTATTTAGTGAGAAGGCCTGTCGTTTTCAAATTGCTATGATGCCAAAGCTATTACCTAAAAATATGCAGTACCCAGATGAAATCAAAGCATATTATATGCAGGATATGCCACATGTCAGAAAAGAAACATTATATAATATGTATCGTACTTATATGATGCAATATACACTTAAGGATAGCGTCAAAAAAACCACGGCACAAGTGATGTACTGGTATGGAGAAAAAGAAATGAAGTGTGTCAAAAACTCTGCGAAAATGTTTCAGTCTTATGTGGCCTCATGTAGGATTTATGAAGCTAAAGGTTATAATCATGGTTATCTCTCTCTTTATCTTCCAAATGAGTGGCTAGCAATTGCTGAACCATTCTTTCAACAGAAATAAATGAAGTGAAGAAGTCATTCTACTATGAACATAAAGTTTAGAAGATGCAACAAAGAACATGCCTATTTACTATTATGCTAAGACATTATCTGCATTAGGCTTCAACCAATAAAACAAGAAAGGTACTTTAGAGAGCATTTTTTTATGATTGCACATCTTTAAACCCTTCAAAAAGTTGAATAAACACTTTCAAAAATATGTTTATCATTTAATTGTTTTAGAGGAAATATATAATGAATGAAATCTTGGGAAGAAAGTGATAAATAGATTAAAAGGTAGCGCCTATGTAAATAGTTGCTACCTTTTTATATTTGTAAATAAATGATAGATAAGGAAGTTTACTGACCATTTACTGACCAAACTCGATTTTCTTACATTGAAAGCCTTAATTTTACTTGTTTTAAATAAATTTATAGTTTTTTGTTATAAAATACTAAATTTTGTTAACAATTATAATTAGCATTTAATTTATACTGGAGGTTTATATGATTAATGTAAGAACAGATTTAGCTTTAGAAGCTAGTGAAATGTGTGAAAAGTCTCAAGAAGGAAGTAGTATTCCTGGGGTAGAAATAGAAACTAAAGAATTAGAAAATTGTATTGTAACAAAAGTTGAAGTAATAGATGAACAAGGTTCAGAGATAATGAACAAAGATATAGGAAAATATATAACCCTAGAAAGTAATCTTATGAAGTTTGATGATGATGAGTCAAGAGAAGAAATGATAAGTTATTTAAAAGATGAATTGGTAGATGTGTTTGGACAAGACAAAAACAAAAAGACACTAGTAATTGGTCTTGGAAATAGAAATATTACTTCTGATGCATTGGGTCCAAAAAGTGTATCTAAAACACTGGTAACTAGACATCTCTTTAAAAATTATAACAAGGATTATGATGATGATTTTACTGAGGTATCAGCTTTAAGCCCAGGGGTTATGGGTGTTACTGGAATAGAAACTAGTGAAGTAGTGAAGTCATTAGTTGAGAAAGTGAAGCCAGATAGAGTAGTAGCAATAGATGCACTAGCATCAAGAAAAATGGAAAGAGTAAACTCTACTATACAAATATCAACAGCAGGAATATCACCTGGTGGAGGTGTTGGCAATACAAGAAAATCTCTCACTAAAGAAACTTTAGGAGTGGATGTTATTGCAATAGGAGTTCCAACTGTGGTTGACGCAGCAACTCTTACTATAGATGTTTTGGATATGGCAATAGATAATTTAATATCTCAGTCAGAAGAAACAGAAAGTTTTTATAATATGTTGAAAAAACTTAAAGAAGAAGAAAAATATCATCTAATAAAAGATTCATTAGACCCATATGATAAGAATTTAATCGTAACACCAAAAGATATAGATGATACAATTGAAAATCTATCTATAATAATAAGTGAAGGTCTAAATAGGTCTTTACATCCAGGTAGATTGTAAAATAAGGAGGAGCAAATATGTTTAAAAAATGCATTAAAGTAGTAACCTTGACTTTTATATTAGCATGCATTTTACCAGGAAAATCATTGGCTTTAAATCAAGATGACTTTTTGAAATTTTTAGTAAATTCATCTTATCCAGAAGCTAAAGTCGAAGGAAATAATACAGAAAATAAAAAGAGTGATAAAAATAAAGAAACAAGTAAAGAAAGTAAAGATGAAAATAAAAAATCTGAGGATGTAAGTAAAGCTGATAATAAGAAAGAAAGTGAAAAAGAATATATAAAACTTTATGTTGGTAAAGAAAATGTTCCAGACATTGAGTCAAAAAACTCAGATACAACTGAAACTAGTACTGCATCTAGTGAAGATTATAAAGATGATTTAAGAGTGACTAAAGAAAATCCAAGAATCTTGATATATCATACTCATGGATGTGAAACTTATTCAAATTCACCTGATGGAAATTATCATTCAAGAGATAAGAAAAATTCAGTAATGGAAGTAGGAAATGCATTAACTAGTGCTTTAGACAGTAAGGGATGGGGTGTAGTCCATACTACTAAATACCATGACTATCCATCTTATAATAACTCTTATGCAAGTAGTTTAAAAACAATAAAAAGTATACTCCCTAAATATAATACAGTGGACATAGCAATAGATTTACATAGGGATGCTAGGGATTTAACTAATCCAGCCACTAAAGAAAAAGACCATTTAAAATATACAACTATGATAAATGGAGAGAGAGTATCTAAATTCTTCTTTGTTGTAGGAGGAAAAAATGAAAATAAAGCACAGCTTAGAGCTTTAGCAGATGATATAACTGCTTTTGCTGAAAAGAAATATCCAGGCTTGGTGTCTCCAATAGTAGAAAAAGATTATGCTAGATTTAATCAATTTGCAGTTAAAAATCACATGTTAATAGAAATTGGAAATAATGCAACAAGTATAGAAGAATCTAAGGCTACTACAAAGTATCTTGCTGAAATTTTAGATGAATATTTTAAACAAAAAAATTAGATTGTTTAGTATAATTAGGAGCATGTTGAATGAGCCGATTAGAAAGAAATATAGAAGGTAAAAGTAAACAAAGAAAATATAAGTATATTATGAGAATTATATTTTTAGTTATTATGATTATAGGTACATCAGTTTGTGTATTTATAGTTGACAGTAATGCTAAAAGTATGTTGGGAATAAAACAACATAATTATTTCTCAAGTATTAAATTTGATATTACAAAGCTTGATATACCAAAGCTTGATATACCAAATTTTGATATACACAAAATTGTTGAAAAATTTAATAAGTAGTAAATAAGTGAATAAGGTTTATTGATTAAAATAAGCCTTATTTTAGTTATGTATCTTTAATTGTATAAAATAAAAATACATTAACTATCTTTTATAGGATTTACTTTAAGTTTATGATATTATATAATATTTAGTGTTAGGCTTGATAATCCACATATAATGTGGATAATTTTGTTTAATGCCAATTAGTTTATATTCAAAAATTTAAAATTTGATATATAAAAAGTTTTTATATAATATAAAATGATAACTATAAGAATAATCAAGAGGAGGGAATTTAAGGTGGACAATAAACAAAGTAGAACTAGAAATTTTAGTATAATTGCACATATAGACCATGGAAAGTCTACCTTAGCTGATAGATTAATACAACAAACGGGGCTTGTCAGTGAAAGAGACATGAAGAGTCAATTACTCGATAACATGGATCTTGAAAGAGAAAGAGGAATCACTATAAAGCTCCAAAATATAAGATTAATGTATAAGGCGAAGGATGGAAATGAATATTATTTAAATCTTATAGATACACCAGGACATGTAGACTTCAATTACGAGGTATCAAGAAGTTTAGTTGCGTGTGAGGGAGCATTATTGGTAGTTGATGCAGCACAAGGTGTTGAGGCACAGACTTTAGCTAATGTGTATCTTGCAATAGACCAAGATTTAGAAATATTACCAATAATAAATAAAATAGATTTACCAAGTGCAAGACCAGATGAAGTAAAACATGAAATTGAAGATATAATAGGGCTTGATGCAAGTGAAGCACCTCTTATTTCAGCTAAAACAGGTTTAAATATAGAAGATGTTTTAGAAGATATTGTAAAAAATGTTCCTGCACCTAAAGGAGATAATGAAGCTCCATTAAAGGCGTTAATATTTGACTCTTATTACGATGCTTATAAAGGTGTTGTAGCCTATGTTAGAGTGTTTGAAGGAACTGTTAAAAAAGGTATGACAATAAAAATGATGAATACTAAGAAAAAGTTTGAAGTAACTGAAGTTGGTGTTATGGCTCCAGGGCAAACTGAACTTAGTGAATTATCAGCAGGTGATGTTGGTTATGTTGCTGCTAGTATAAAAGATATAAGAAGTTGTCGTGTAGGGGATACAATAACAGATTCAAATAATCCTACAGAAGAACCTTTACCAGGATATAAAAAAGCTACTCCAATGGTATATTGTGGTATATATCCAGGAGAAGGTGAAAAGTATGAAAATGTAAGAGATGCTCTTGAAAAATTACAAGTAAATGATGCTGCTCTTGAATATGAGGCTGAAACTTCAGCAGCACTAGGGTTTGGGTTTAGATGTGGATTTTTAGGTCTTTTACATATGGAAATAATGCAAGAAAGACTTGAAAGAGAATTTAATCTTGATATAATCACTACAGCACCATCTGTTATATACAGAGTTACAAAAACTGATGGAGAAGTTGTAATGATACAAAATCCTGCAAATTTACCAGAAGTAGCTGAGATAAGAATGATAGAAGAACCTATAGTAAAAGGAGATATAATAGTTCCTAAAGATTATGTAGGTGTTGTTATGGAACTTTGCCAGGAAAGACGTGGAAATATGTTAAACATGGAATATATAGATGAGAGAAGAGTAATGCTTCATTACGACCTTCCTCTTAATGAAGTTGTTTATGATTTCTTTGATGCCTTAAAATCAAGAACTAGAGGATATAGTTCTCTTGATTATGAGATTAAGGGATATGTTGCATCTACTCTTGTAAAACTTGATGTTTTAATTAATAAAGAGCAAGTTGATGCTCTTAGTTTTATTGTACATGAAACTCGTGCTTTCCCTAGAGGAAAGGCAATGTGTGAGAAATTAAAAGGAGAAATTCCAAGACATCAATTTGCTATACCTATACAAGCTGCTGTTGGTAATAAAGTTATTGCAAGAGAGACAATAAGTGCTTTAAGAAAAGATGTACTTGCTAAATGTTATGGTGGAGATATATCTCGTAAGAAGAAACTTCTTGAAAAACAAAAAGAAGGTAAGAAGCGTATGAGACAAATTGGCTCTGTTGAAGTTCCTCAAAAAGCATTTATGTCTGTACTTAAGTTGGATGAATAATTTATTAAATTTTTATAAATTTAGATAAAAATACTTAAAAGCTAGAGTGAATTTAGAATTATTTCTAAATTAATCTAGTTTTTTTGTGGTATATTTTAATTAAACACATAGAGAATATAAGTAAGTGTATATTAAAGAAAAAATAAAAAAAGGTGATATTTATGACTAATATAGAAATTCCTAAAAAAGTGGATTATATAATTAAAGAATTAGAAAAAAATGGTTATGAGGCATATGTAGTTGGAGGATGTGTGAGGGATTGTTTATTAGAAAGAATTCCAAATGACTGGGATATAACAACTAGTGCAAGACCTGAAAAAGTAGTAGAGATATTTGAAAGAACTATTCCAACTGGTATACAACATGGTACTGTAACAGTCATGATTGAACATGAGCCATTTGAAGTGACAACATATAGAATAGATGGAAGCTATAGTGATGGTAGACATCCAGATTCAATAGAATTTACAAATGATATAGTTAAGGATTTGTCAAGAAGAGACTTTACTGTTAATGCAATTGCATACAATTCAAAGACTGGATTAGTTGACCCATTTAATGGCTGTGAGGATATACAAAATAAGTGTATTCGTTGCGTTGGAAATCCAATAGACAGATTTGAAGAAGATGCACTTAGAATGCTTAGAGCGATTAGGTTTTCTGCACAGCTTAATTTTAAAATAGCTGAAGGTACTAAACAAAGCATATACAAAAAAGCAGATTTAATAAAATGTGTGTCTATGGAAAGAATTCAAGTAGAATTCAATAAAATGCTAGTATCTGATTCATCTAAGTTAAATTTATTAATTTCAACAGGATTATTGAAATTTATAATTCCTGAAATATGTGATTTAGAAGATGTTATTCAACATAATCCATATCATATTTATAATGTTGGGAAACATACTTTGATAGCTACTGAAGTAATTGAAGATGAATTATATCTAAAGCTTACAATGTTATTTCATGATTTGGGTAAAAAAATTACTAAAACGACTGATAAAAATGGAATTGACCATTTTTATAGTCACAGTAGGGAGTCTGTTAAAATAGCAAAGCAAATTTTAAAGAGGCTTAAGTATGATAATTATACTATTAATAAAGTTCTAATATTAATACAATATCATGATTATAGAATAGAACCAAAAAGAAAAATTATTAAAAAGTTATTAAATAAACTGGGAGACATTGAACTATTTGAAGATTTAATAAAAGTTAATTGGGCTGACACACTTGCTAAAAACCCAAAATATGCAAAACAGAAAATATTAAACCTTATTGAGAGTGAAAAGGAATTTAAACATATAATAAGCCAAAATGAATGCTTTCATATTAAAGACTTAGCTATTAATGGAAACGATTTAATGTCTATAGGTGTTAAACCAGGTAAAGATATAGGGTATCTATTAAATAAGATGCTTGAAATTGTCATCAATAATCCAGAACTAAATGAAAAAGAAATTTTAAAAGAAAGAGTATTAGATATATACACATTTTAAGCTAGAAGATTAAACTTTAATTTAAGATAGAAAATATAATCCACATTTAAAAAATAGACAATCTTTAAAGATTGATATTCTATAATTTTAAATGTATAGCAAATTAATATAAAACTAGTAAGTTAATATAAAATTAGTAAATTAATATAAAAAAAAACTTTGGGAATACTAAAACCATAAATTTATAAAATTAATATTTTATGCACTTATAAAACAGTGAGGAGGGACATCATGCGTACTCAACTACAAAAGACTATTGGTCTTTCAGCAGCTCTTTCTACTGTTGTAGGTATGGTTATAGGTTCGGGAGTTTTTTTTAAGCCACAGGCAATATATACTACAACTAATGGAGCTCCAGGTCTAGGTATTATAGCATGGCTTTTAGGTGGATTTATAACAATAACTGCTGGACTTACAGCTACAGAAATATCAGCTGCTATCCCAAAAACTGGCGGTATGATGATTTATATTGAAGAGATATATGGAGAAAAACTAGGATTTTTAACTGGATGGATGCAAACTGTATTATTTTTTCCAGGCACATCAGCCGCATTAGGGGTAATATTTGCCCAACAAGCATCTGAACTTTTAAATATGAGTCCGAACAATATGTCAGTTGTGCTTCCAATAGCAATTGGAGTAATACTGTTTTTATCATTACTTAACATAATAGGTTCATCATTGGGAGGAAAAGTTCAGACTGTAGCTACTATTGGAAAAATGATACCATTAGCTCTAATAATAATCTTTGGATTTATTAAAGGTCAAAGTAGTGAAGTATTAAATCCATTTGTAGGTGATGGAGTTAATGTATCAAGCGCACTTGGACAAGTATTAATAGCAACATTGTTTGCATATGATGGATGGATAAATGTTGGGGCTATCTCAGGCGAGATGAAATCGCCAGAAAAAGATTTACCAAGAGCAATAGTTGGTGGGTTATCATTAGTTATGGCAGTCTATATTATAATAAATGTAGCATATCTTCGGGTTGTACCAGCAAGTGAATTAGCAACTGTTACTTCACCAGCAACATTAGTTGCAACAAAATTATTTGGAAATTTAGGTGGAAAAGTAATAACTGTGGGTATATTAATATCAGTGTTTGGTACATTAAATGGATATTTATTAACAGGGTCAAGAATACCATATACATTAGCTGAAAGAGGAACTTTGCCAGCTTCTAAAGTTTTATTAAAAGTAAATTCTGGTGGGTCTCCTGTAAATTCAATACTGCTTATAACTGTATTAGCATGTATATATGCTTTATCTGGTCAATTTAATCTTTTGACAGACTTAACTATATTTTCAATATGGGTATTTTACGTATTGACTTTTGTTGGGGTTATAAGGCTTAGAAGAGAACAACCAGATTTACACAGACCATATAAAGTTCCTTTATATCCAATAATACCAATTATAGCTATATTAGGTGGGTTATTTGTAATAATAAATCAAATATTGACTTCAACAGCAATATCCTTAGGTGGTATATTCATAACCATACTTGGATTACCAGTTTATTATTATATGAAGAAAAGATAATCATTTGTTTTAAGTTAAAAAATTTGGATAAAAGTAAAAATCTACTTTTATCCAAATTTTTTATGATATTACATAGTGAAAATGTTTTATATGTGGCTTGATGAGTTATTTTGTTTGATTTATAATTTAATAACTGATGCTTTAAGATAATTTTAAGAAATGAGGAATATAAAATGTTAGGACTTTATATACATATACCATTTTGTGTGAAAAAATGTAAGTATTGTGACTTTAATTCTTATAAAATGGACCTAGATTCAAAAAAAAGATATATAGAAGATTTGAAAATAGAAATGGAGTTACACAGCAATAAATTAAATAGAGATGATAAATACAAAAATAAAGAAGATTTCAATTTAGACAAAAACAATATAATAACAAGTATATTTATAGGTGGAGGAACACCTAGTATTTTGACATCTGAAGAAATAAGAGAAGTATTTGTAAGTATAAAAGAAAAATTCAATATAGATAAAAATGCAGAAATAACTATAGAATGTAATCCTGGTACACTTACACTAGAAAAATTAGAAACTATGAAAGAAGTTGGTATCAATAGACTTAGCATAGGGTTACAAGCTGTCCAAGAAAAGCATTTGAACTTTATAGGAAGAATACATAGTTATAAAGAATTTGAGAAAAACTATATGGATGCACTGAGTGTAGGATTTAAAAATATTAATGTAGATTTAATGTATAGTCTTCCTAATCAGACACTATGTGATTGGAAGGAAACTCTTGAAAAAGTTACAGATTTAAATCCAACACATATATCAGCATATTCTCTTATATTAGAAGAAGGTACTGAACTATATAATATGTATGAAAATAATCAATTTGACCTTATAGATGAAAATATAGATATAGAAATGTATGAGTATACAATAAACTATTTAAAGTCAAAAGGATACAACCAATATGAAATATCAAATTACTCACAAGAAGGCTATAATTGTAAACATAATATTTTATATTGGGAATGTGAACATTATATAGGTCTTGGAGCAGGAGCTTCTGGTTATATTGATAATAATAGATATAATAATTTAGAATCTTTAGAGGATTATCATTTAAGTCTGATTAAAAGAGAGAAGCCAATAGAAGATAGTGAAAATCTTTCTATAAAAGATATGATAGAAGAAAAGATATTTATGGGTCTTAGAATGAATAAGGGAATAAAATTTAAAGATTTTGAAAAAAAATTTGGAATAGATTTTAGAGAAAAATACAGTAAGCAGATAGAAATGTTACTAGCTAGAAACCTTATAAACCAAAGCTTTGAGGGCATACAATTAACTCAAAAGGGAAGAGAAATATCTAATAGTATATTTATAGAATTTATGGAATGATTTTTAAGGTATTGACAAAATAAATTTATAATGGTATATAATATATATAATCTTTTTAGCACTCGAACTTAGTGAGTGCTAACAGCTAGGAGGTATAATAATATGGAATTAAATGAAAGAAAATTAAATATCCTCAAAGCTATAGTTAAAGATTATATAGAAACAGCTGAAGCTATAGGTTCTAGAACAATATCTAAAAGGCATGATTTAGGTGTTAGTGCTGCCACCATAAGAAATGAAATGGCTGACCTTGAAGAATTAGGATATTTAATTCAGCCACATACTTCTGCGGGTAGAGTACCATCTGAAAAAGGCTATAAGTTATATGTAAACTCTCTTATGAGTAAAAGTGAATTGGATGATAATGATAAGATTCTTATTGAACAATGTATGAATCATAACATAAATCATATAAAAGAATTAATTCATGAAACGTCTAAGCTATTATCTCAATTAACTAACTACACAACTGTAGCAGTTACTAAGAGTTTGATAAATCAAAGCGTCATAAAGCATATACAGTTAGTTGCTATGAATGACAATAATATTTTACTTATAGTTGTAACAGATAAAGGGGACTTAAAAAAAGCTAACCTTACAACTAATGTATATTTAGATCAATCTAAGTTAAATTTGATTTCTGATAATCTTACAAAGAAGCTCTCAGGAAAAAGTATAACAGATTTAGATGATAATCTGATTGCTTTTATTAAATATGAAATAAGTGAGTATTCAGGGTTTATAGATGAACTTTTAAATGCCCTAAACTCAAATATGGAAGAAGAAGATTTTTCTCTATCATTAAATGGAGCCACTAATATATTTAGTTATCCAGAATTCAATGATGTGTTAAAAGCAAAGTCATTTTTAAATATGTTAGAAAGAAAGGAAACAATAGCTGACATAATTAAATCAAAGGGAATACAAAAAGAAAATCTAAATATAATAATTGGTAGTGATAATGATTGTAAATTGGCACAGGATTGTAGTATAGTTACAGCAACTTATAATGTAGACAGAGACTTAGTTGGGCGAATAAGCTTCATAGGACCTACAAGAATGGATTACGCTAGAATTTACTCTATAATAAATTATATGAGTTTATTAATTAATAGAAAGTAAAGAAATTTTAAATTGAGGGGTGTAAAGTCTTGGATAAAAAAAATGAGCAACAAGAAGTAAAAGAAGAAAATGATACTTCTATTAACCAAGAATCTGAAACTCAAGTAGAGTTAGAAGATGAAGTTGTTAATGAAGAATGTGAAGAGTCAAGCGAAAAAACTGATGAAGAAAAAGCTGATGATGAAAATGTAACAGATATAAATTCTAAATTAGCAGAAAAAAAATTAAAAGATGAAGTAGATGAATTAAATGACAAATATCAAAGACTTCAAGCCGAATATGCAAACTATAGAAGAAGAACTCAACAAGAAAAAGAAACAATTGGTGTGTTTGCAAATGAGAAAATAATAACTGAGTTAATACCAGTTATAGATAGTATGGAAAGAGCCTTAGATGCATGTGAAGATAAGGAAGATACTATGTATAAGGGTATAAGCCTTGTACATAAGCAATTAATAGATACTCTAGTAAAATTTGGAGTAGAAGAAATAGAAGCAGAATCTAAGGAATTTGACCCAAACTTACATCTAGCAGTTATGCAAGAGAGTGTAGATGGAGTAGAAGCAAATCAAATAGTGATGGTACTTCAAAAAGGATATAAACTAGGAACTAAAGTTATAAGACCTTCAATGGTTAAAGTTTCTTGCTAAGTATATAAATTAAGGTTAAAATATTTAGCCTAATATAAAATACACAAATAAGTAAAATTTAATTATACAATTACTCAAGGAGGATTTTTAGTCATGGGAAAAATAATAGGAATAGATTTAGGAACAACAAATTCATGTGTTGCAGTATTAGAAGGTGGAGAAGCACAAATAATAGCAAATAATGAAGGTATGAGAACTACTCCATCAGTAGTGGCATTTACAAAAGATGGTGAAAGAATAGTTGGAGAACCTGCAAAAAGACAAGCAGTTACAAATGCAGATAAAACAATAACTTCAATAAAAACTCACATGGGAACTGATTACAAAGTAAATATAGATGGAAAATCATATACTCCACAAGAAATATCAGCAATAATATTACAAAAATTAAAATCAGATGCAGAAAGTTACTTAGGACAAACAGTAACAGAAGCAGTTATAACAGTTCCAGCGTACTTTACAGATGCTCAAAGACAAGCTACTAAAGATGCTGGTAGAATAGCAGGGTTAGATGTTAAGAGAATAATAAACGAGCCAACAGCAGCTGCACTTGCTTATGGTATGGACAAATTAGACCAAGAAAAGAAAATATTAGTATTTGACTTAGGTGGAGGAACTTTTGACGTATCTATACTTGAAATAGGTGATGGTACTTTTGAAGTTTTAGCTACAGCTGGTAACAATAGATTAGGTGGAGATGACTTCGACCAAATAGTAATAGACTATTTAGCAGATGAATTCAAAAAGGCTGAAGGTGTAGATTTAAGAAATGATAAGATGGCTCTTCAAAGATTAAAAGAAGCAGCAGAAAAGGCTAAGAAAGAATTATCATCAACAATGAATTCAAACATAAACTTACCTTTCATAACTGCTACAGCAGAAGGTCCAAAACATTTGAATATAGATTTATCAAGAGCTAAATTTGAAGAATTAACTAGAGGTTTAGTTGAAAAAACTATGGAACCAACTAAGAGAGCTTTACAAGATGCAGGACTTTCTACAAGTGAAATAGATGATGTATTACTAGTTGGTGGTTCTACAAGAATACCAGCAGTTCAAGATGCTGTTAAGAAATTTATAGGAAAAGATCCTCATAAAGGTATAAACCCAGATGAATGTGTTGCAGCAGGAGCTTCTATACAAGCAGGCGTTTTAGCAGGAGATGTTAAAGACTTATTACTACTAGACGTTACTCCATTATCTCTTGGTATAGAAACTATGGGTAATGTAATGACTAAGATAATAGAAAGAAACACTACAATACCAACTAAGAAGTCACAAGTATTCTCAACTGCTGCTGATAATCAAACAGCTGTTGATATACATGTACTTCAAGGTGAAAGAAGTATGGCTTATGACAACACAACTTTAGGAAGATTCCAATTAACTGATATACCACCAGCACAAAGAGGAATACCTCAAATAGAAGTTACATTTGATATAGATGCAAATGGTATAGTTAATGTTTCAGCTAAAGATTTAGGTACAGGAAAAGAACAAAAAATAACTATAACGTCAAACACTAATTTATCAGAAGCAGATATAGAACAAAAAATAAAAGAAGCTGAAATGAATGCAGAAGCTGACAAACAAAAGAAAGAGAAAATAGAAGCATTTAACCAAGCTGAATCTACTATATATCAAACTGAAAAAACTTTAAATGAACTTGGAGATAAAATAAGTGCAAGTGATAAAGAAGATATAGAAAAAGCAATAGCAGACTTAAAAGTTGTAAAAGACAATCAAGATGCTACAGCAGAAGAGCTTAAGAAAGCTACAGAAGAAGTAATGACTAAGTTCCAAAAAGTATCTCAAGAAATGTACCAAAATGCAGCACAAGAACAGCAAGCAGCCCAAGGTGCAGAGCAAGCTCAAGATAATGGACCTAAAGATGACAATGTAGTAGATGCTGACTTTAAAGAAGTAGATGAAGATAAATAAGCTATATAATATAACATCAAATGATAATTGAAGAATAGATTATTTATGAAAATCATATAGATATTAAAGATATATGGACAATATACATCATAAAGAATATAATATATCATAGATTATATAACTTAAAGTAGAATATAAGAATTAATGATAGCTTGTAGTTTATTATTCTACAAGCTATCATTTTGTAAAATGAAGGTGGTGTCAATTTTTGAGTACAAAAAGGGATTATTATGAAGTCTTAGGTATCAGTAAAGGTGCAGAAGCTCAAGAGATAAAAAAAGCTTACAGAAAGTTAGCAATGAAGTACCATCCAGATAGAAACCCTGGTGATGAAGAGGCTGAGGAAAAGTTTAAAGAAATAAATGAAGCTTATGAAGTACTTTCAGATGATACAAAGAGAAAGACTTATGACCAATTTGGACATGATGGGCTAAATGGTCAAGGAGGCTTTGGAGGCCAAGGTGGATTTAATGGCCAAGGCTTTGGTGGATTTGAAGATATGTTTGGAGATATATTTGGCGACATGTTTGGAGGAGGCTTCGGAGGTGGAAGACAAAGAAGAAGAGGTCCTCAACGTGGTGCAGATATAAGACAAAATGTTACTATATCTTTTGAAGAAGCTGCATTTGGTAAAAAAATGTCTATAAAGTTAAATAGAAGTGAAGAATGTGATGAGTGTGATGGAACTGGAGCAAAACCAGGAACATCAAAGAAAACTTGTTCAACTTGTAATGGAACTGGTCAAGTTAGAACTGTTCAAAGAACTCCATTTGGAAATATAGCAAGCTCAAGACCTTGTAGTACTTGTAATGGAACTGGAGAAGTAATTGAATCTCCTTGTAGCAAATGTCATGGAACTGGAAATACAAGAAAAGTTAAGACTATAGAAGTAGATATACCTGCAGGTATAGATGATGGTCAAATGATAAAACTTGCTGGTCAAGGTGAAGTGGGAGAAAAAGGTGCTCCAAGAGGAGACTTGTACATTGTAGTTAATGTAAAGTCTCATCCACTGTTTACTAGAGATGGAAATGATATTTACTTTGAAATGCCAATTACATTTGTTCAAGCAACTTTAGGTGATGAGATAGAAGTACCTACTTTGGATGGAAAAGTTAAGTATAGTGTGCCAGAAGGAACACAAACTGGAACTGTATTTAGACTTAAAGAAAAAGGAATTCCTAGAATTAGAGGTAATTCAAGAGGAGACCAATATGTTAAAGTTGTAGTCGAGATTCCTAAAAAATTAAATGATAAGCAAAAAGATCTATTAAGAGAATTTGCGAAGGAGTGCGGGTCGAACGTCCACGAAAAGAAAAAAACATTCGGACAGAAAATAGAAGATATGTTTAAGAAAAAGTAGTTAAAATAGCCAATATAATGTAATCATATTCTTTAGAATCTAAATTATTTAGTTATAAGATTTTGAATTAATATAATATGATTTTTATATTGGCTATTTTTAATTTTATAAATATATAAAAATAGTTTTTATTAAAAAAAATAAAACTGAATATAAATAATTTTCTGAAAAATGCTTGTCCCTACATATATAATATGCTATAATATAATCAAATAAGAGAAAGGGGTGATTCCAGTGGGAACGGATGTGGCACAGCCAAATGATGAAGAAAACTCAATTATAATCTATGAAATAAAGTTAGATGCTTTTAGTGCTATATTAAGTACTGGAAAAACTCAAAAGCTGGGATAATTATTGGAATTGCCTAGACTTAAAATTTTGGTAGTAAAGTAGTCATATTGTATAGCCAAAGCATCTAAGTTTTAAAGTTATTTGTAAGAATTAAAACTTTTGCAAATTGCATATTTGCTTATAATTTAGTTAGAAAAATTTACGTAAAAAATTGCTTTCGATATGTGCATGTGTAAAGAAATATGTATGTATGGTTAGGTAATAGGCTAGATATGTATGTAAAGAAATATGTATTTAGTCAAATATATGTATATGTAAAGAAATATATATTATGTGTATAAGATTTTTAGTATAGATTGGTGAATAATAAAAGCAACTTATTATGTTATGGAAAACTAATTTATGTTTGTAAAAAATATATTTAAGATTTGGTTGATATATAGTTGCAAAAATATTGTTTAGTACAAAAAAATAAGTCAAGATAAGAGTTTAAAATAATTGATTTAAATATAGTTTGTTTTGACATCTAATAAATTGAAATAATTTATAAAAATAGACACCTTCTCATAGTGAAAATATACTATGGGAAGGTGCTTTTGTTTTGTATTAAAGATATTATTAAAAATTTGCATGGTTTTACATTTTAATATAATATAAACATGATAAAATATATATATTAATAAAATTTAAAAGAGAAAGGTGAAAAAGATGTATTATATAGGTGTAGACATTGGAGGAACAGGCATACAAGCAGGTGTGGTTGATAATCAAGGAAAGATACTTTTTAGAACAGAATGTAAAACTGTGGTTAAAAAGGGCTTTGAAGGAATACTAGATGATATAAAAATAATGATTGATAAACTGTTAGAAGAAAACAATCTAAATATGAAAGAGATAAAGTCTATTGGATTTGGAGTACCTGGGTTTATAAATAAAAAAGGTTTAGTAACTTGTGTAAACTTAAAATGGGATGGAGAAAGTTTTGAGAATGAACTAAAAATAAGGTTTCCAAATGTTGAAATTCATGGAGAAAATGATGCAACAGTAGCAGCACTTGGAGAATCAAAGTTTGGAAGTATGAAAGGTGCAGATGTTGGAGTTTTATATACTTTAGGAACTGGAGTAGGTGGAGGAATAGTAATTAATCAAAAAGTTTTTTCTGGAGCACATGGATTAGGCTCAGAAATAGGTCATCAAGTAATAGGAGAAAACTATTTTGATTGCAATTGTGGAAATAATGGTTGTGTGGAAACTTTTTGTTCAGCAACTGCCATTATAAAATATTCTCAAAAACTTATACAAGAAGGTAGAAAAAGCAGGATTTTAGATTTAGCAGAAGGAGATTTAGAAAAAATAAATGCAAAGATGGTGTTTGATGCATATAGAGAAAACGACATAGTTGCAATTGAAGTAATAACTAGATTTAAATCTTATTTAGCAAAAACATTTGCAAATACAATAAATACATTAGACCCAGAAATTATATCAATTGGAGGAGGCGTTTCTAAAGCAAGTGATATAATACTTGATGGGATAGAAGATTTGGTAAGAAAATACATATTGTACAAAAAAGAAGATATAGCAAAAATTGTATGTGCAACTTTAGGTTCAGACGCAGGGATTATAGGAGCTGCTTTTTTATAAGGGAAATGAATTGCTTATTGGAGGCGTGATATATGGGTAAAACAAACACTAGAAGAACACTTTTTTTGATAGCAATAGGTTCAGGAACTATGCTGAATCCTCTTAATTCTTCTATGATTTCACTTGCTTTACATAGTATACAAAATGATTTTCATATTAGTTTTACAACTGTATCTTGGATTGTTTCAGCATTTTATTTAGCTAGTGCTATTGCACAACCAGTTTCAGGTAAGATAGGAGACTTAATAGGTAGAAAAATCTTATTTTTGAGTGGTTTGATACTGGTAATTTTATCAGCATCTATAGTATCATTTGTTCAATCATTCTTTATATTGATTTTTATAAGAGTAATTCAGGCAATTGGAACAAGTACCCTATATCCATCTGGGGTTGCTCTTATACAAAATAATATAAAGGAAAGACAATCTTCTGCCTTAGCAGTCCTAACCATTTTTGCTTCAACTACAGCAGGATTAGGTCCAACACTTGGGGGATTATTGTTGGATTTAGGAGGATGGCATGCTATATTTCTCATAAATATACCTATTGTTGTGGTTTCTATATGTTTAGGATATTTTTTATTTCCAAAAGAAGCAAAAGAGAAAAAAGGTGTAAAGGAGACTTTAAAAAATGTTTTATCAAGATTAGATATTATTGGTATACTTCTATTTTCAATTGCTATGATTTTTTTATTACTATTCTTGCTATCTATGAAAGAGTCTTTTAATTTAGAACAACTTGTATTAGGTGTAATATTGATATGTCTTTTTATTTGGCATGAGCTGAGAACAAAATTACCATTTATAGATATTAAACTATTTGTAAATAACCCTAAATTGTCAAAGGTTTACTTACAGTTTATTATATTAAATTTCTTTAATTATATTTTGTTTTTTGGTCTTCCTAGTTATTTTCAAGATGCATTACATTATAGTGCAAAAGCAACTGGTCTATTTATGTTGTTCATGTCTGGTATAGGTATATTTATATCTCCATTGACTGGAAGATGGATAGACAAATCTGGAACTAGATTGCCTCTTATGATGTCATCAATTTTTATGCTGATTAGTGCAGTACTTCTTTCAGTAATTTTTGTTTATATACCAGTAATAGGTAAGGGAATTATTTTATCATTAGCAGGTGTTAGTTATGGAATTGGTAATGTAGCATTACAATCTTCAATGTTTAAAGAAAGTCCTCCTGAGAGCATAGGTACAGCCTCTGGTCTGTTTCAAACTAGCCGTTATTTAGGTTCTATTTTTGCTACTGTACTACTTGGAATGGTATTTGAAGCAACCATAACATCAGGACAATTTAAAATATTAGGATATGTTATGGTGATTTTAGGTACAATAAGTTTTTTATTGAATTTTGTTTTAAAGAAAGAATTAGGAAAAGTAAGATAGTGGATTTATTTAATAGGTCTAGTATTTAATAAATTTAAAAATACTATTTGCAAAATATGACTGATTGGATATTCATAAACTTGAAGTACAGAATACTTTATAGGTATACAATATTTTGAATTAAAATTAAGCAGAAATTTGAACTAATATACAAAATTTCTGCTTAATTTAGTAGTTAAATTTTTTTATATAGAAAATAAGATTTTACACTTAGATAAAAAATCATTGCATTCTCAAAGTTTTTTAAATCAAGGTTGAGTATTTCATTAATTTTTTCTAGCCTATACACCAGTGTATTTCTATGTAAAAACATATCACTAGATGTTTTAGAGATGTTTAAGTCATTATTTATAAATTTTATTCCTGTAGATAGAAGCTCTTCATCAATAGATTTTATCTTATTGAAGTCTATCAGTCTATTAAGTACATCGTCCTTGTTAATTAAGTCTAAAGTTTTATATCTAATAAGGTCAAATAAATTTAAAAATTTATCTTTAGCATTATCTTTTACAATATGAGATAGTAAATCAGAGCATAACTGTAATCTAAAATTAAAATCAGATTTGTTATCTAACTCACCAAGATAAAAAATATAAGTACTTTGATAAGTTTCAGTTTCAATTATATTTTGTGTAGTTACATTAATATCTAAGTTATATTTAGAGTTTACTACAAAAAAACTACTATGTTGCATTATATTTATATCATCATATAAGTTATAAAAAATACCTTTTAAATATTCAAAATCTATATGTGGCTGATAAATTAAATAAAAGTGACCATTTAGATTATCTAAGTTATTTTCATCTAAAAAATCAATAACATAAACAGTATCATTAAAAGTAACTAAATGACTATTGGCATCTAAACTTTGATTTTTATAAGGGTAAATATTTATTTTTTTATTGAGTTGTTTTTCAAAAAAACTTTTCAAGTCTTCCATAAAGTCTCCTTAGAAATAAGATTATACTCTTATCTTATAGCTAAGTCAGTTTCTTTGTCAAATAAGTGTATTCTATTATTATCAACTGAAAGTGTTAAGTTATCACCAACATCAACTCTATTTTTGCTGTCAAATCGAATTGTTATTGTATTTACATCTAATTTTAAATGAGCATAAGTCTCTGCTCCCATAAGTTCTTTTATTTCAACTGTTGACTTAAAGCAAGTATCTTGATTAGCTTTAATAAAAGTATCTTCTATATGTATATCCTCTGGTCTAATACCCATAATAACTTCTTTTCCAATATAGTTGTCTTTTATTAAATCATAGTGTTTTTCTCTATTTAATTTTATCTTAATGTATTCGTTTTTAGCATATATTTCTTCATTCTCTTCTATCAATGTCACATCAATAAAATTCATCTGTGGAGCTCCAATAAATCCTGCAACAAACACATTAGCTGGATAGTCGTATACATCTTGTGGAGTTGCAATCTGTTGTACCACTCCATCTTTCATTACCACTATTCTATCGGCCATAGTCATAGCTTCAACTTGGTCATGTGTTACATAGATGAATGTAGTTCCAAGTTGTTGATGTAACTTAGTTATTTCTGTTCTCATGGCAGTTCTCAGTTTTGCATCCAAGTTAGATAGAGGTTCATCCATTAAGAATACCTTAGGGTTTCTAACTATTGCACGTCCTAGAGCAACCCTTTGTCTCTGACCTCCAGATAATGTTTTAGGTTTTTTATCTAAAAGAGGAACTAAATCCAATATTTTAGCAGCTTCTTTAACTTTTTTATCTATTTCATCTTTTGGCATTTTTCTAAGTTTAAGTGCAAATGCCATATTTTCATAAACAGATAAGTGAGGGTATAAAGCATAATTTTGAAAAACCATTGCTATATCTCTATCCTTTGGTTCTATATCATTGACAAGTTTATCTCCAATATATAATTCTCCAGAAGATATTTCTTCAAGACCAGCAATCATTCTAAGCGTTGTCGATTTACCACAACCAGATGGGCCTACTAAAACAATAAATTCCTTGTCTTTAATATCTATATTTATATTTTTTACTGCATTAAATCCATTAGAATAAAGTTTTGATATATCTTTTAATATTACTTCTGACATTATAGTTCTCCTTAATAATTTAAATTTTAATTATATAATATCAGATGATTTTATTGTAGGAAACATATAAAATAACTAAAAATTTTTGTTTAAAATGTACATTTTGGTGATTTGTATGTAATAAATATAATGCTCACTGTTTAAAATGCATTTAGGAAAAAGTATAATCAAATAAAGTGCTAAAAATAAGCTAGACAATTTATTATAAATTAAGTAAATTTACTATAATATAGATATAAACTAATAAAAAATTTATAAAACAAAAAAGTATGATATTTATGATATAATAAAAGTTATGGAAAAATAGGAAAATTAATATAGAAAAGAGAGGTAAACTTATGAATAATTGGATAGAAGTAACTATAAAAACAACAACAGAAGCAGTTGAAGCAATAACAAATATACTATATGAACAAGGAGCTGGAGGAGCTGTAATAGAAGACCCAAAAGATTTCTTATTTCAAAAGAAAAATGAATTAGATTGGGATTATGTAGAAGAAGAAGTATTTAAAAAGAACGAAGAAGAAGATGTATTAATAAAGACTTATGTTTCAGAAGAAAAAAATGTGATGGAATTTGTCGAAATTATAAAACAAAAAGTTTTAGGCTTAAGAGATTTTGGTATAGATATAGGTGAAGGAAGTGTGTCACTAGACCAAGTAAATGAAGCTGATTGGGCAAATGCATGGAAAGCATACTATAAACCAACAAAAGTAGGACAAAGGGTAGTAGTAAAACCTACATGGGAAGATTATAATATGCAAGAAGGGGATTTGATAATAGAACTTGACCCTGGTATGGCTTTTGGTACAGGAACACATGAGACTACTAGTATGTGTATTAGAGAATTAGAGAAATATGTAAATAAAGATTCTAAAGTATTTGATATTGGCTGTGGTAGCGGAATTCTTGCAATAGCAGCAGCTAAATTAGGGGCAAAAGAAGTTGTAGCTGTAGATTTAGACGAAGTTGCAGTAAAAGTTGCAAAAGAAAATGTGCTTGAAAATAAAGTTGAAGAGAATGTATCTGTAATGCATGGTAATTTAACAGATGTAATAAAGGATAAAGCTGATGTTATAGTTGCAAATATAATAGCTGATATAATAAAAATACTTGCAAAAGATGTACAAAATTTTATGAAAGAAGATGCTATATTTATATCTTCAGGTATAATTTTGGACAAAGTAGAGGAAGTTAAAGAAAGTTTAATCGAAAATGGATTTGAAATAGTTGAGGTTCAAAAACTAGGCGAATGGTCGGCAATAGTTTCTAAACTTAAAAAGTAAAAGGCAGGGTGGAGTGTAATGGATAGATTTTTTGTTGAAAAAAATAATATAAATTTACAAGACAAAGCCTGCATTATAGAAGGTGAAGATGTAAAACATATTTCAAAAGTTTTAAGGTGTAAACTAGGGGAAAAACTTGAGATATGTGATAAAGATAATAATGAGTACATTTGTGAGATAACAAATATAGAAAAAAATATGGTTAATTTAAAAATTTTAGAAGAAGTTGATATAAATAGAGAATCTAAACTGAGGGTAAAGTTATATCAAGGTCTTCCAAAAGCTCCAAAGATGGAAATGATACTTCAAAAATTAACTGAAGTTGGTGTAGATGAAATAATATTAGTTCAAACTAAGAGAAGTGTTGCTAAAGTTGATGATAAAAAAGAAGATAAAAAATTTGAACGTTGGGAAAGAATAATTTATGAAGCCGCAAAGCAAAGTAAAAGAGGTAAAATACCAAATTTAAGAGGTGTTTTAAGTTTCAAAGAAGCTTTAGAAGATATGAAAAAAAATGATGTAAATATCTGCCCTTATGAAAATGAAAGAACTGTCTCAATAAAACAGGCACTTAAAAGTTGTGATTCTAATATAGATAGGGTTGGAATTTTTGTAGGTCCAGAGGGTGGTTTTGCTGAGGAAGAAATAGAACAAGTTCAAAAAAATAATTGCAGCATTGTATCATTAGGACCTAGAATATTGAGAACTGAGACAGCTTCTGTTGTAGCATCAACAATAGCTTTGTATGAGCTAAGTGATTTAGGAGGAGAATAATAAATTGAAAAAAGTAGCTTTTTATACACTTGGGTGTAAAGTCAATCAATACGAAACTGAAGCTATGCTAGAACTATTTGAAAAAGATGGATATGAACAAGTTAATAGTGAAGAATATGCAGACGTTTATGTTATAAATACATGTACAGTAACTCATATGAGTGATAGAAAATCTCGTCAATATATAAGACGAGTTAAAAAGAAAAATTCAGATGCAATAATAGCTGTTGTGGGATGCTATTCGCAAGTATCGCCAGAAGAAATTTTGGATATAGAAGAAGTAAACCTAGTCATGGGTACAAATGATAGAAGAAAGATTGTTGAAGAGATTAGAAAGATAGATGCAAGTAAAAAAGTTAGCACAGTTGATGATATAATGAAGGTAAAGGCATTTGAAGAAATAGAAATTAGTCAGACTAATGGAAAGACTAGAGCATTTATGAAAATTCAAGATGGATGTGACAGATTTTGTACCTATTGCATCATTCCTTATGCCCGAGGACGTGTTAGAAGTAGGGATATTGATAGTATAGTTGATGAAGTGAAAAAATTGGCTAAAAATGGCTATAAAGAGATTGTATTAACAGGAATACATGTAGCATCTTATGGAAAAGATTTAAAAGATAAGAATATTAAACTTCTTGATGTAATAAAACAAATAAATGAGATAGATGCAATAGAGAGAATTAGACTTAGCTCTGTTGAACCAATTTTGTTTACTGATGAATTTGTGAATGAAGTTTTAAAGATGGAGAAGGTTTGTCCTCATTATCATCTATCACTTCAAAGTGGATGTGATGAAACTCTAAAAAGAATGAATAGAAGATATACAACTTTAGAGTATAAGACTATTGTGGATAGATTAAGAGATAAAATGCCAAATGTAGCAATAACTACAGATGTAATAGTAGGTTTTCCAGGAGAAACAAATGAGGAATTTAAACAAACATACGAGTTTTTAAAAGATATAGAGCTTTCACAAATGCACATTTTTAAATATTCGCCAAGAAAAGGAACTCCAGCTGCAACTATGGAAAATCAAATTGACCCTCAAATAAAACACTTTAGAAGTGAACAACTTTTAAATTTAAGCAAAGAAAACTTTAATAAGTTTGCAACTAAATTTATTGGCAGTGAATTAGATGTTTTATTTGAACAAAATATAGAGGGGAATAAGTTTGAGGGACTAACTTCAAATTATATAAGAGTTGTTGTTGAAAGTGACAAAAACATACAAGGTCAGATATTAAAAGTAAAAATAAATGATGTAAAAAATGAATATGTAGAAGGAATTTTGCTATAACATGTAGAAATTATAATATTTATAAGATAGGAGGTGGAAGGAAATGGATTGTATATTTTGTAAAATAGCGAACGGAGAAATACCTTCAACTAAAGTTTATGAAGATGAAAGAGTATTGGCATTTAATGATTTGAACCCAGTTGCTCCATATCATATATTAGTTGTACCTAAAAAACATTATGATAGTGTAATTGATATTCCTGATATAGAAATGGATATTGTGTCACATATTCATGTTGTTATTAATAAAATAGCTAAAGAGAAAGGTTTTGACCAAACTGGATTCAGAATCATAAATAATTGTGGAAGCGATGGAGGGCAAGAAGTTAAGCATTTGCACTATCATATTTTAGCAGGTAAAAAGCTTCCTAATTACGAAGCAGAACAAAACTAAACTAAATTATTGAAAAATTGAGTTCCTTCTTGATAAAAATACTTGATAAAAGTAAAAATTTAGTTTATAATAAACAAAGTGTTAGGTTGTAATGCATATTATGCAAAAAGAACATAGTTACAGTCCCAGCATAATTGCGCTATTGGAGGGAGGGAAAAAGAAATGTCAGAAGTAAGAGTTAGAGAAAATGAAACATTAGACAGCGCTTTAAGAAGATTTAAGCGTCAATGTGCAATGTCTGGCATCATGTCAGAAGTAAGAAAAAGAGAGCACTATGATAAGCCAAGCGTTAAGCGTAAGAAAAAAGCTGAAGCAGCAAGAAGAAAAAACGCTAAAAAATAGTAGTAAATAAGAATAAAGAGGTGAAGGGGATGTCCCTTAAGCAAAAGTTACAAGAGGATTTGAAATCTTCGATGAAAAACAAAGATACAGTGAGAAAATCTGTAGTAACTTTAATAAGAGCTTCCATAAAGCAGTATGAAGTTGATAATAGAACTGAACTTAATGAAGATGGAATTATCGATGTAATAGCAAAACAATTAAAGCAACGTAGAGATGCATTAGTTGAATTTGAAAAAGCTGGAAGAGAAGACTTAATAAAAGAAACAGAAGCTGAAATTGAAGTTTTAAAAGAGTACCTACCTCAACAATTAAGCGAAGAAGAGTTAGAAGAAATTGTAAAATGTACTATATCTGAAGTAGGAGCAACATCTATGAAAGATATGGGAAAAATAATGTCAGTTATTCAACCAAAAGTTAAGGGTAGAGCTGATGGAAAACTTATAAATAAGTTGGTAAAACAAAACTTACAATAGATTGATATAGCCTAGAGAGAAATCTCTAGGCTTTTTATAATTTTTGAGAATAACAAGTCATATCTAAGCATATCTATAATCAAAGAAAATTTTGAAAGAAGGGGAAAAATTTGATTATATCGGTAAAGGAAATTAGAAATTTTTTGATAAACATATCAATACCATTAATAATAGGTTATTTAAGTAGTATTTTGACCATGTTGATTAGTGGAACAGATATTTCAACGTACTATTTACAACTTACAAAACCAAGTTTTGCACCACCAGCTTTTATCTTCCCTATAATTTGGACTATATTGTACATATTGATGGGTATATCTTCATACCTAATATTAAAAAAAGGTTACAACTTGCCTAAAGTAAGAGATGCAGTATTTTATTATGGATTACAACTTGCATTAAATTTTGTCTGGAGTATATTATTTTTTGGATTTGGACTTAGATTTACAGCTTTAATAGACATCATAATAATGATTATGGTTTCTATAGTAGTTATTTTGAAATTTTCTAAAATAGATAAGAGAGCTGGATATATAAATTTGGTTTATCTAATGTGGTTGGTTTATGCTGGATTTTTGAATTATTTTATATGGTTTATTAATAAATAGAATGTAAAGGTTTTGTAAATTACCCCGTACTTTTAATAATATCATATCAAATAAAAAATAAATAGACTATTAAAAATAATCATTTTCATATACAATTATATTAATTTAAATATAATAAATGTATCAAAAATATATTTAAAGATGAACATATTAAAGTATTAGAATTGGAAAGGCTCGAAGGGAGAGGTTTTTATGCAAATAATAGTATCTGGGAGACAAATGAAATTAACTGACGGAATAAAAGGATACGTAGATGGAAAATTAAGTAGGTTAGAAAAATACCTTGATCCTGAATCAGAAGTGAAAGTAACAGTAAGTGCGAAAAAGGATAGACAGAAAGTGGAGGTTACAATAATTCCTATTAGTGGTCAAATAATAAGGGCAGAAGATGTAGAAGAAGATTTATATGCAGCAATTGACATTGTTTGTGACAAATTAAGTAGACAAGTTGTAAAGTATAAGACTAAGGTTAAAGACAAAGTTCAAAATAATAAGAGCATAAGATTTGAAAATATTGACTTTATAGATAATAGTGGCGAATTTAATGATTATGATTATGATGATGAGGAAGATGAAAATATAGTTATAGAAAGAAGAAAGAAATTTAATGTAAAACCTATGAGTTCAGAAGAGGCAATTCTTCAGATGGAGTTGGTAGGACACAATTTCTATATGTTTAGAAATCAAGATAATTTTGAAATAAATATAGTATATAAGCGTAAAGCAGGTGGATATGGTTTAATAGAGCAAGACTAATAAAAAAATTGTATACTTTTTAGATTTTATATAAAAAAAAGTAAAAAGGTAATCATGTTGATTTTTATCAATATGATTACCTTTTTCTTGTTTAAATAATATATTAAATATTAGGTATTTACTGTCTAAAAAATTTTAAAACTACTCCATGATAGTATCAATAAAGTGCATAAATACCTATTTTAAGCATAAAATTAATTAAGGGGGTAATGCTCATGTTAGAAATATCCACTGATTTACAAGTAAATCAACCAGTTGTTACTGTTACAAGTAATACTTTTATGAGTATAGAAAATTATCTATCAATACTAGAATATGAAGTTGATTTAATAAAAATAAAGACTAAGGTAAAAACAATTAAAATATCTGGGGATAAACTTTCACTTAAGTATATTACTGACAGTGAGATAGGTATAAAGGGAATTATATACAATGTGGAGTATGTTGATTAGGAGGAGATACACTTGATAAGTTTTATAAGGGGATACTATGTTATAGTTGTGGAAGGAGTAGGGCTTGAACAATTTTTAAATCATCTTATAAGAAACGGGATAAATGTTTACAATGTAACTAGAATAAAAAATACTAAAATCGAGTTTAATATAAATAGACAAGATATAAAAGAATTTAAGAATATTTATAGAGGGAGTAAGTTTGATATTAAGGTAAAACAAAAAACAGGAGTTCCTTTTATTATTAAAAGAATTTATAAGCACAAAGGTATGTGGATTTGTGCTATTGTTTCTTTACTTTTATTGATGTCAACATCACAATTTGTAACGGATGTGTATATACAATCTCCAGAAGGTATAAAAAAAGAAGCTCTTAGAAGTGAACTTTATAAAGTTGGAGTGAGACCAGGAGTATACAAAAAGAGTGTTGATAGAAAAGAAGTTAGAGACCATATGATGTCAAAATTTAATGATGTTGCATATTTATCTATTAATGTAAAGGGAACCAATATATTTGTTACTGTTACAAAAAAGGCTGAATCCTTAAAATCTACAGACCAATCAAATTATTGTAATGTAATTGCTTTAAAAAATGGTATAATAGAAAAGGTAATCCCTAGAAGTGGTAAATCTGTTGTTAAATCTGGAGATATAGTCCAAAAGGGAGATGTCTTACTAAATGGTGCTAATACAAAATCAATACCAGAAGTATGGGCAAGTACTTTCTATGAATCTACTAAAAAGGCAAGCTATGTAGATACTGTAAATAAAAAAACTGGAGAAAAGAAAAAAGTACACACAATAAGTTTTTATGATAAAGAATTTACAATTAGAAAAAATATAAAATATAAGAATTATGTTGTTGAAAATAAAGAAAAAAGACTTTCAATGGGAGACTATACTTTCCCTATAAAAATAAAGACGAGTACTTTTTATGAAACCAAAAAAGTTGAAGTGAAAAAGAATAAAGAAGAGTTGAAAAAAGAACTATCTGAAAAAGCTTTAAAAGAATTAGAATACATAATACCAGCTTCGGCTAGAATAATAGATGTAAAACATAGCTATAAGGTTAATAAAAATATGTTAGAATATTTAATAACAGTTCAAACTAGTGAAAATATCGCTAAAATTTATCCTCTTAGTAAATCAGAGGCAGAAAGATTTATAAAGGAAGATAGTAAACCGAAAGAAGGAGAAGAGGAAGTTCCTTCTAATCCACAAAAAAGACCCATAAATGATATAAGAAATGAGTTTAATGAGGATAATAAAGATAATAACGACCAAAATAATTCTGATGGAAATAATAGCAATCAAAATAGTAACAATAGTCAAAATAATAATAGTAACAACAATTAATAAAATTTAACCTAAAACTTGAGGAGGATTAATTCAATTGATAATACAAAAAAAATTTACAATAGCAGATGGCAATTTTGAAAGAGAGTTATTTGGCAACTTTGATGAAAATGTAAAATTAATAGAGAAAACTTTAAATATAGATGTAATACTTAGAGAGGGTAATATAATTTTAATAGGAGAGGAAAAAAATGTAGATTCTGCATTAAAACTTATGAATGAATTGCATCAAACTGTATCAAATGGTAAGCATTTAGATAAACAAAGCATTTCTTATTCATTATCTCTTTTACTTGAAGGCAGTGAGCAAAAGATAAAAGAACTTGAAGGTACAATTGTTATAACTCAAAGAGGTAAAGCTGTTCAACCTAAAACTTTAGGGCAAAAAGAGTATATAAAGCTTATAGAAAATAATGATATAACTTTTGGTGTTGGACCGGCTGGAACAGGAAAGACTTATCTTGCTGTGGCTATGGCAGTGAAAGCTTTTAAAAGAGATGAAGTTAGTAGAATTATACTTACAAGACCAGCAGTGGAAGCTGGAGAAAGTTTAGGATTTTTACCAGGAGATTTAAAAGATAAAGTCGACCCATATTTAAGACCATTATATGATGCATTATTTGAAATGTTGGGTGCTGATAAGTTTAATAAATATTTAGAAAGAGGTACTATAGAAGTCGCACCACTTGCATTTATGAGAGGTAGAACTCTTGACAATTCTTTTATAATATTAGATGAAGCTCAAAATACAACTTCTGAGCAAATGAAAATGTTTTTAACTAGATTAGGATTTGGTTCTAAGGCTGTAGTTACAGGTGATATAACACAAACAGATTTGCCACAAAATAAAAAAAGTGGTCTTATACAAGCTACAGAGATTCTTAAGGGCGTTCAAGGGATAGGCTCTATAATGTTAACAGACAGAGACGTTGTAAGACATGAGTTAGTACAAAGAATAATAAGAGCTTATGAGAAGCATGATAAAAAAGAAGAATTTAAAAAAGAAGAGCGCAAAAAAATGAAAATACAGGAAAAGACTTTCAAAAGAAAGTAAAAGTGTAGTAATATAGATGTATAGCATTATTAATGAATAAAAAGTAGGTGTAATTAATGGATTTGATATTAGATGATAGACAAGATAAATTAGAAGTAAATGAAGAACTAATAGAAAAAATAAAAGATATAATTTTAGAGTGTTTGGATTATGAAGGATATGATGATAATTATGAAGTGAGTCTTTCTTTTGTAGATAATAAAGAGATTCATGAATTAAATAGAGAATATAGAGGGGTTGATAGACCAACTGATGTTTTATCATTTCCTCTTTTAAGTGATGATTTTGAAGATATTGAATTGGAAGAAGAATCTTTAGGAGATATAGTAGTATCTCTTGAGAGAGCTTTAGAGCAAAGCATAGAATATAATCATAGTTTTGAAAGAGAAGTATGTTTTTTAATATGTCATAGTATGTTTCATCTTTTAGGGTATGACCATGATACAGATGAAAATACAAAGGAAATGAGAGAAAAAGAAGAATACATATTAAATAAGTTAAACATAACAAGGGAGTAATTCTTATGAAAACAGGAAAAACTCGTCAAGGTATAATTAAAGCTTTTAACGCAGCTATAGAAGGAATATTATATACATTTAAATTTGAAAGGAATATGAAAATACATTACTTAGGTTCAGTTGCTGTGCTTATAATAAGTTTATTTTTTAACTTTTCAAAATTGGAAATGATAATGTTACTTATGTCTATCTGTTTAGTTGTAGTTGCTGAGATGTTTAATACAGCTATAGAAAAAGCAGTAGACTTGGTAACTGATGAATATCATGTACTTGCAAAAATAGCAAAAGATGTTGCAGCAGGTGGTGTACTAGTAGCAGCATTAAACTCAGTGGTGGTTGGATATATTTTATTTTATGATAAATTGACAGATATATCTGGGATTCTAATTTATAAGATAAGAGAATCAGAACTGCATATAACCTTGATATGTATATTATTGGTTCTTATAGCTGTAGTAGTAGTAAAAGCATTGACTTCAACAGGGACACCTTTAAAAGGAGGTATGCCAAGTGGTCATGCTGCTTTAGCATTTGCTATAGCAACTGCAATTACGCTTATGACAGAAAGAGTAGTTGCATCTACTCTTGCATATATAATGGCTGTATTGGTTGCTCAAAGTAGGATTGAGGGAAAAATACATACATTCTGGGAAACTATAGCAGGAGCTTTGTTAGGCGTGTTAATAGCAATATTAGTATTTCAGCTTGGAATGTTTTATAATTAAAATGAATGTACATAAAATATTTAAAATGAAACAAATCTGTGATAATTAAATTTTTATGATATAATGTAGAGTATTAAATAAAAAGAAATTCTAATAAGTGTATACAGGAGGAGATGTTGTGGACAACATAGAATTGTTAAAGTTGGCAGAAGATGCTAGACAACATTCTTATGCTCCTTACTCAAGTTTTAGAGTGGGTGCAGCTCTTTTAACTAAGAGTGGAAAAGTTTATACTGGATGTAATATAGAATGTGCATCATTAGGTGGAACAAATTGCGCAGAAAGAACAGCTATTTTTAAGGCTATATCAGAAGGTGACAAAGATATATATAAAATAGCTATAGCAAGTGATAACTCAGAAAATAATGAGCAAACATATCCTTGTGGAATATGTAGACAAGTAATTATAGAGTTTGGTTCTGATATAAAAATAATAACAGGATATACTAAAGGAGAGGTGTTTGAGCATGATATAAAAGATTTGCTACCAAACTATTTCTCTGGAAATGATTTAAAATAAATTAAAAAATTAAAATGAATTTAAAGTAGTTAAATACAAGAAGGTAAAAGTTAGGAGACAGTTAATGTTCAAATCAGGATTTGTCAGTATAGTAGGTAGACCAAATGTAGGGAAATCTACTTTAATGAATAATGTAGTAGGGGAAAAGATAGCTATAATGAGTGATAAACCTCAGACTACAAGAAATACAATACAAGCAGTCTATACAGATGAAGAAACTCAAATAGTATTTTTAGATACACCAGGTATTCACAAACCTAAAAATAAATTAGGTGAATTTATGGTAAAGGCAGCAACAGAAGCTTTTAAAAATGTAGACTTAATATTATTTGTAGTTGATGACTCTAAAAAAATAGGTCCTGGAGACAGAAAAATAATAGAGGATTTAAAATCTGTTAAGACACCAATAATTCTAGTTGTAAATAAAATAGACCAACTAGGCCAAAAAGATGAATTGTTTGATATAATAAAAATGTATGATAGAGAAGGTATTTTCAAAGAGATAGTACCAATATCAGCATTAAAAGGGCAAAATACAGATACTTTAATAAAAGTTATACAAAATTACTTAGAAGAAGGACCAAAGTATTTTCCAGATTATATGATTACAGACCAACCAGAGAGAGTATTAATAGCAGAACTTATAAGAGAAAAAGTTCTTCATTATCTTAATGATGAAATACCTCATGGTGTAGCTGTTGAAATTGAAAAAATGAAAGCAAGAAATGATAAAGAAATAGTAGATGTATCTGCTGTAATATATTGTGAAAGAGATTCACATAAGGGAATAATAATAGGAAAGAATGGTAGGAAGCTAAAAGGAATAGGTAAATCAGCAAGACAAGATATAGAATTACTTTTAGGTTCACAAATAAATCTCCAATTATGGGTTAAGGTTAAAGAAAATTGGAGAAATTTACAAAATTATATAAATAATTTTGGATATAATGATAAATAAAGGTGGGTTATATGGATAGGAAACTGGATGCTTCCCAAGATTTATTATATGAAGTAAAATCATTAATTGATAATAATAAAGTATTGGAGTTAAGAGAATTAATAGAGGAATATCATATAATTGATATATTCGATATAATGGAAAATTTAGAGGAAGACATGAAAATTCAACTGTTTGAAGTACTTCCTCTGGATATGGCATCTTCTATATTAGAAGAAGGTAGTGTAGAGTTTTTTATTAGTATTTTATCTAAGTTAGATGTAGAACACGCAAAAAACATACTTGAACTTATGTCTCTTGGAGATATGGCAGACAAACTTAGTGAGCTTGAAGAAGAAGAAAGAGAACATATAATAAATCTTTTAAATCAAGAAAACGCTGACTATGTAAAAGAATTATTATTCTATGATGAAGACTCTGCAGGTGGAACGATGACCACTGGATATATTTCTATAAATAAAGATATGACAGCTCTTGAGGCAATAGAACATATGAGAGAAGAAGCTGATGAAGCTGAGACTATTTATTATATATATGTAGTTGATGATGAAGAAAAGCTAGTTGGAGTATTATCGTTAAGAGAGTTAATAATAGCGAGAGATGCAAATATAGTAGAAGACTTAATGAGTGAAAATATAATCTCTGTTTATGTAGATGAAGATAGAGAAGAAGCAGTTAGGTTAGTATCGAAATACAATTTAATAGCAATTCCAGTAGTAGATAGACAAGAAAAGCTAAAAGGGATAATAACAGTAGATGATATAATAGATGTTATGGAAGAAGAAGCAACTGAAGATATGTATAAATTTGCAGGAAGTTCAGAGCATGAAAGAGAAGTGGCTGAAAAGGACAATCCTACATTAAAAGAGCAGACAATATCAGCTCTTAGAGGTAGACTGCCATGGTTAATTATTACATTAATTGGAGGTCTATTAGCTTCTTTAATACTTTCTAATTTAGATTATATAATGAATCCTATATATGCTCCGTTGGTATTTTTTATACCTGTAGTAATAGGTATGGGTGGTAATATTGGAACACAATCATCATCTGTTACAGTAATAACATTGTCTAACAAAGATTTGAATTTTAGCAATGTAGTAAGAGAAGGTATTGTAGGAATTATTACAGGCCTTTTGTGTAGTATAATAACAGGTATTGTAATTTACTTTGTCATGAAAAAATTAGATATTGTATTAATTGTTTCAATATCATTATTTATAAATATGGTTTTGGGTGCAACGATAGGTGCATTTATGCCTGTTTTATTAAAAAAGATGGATGCAGATCCATCTACAGTTTCATCACCAATTATATCTACAGCGCTTGATATAACTGGTATAGCAGTTTATTTTATAATAACGACAGCATTATTGTCAAAAATTGTTTAATAACTTTATGTATGATTTATCCTCTTCTTACTAAAAATATAAGTATAAATGTAAGAAGGGGGTTTTTTAAAAATGAACAATATCAGTTGGGAAGTTTTTAAAAAAACAGGTAGTGTAGATGCATATCTATATTTCTGTGATTGCAAAAACCTAAGTGAAGAAGTCGAAGAAGTAAGGGAGAAAAAAGAAGACGATGATAATCCTGAACACCCAGGGGATAGTACTTAAAGCTATAAGGTACAAGGAAAGTGATATAATACTTACTCTGTTTACGAGAAAGCTTGGAAAAGTATCTGCAATAGCAAAAGGAGCCAAAAAAAATAAGAGCTCTTTACTTTCATCATCACAGTTATTTTCTTATAGCAATTTTACTTTAAAAAAACAAGGAAATATGTACAAGGTTACCCAAAGTGAAATCATAAAAAGTTTTTATAATATATCCTACGATATAGAGGCATTTTCTTATGCTACATATATTACAAAATTAGTTGAAAATTCTATACTTGAAAATCAAACTAATAATAGGTTATTTATATTACTTGCACAGACGCTGTATTTATATACACAAGAGAATACAGATAATAGATTTGTAACAGCTGCATTTGAGTTAAAGTTCTTGGACTATATAGGATTTAAACCGATAGTAAATAAATGTATTAATTGCGGAAGTAAAATTTTGCAAAATTCTATGTTTAATATTTATGAAGGTGGTATACTATGTAGTAAGTGTAATACACTTTTTGATAATAATATAAAATTGGATTTAACAACTGTTAGTCTAATGGAATATGTATTAAGGAATGATATTTTAACATGTAGCAAAGCTAAAGTATCAAAATATATAACACATGAACTCGAAAATATACTAGAAAAATATTTGAAGGTTTATGTTGATAATATTAATCTAAAATCATTACACGTATTGCAAAGTGTAAAAAATAATAAGGGAGTGGATAATAATGAGTAGTAATATAACTATTGAAATGGTTGATTCAGTCTTTGAAAGAGTTCCAGGAGCAACTTATGCAGAAGCAAAAGAAGCATTAGTGGAATGTAATGGAGATGTAATTGAGGCAGTAATATATTTAGAAAATAAAAAGAATACTTGTAATTGTAAAGCTAAATCTGCTAAAGAAACTATGGAAGAAGTATTTGGTAAAGATGGAGAAAATATAAAATATCAATTAAAAGAACTTCTTAAAAAAAGTAGTGTTGTAAGAGTAATAGTTGAAAAAGATGGAAAAACTATGATGAATATTCCTTTAACAGTAGGAGTTGTTGGATTAGCTTTTGTACCATTAGCTACTCTAGTTGGTTTATCAGCAGCTGTTATAAGTAAATATCGTATAAAAGTTCAAAATGAAGAAGATGGTGAAGTTGTAGACTTAGGTGAATTAAATGAAGAAAAACTTCATGCTTTGAAGAATATGATAACTAATGCAGCTAAAGATGTAAAAGATGTAGTAGTTGATAAAAAAGAAGATGATAAAGACGTAACTGCTGATCTTATGAAAGAAGAATCTGAAAAGAATAATGAAAACGAAGACGAAAATAAATAGATATAAAGTGACTTTTAAAAAATGAAAAGAAGATAATTATAAGAATTATCACTAACATTGACAAATTTTATAGAATTTGATATTCTAAAAGTTGTAGAAGAACTATTAAAATAGCCTTTCGTGTAGACGAGAGGCTTTATTGTTATAGGAGGGATTTTTATGAATTTTCAAGAAATGATACTGGCATTGCAAAAATACTGGTCAAAGCAAGGTTGTATCATGATGCAACCTTACGATGTTGAAAAAGGTGCTGGAACTATGAATCCTAATACTTTTTTAAGATCATTAGGACCTGAGCCTTGGCAAGTATGCTATGTAGAGCCTTCAAGAAGACCAGCAGATGGAAGATATGGTGAAAACCCAAACAGATTATATCAACATCATCAATTCCAAGTTATACTAAAGCCATCTCCAGATAATATACAAGAATTGTATTTAGAGAGCTTAAAAGAAATTGGAATTGACCCAAGTGAACATGATATAAGATTTGTTGAAGACAACTGGGAAGCTGCTACAGTTGGTGCTTGGGGACTTGGATGGGAAGTTTGGTTAGATGGTATGGAAATAACTCAATTTACATACTTCCAACAAGTAGGTAATATTGAATGTGAGCTTGAGACAGGAGAAATTACATATGGATTAGAAAGATTAGCTATGTACATTCAAGAAGTTGATAGTGTTTATGATTTAAAATGGAATGATAAAATAACTTATGGCGAAGTGTTTAATAAAGCTGAGTATGAAAACTCAGTGTATGCGTTTGAATTATGTGATGCAGATATGTTGTTTAATCTGTTTGATATATATGAAAAAGAAGCATTAAGACTTATGGAAAGCGGTCTTGTAATACCTTCATATGATTATGTATTAAAATGTTCTCATGCATTTAATACATTGGATGCAAGAGGAGCAATAGGTGTTAGTCAAAGAGCTTCATTTATAGGTAGAGTTAGAAATATGGCAAAAACTGTTGCAGAAACTTTTGTAAAACAAAGAGAAGAAATGGGATTCCCTCTTTTAAAGGACGGTGACAAATAATGAAAAATTATCTTTTATTTGAAATCGGTGTTGAAGAAATGCCATCAAGATTTATGGGTAGTACACTAGAACAATTAAAAAACAATCTTAATAAATTATTTGAGGAAAATAGAATATCTTTTAATAAAATAGATGCCTATGGAACACCAAGAAGATTGACTTTAGTAGTTGAAGGCTTAAGTGATAAGCAAAGTGATTTAGAAGAAGAAATAAAAGGTCCTGCCAAGAAGATTGCTGTTGATGCAGAAAATAATTTCACAAAACCAGCTTTAGGATTTATAAAAAGTAAAGGATTAAGAGAATCTGACATATATTTTAAACAAGTTGGAAAAGATGAATATATTTTTGCTACTATAAAGCAAGCAGGGAAAGACACTTCAGAAGTGTTAAAAGAGATATTACCAGAAACTATAAAATCTGTAGTATTCCCAAAAGCTATGCGTTGGGGAGGAAAAAACCTAAAATTTGCAAGACCTATAAGATGGATAGTTACATTGTTAAATGATAAGGTATTAGAATTTGATTTAGAAGGAATAATATCTTCTAATGTAACAAAAGGACATAGATTCTTAGGGGAAAGTACAATAGAAGTTAATTCTATAGAAGAATATTTTGAAAAATTAGAGAAAAATTATATAGTTTTAGACCAAAATAAGAGAAAAGAAATTATAAGAAAACAATGTATAGAAGTAGCCAACTCTTTAGGTGGCGAAGTTGAGTTTGATGAAGATTTACTTGAAGAGGTAACTTACTTAGTTGAATATCCAACTGCTTTTTATGGCGAATTTAATACAGACTATATAAAACTACCAAAAGAAGTTATTATAACTCCTATGAAACAACATCAAAGATATTTCCCAGTACTTAAAGAAGGAAAACTGTTACCTAACTTTATAGCTGTTAGAAATGGAGACTCTTACAGAATAGATAATGTTAAAGCTGGAAATGAAAAAGTTTTAGAAGCAAGACTTGCTGATGCTTTATTTTTCTATAGAGAAGATACTAAGAGAAACTTGGAAAGCTACATAGAAAAATTAAAAACTGTTGTTTTCCAAGTAAAATTGGGTACTATTTATGACAAAACTTTAAGACTTGAGAAACTAAGTGCTGATATACTTGATAGTTTAGGATTAGCAGATGAAAAGGCAGACACTATAAGAGCTGCTAAATTATCTAAAGCAGATTTAGTTACTGGAATGGTAGGAGAGTTTGACGAATTACAAGGTTTTATGGGAAAAGAATACGCGAAGGTTGGAGGAGAAAATGATGTTGTAAGTGAGGCTATTTTTGAACATTATTTACCAAGATTTGCAGGAGATATTCTTCCTAAAACTAATGCAGGAGTAGCTTTATCAATAGCTGATAAATTAGATTCAATAGCAGGATTTTTTGCCATAGGAATACAACCAACAGGTTCTCAAGACCCATATGCTTTAAGAAGACAAGCTTTAGGTATACTTAGTATACTTATGGATAGAAAAGTAGCTGTAGACTTAAAAGTACTTATTGAACATGCTTTAGATAATTATTCTGAGTTAGATTTTAATAAAGAGGAAGTTGTTGAGCAAATAATGAACTTCTTTAATGAAAGAGTAAAAAATCTATTTAAAGATTTAGGGATAAGATATGATGTTGTTGATGCTGTTTTAAGCTCTGATATAAATGATATTTCTGATATGCATATGAGAGCTTTAGAGCTTAATAATTGGCTAGAAAAAGATGAATTAGTGGAAATGCTTACTGCATTTAATAGGGTTTCTACTTTGGCTCAAAAAGCAGAATGTGATAGAATTGATGAAAATCTATTAAAAGAAGATGCTGAAATTAAGCTCTATAATGAATTTAAGCAAGTAAAAGTAAGAGTAAAAGAATTATTAAAAGACAAGAAATACGGTACTGCTTTAGATGAGTTTGCATCTTTAAGACCTGTAGTTGATAACCTATTTGATTCAGTTATGGTTATGGATAATGATGAATCTATTAAAAATAACAGACTTGGTTTACTTAAACAAATATATGATACTATGCTAGAAATTTGCGATTTATCTAAAATAGTTTATAAATAAAATACAATTGATTATAAAAAATGAGATAGCGATAAGCTATCTCATTTTTTTAATCAATTTATATTTTATATTTATCAGTTATGTTATTTAATAAATCATCATTTAAATTTATCCATTCATAAAAATTTCCTGATGAAACCTCAACTATTTCATAAAGCATCTTTGGAAGGTCACTAGCTTTAAAATCTCCTAGAGATTTTCCTAGTTTAGTCTTACCTATTTCAAAACTACCTCCAACAAATAATTCAAATGCATCAGTAGATACACCATTGACATTCTTCTTTTTACCACATAATCCTATACTACCAATTTGGTGAACACCACATGAATTTAGACATCCTGAAATATATAATTTAGGAGCTTTGTTTAAAATTTCTTCATTGTTTTGTAATCTAAAATAATCTATTATCTCATGCAACATTTTTTGGCTATTTTGTATACCCATCTGACAAATAGGAACACCTATGCAGGAGATACTCTGTTCTAATTGAGAGTTGCAACTAATAGTCTTGCTTATTTCTAATATTCTTTTTGCTTCATTTCCATCTAAATTTAAGATGTACAATCCTTCTGTCATACCTAATCTAATCATAGGATTTTTAATATTATCTAACTCTTGAAGTAAAATTTTTAAATCTTTAGTCAATAATAGACCTCCTATTGGATGTATATATACAGTGTATAAGCCAGATTGTTTTTGATGGATTAATCTAGAGTCATGTAAATCTATCTTAATTCCAGGCTTAGAATAATCAATTTGTTCAACATTAAGTTCAAGATTACCTTTTTCTTTTTCTAATTTATAGTATTCTTTAAATTTTTCTAAAAACATCTCCTCTCCAAGAGTTTCAACCATATATCTAACTCTAGCTTTGTTTTTATTTTCATAATTACCATAAGCCATAAAGAATTTAATCATTCCTTCTACACAATATAATGCATCTTTAGGTTTTATAACTTCATCAAGTTCTAAAGCAACTTTAGGTTGTTTACCTAAACCTCCGCCTAAGAAAACTCTAAAATATGGTTCGCCATTTTTTAGAGTAGCTACAAATCCTAAGTCCTGTATACTACAATGGGCAGCATCTGTATAACAACTAGAATAAGAAACTTTTAGTTTCCTAGGCAAGTGATATGTAGTAGCATTTTTGATAAAATATTTATCAGTAGCAACTGCATAAGGAGTAACATCAAAAGCTTCGTCAGGGTCAACTCCTGATAATGGAGATAAACCTATATTTCTAGGATAGTTACCACCACCGCCTCTAGTGAAGATATCATTTTTTATTCCCTCTTCCATAACATCAACTATAGAGTCTATAGACAAGTCATGTAATTGTATAGCTTGTCTAGTTGTTAAATGTATCTTATCTAGCTTATGTTTGGTAGCCATTTGGTAAATTTTTTCAAGTTGAGATTTCGACAATACTCCAGCAGATACTCGAAGTCTTATCATAAATGATTTTTTGTCTCTTTGAGCATAAACTCCATATCCACCAGAAAATCCTTTGTATTGCATTTTATTTATTTCTCCATTCAATAATTTTAAAGAATATTCTTTAAAATTATGTAGTTCATTTAACAATGTCTCTTTTAAATTATCCATTATTTCACCTCATTATTAGACTTGTATAAAAATAAATATACTGTATAATTATATATATATTATTATCTAGATATGGTAAAAATATAACAGTAGAATACTATCAAAAGTCAAAATAAGGAAGATATACTGAGTATGACTCTTTATTTTGTTAAATAAGTATAATATTTTTGTTTTATAAAATATAATTAAGATAAATAGATAATTTTGTGATTTTAATATATAATATTTAGTATAGTGTTGAATAAACGCTTAATATTCGCAGGAGGAGTATTTGTATATGGGAGAAATAATAAATGCATTAGATAGAGCCCTAGACATAATTTTGCTATTATATCATGAAAAGAGAGAGATGGGAATAACTGAAATAAGTAAGGTTATGGGAGTATATAAGAGTACTGTACATAGAACTTTAGTAACTCTTGAAAACAAAGGTTTTGTTATACAAAACACTGAAAATGGTAAGTATTGGTTGGGAATAAATTTATATGCAATAGGTATGGTTGTGGGAGAACAAATGTCTTTGACTGAAATAGTAAAACCATATACGAAAAAATTAAATCAAGAATTTAACGAAGTGGTGAATGTGTCTATACTAGAAGAAAGAGCTCAAGATTCTCCAAGAAGTATCATAATACATAAAGAATATGGTTCAAATCAATTACTCTCAGTAAATCCGTCAGTTGGCTCCAGTAGTGAATGTTATTGTTCAGCAGTTGGAAAATGTCTTATGGCATTTAATGATTCTATAGATTTTGAAAAGTACAGAAAAACTCCAATACACAAATATACAGAGCATACAATTGATAATTGGGATGATATGATGATTTTTTTGGCAAAAATAAAAGAGCAAGGATATGCTCTAGATGACCAAGAACTAGAACATGGTTTAACTTGTATTGGAGCACCTATTTTGGATAAAAATAATAGAGCTATAGCAGCAATAAGTCTATCAGGTCCTACTATAAGAATGCAAGAAGGAGACCTTGAATATAAGATTAAAAGAGTTATAGAAACTGCAAAGAGTATATCTGAACTTTTTAGATAATTTTAAAAAATAAATTTGAATAATAAAAAGGGACTAAATTTAAATTGTTATTTGTAAATGCCAGTTTAGATAGGGTCTCTTTTTTATTGAATATAAAAATTAAATATTTTTAAAATTGAAAAAATTATTGAAATATATAAGCGAATGTGATATCTTTTAATTAAGCAATACAAAACAGAACAGCGTTCTAAAGAATAGAACAACAATGAAATATATATAATAAACCCACATAAATATTATATATTTAAAATTAAGTAAAAAAATTACTACATAAAAGGGGAGATTTGAAAAATGGAAAAAGTCAAGTTGAGTGTTGAAAGATGTAAGGGGTGTTATCTTTGTATTGAAGCTTGCAAAAAAGAAGCAATAAGTCTTTCTGATTACACAAATAAAAAAGGTTTTGTAACAGTCAAAGTCGATGAAGAAAAGTGTGTTCAATGTGGCGCTTGTTATACAATGTGTCCTGATTTAGTATTTGAGATATTATAAATAACTTTTTATTGGAAGGGAGAAAACGTATGCAAAGTTTATTAATTAAGGGAAATGAAGCCTTAGCAGAAGGAGCTATACGTGGTGGATGTAGATTTTATGCAGGTTATCCAATAACACCACAATCAGAAATATTAGAAATGATGGCTTGGAGACAAAAAGAGGTTGGAGGAGTATTTATTCAAGGTGAATCTGAAATAGCCAGCGTAAATATGGTTATGGGGGCAAGTGCACTTGGAGCAAGAGCTATGACGTCTTCATCTGGACCTGGATTTTCATTAAAACAAGAAGGAATTGCATATTGGGTATCAGCTGGTTTACCAGCAGTTGTAGCATGTGTACAAAGATATGGTATAGGAGATGGATTTATAGGAGCTGGTCAAGATAATTACTGGCAAGCTGTAAAAGGTGGAGGAAATGGAGATTATCATTTAATTGTATTGGCACCTAATAGTGTTCAAGAAAATATGGATATGGCATATGAGTCTTTTGAGTTAGCTGAAAAATATATGCATCCAGTACTTATACTTTCTGATGCTACAATAGGTCAAATGGTAGAACCTTGTATGGCACCACCAATGAAAGAATATGATAAGGATAAAGCTCCATGGGCAGCAAAAGGAACTCCTGTTGGAGAAAAAAATAAAGTAATAACTGATATAACATATTTTGAAGACCAAGATACATGGCAAAAAGGTTATATAGAAAAAATGAGAAAAGTTCAAGAAAATGAACAAAGATGGGAAGAAATAGAGATAGAAGATGCAGATGTGGTATTTGTTGCATATGGAATTTCTTCAAGAATAGCAGAAGGTGCAGTTAGAGATGCAAGAGCAAGAGGTATAAAACTTGGATTAATAAGACCCAAAACATTGTGGCCTTACCCAAGAAAAGCTTTCAAAAAATTAAAAGATTCATTAAAAGGGCTTGTAACAGTTGAAATGAACATGATGGCACAAATGAAGGAAGATGTCATTATAGCATGTAATAATAGATTCCCAGTATATTCAGTAGCAACAGCTCAATATATGGCAGAAGTAAATCAATTAATAGATTTTGCTCAAGAGATTATAGATGGAAAAGCTAAGCAAGAGGAGGTATTTTAATTATGGCTAAAAAAGCACCAGCAATAATGATGTGTGAAAATATGTTCTGTGGAGGCTGTGGACACTCTATAGTCGATAGAATTATTGGAGAAGTATTAACAGAAATGAATATATGTCAAGATACGATTATATGCTCAGATATAGGCTGTAATCATATGTTTCAATTTAGTATGAATGTAGATGTTGTTGTTCCTCCTCATGGTAAAATGGGTGCAGCTATGGCAGCTATGAAAAGAGTTAGACCAGATAAATATATATTTACAATAGCTGGAGATGGTGGAGCTTATGCAATAGGGCTTGGAGAAACTATGTCAGCTGCTACTAGAAATGATAATGTAATATTTTTAGTTATGAATAATAATATGTTTGCAATGACAGGTGGGCAAATGGCTCCAACTACTGTACAAGGTCAACATACAGCTTCTACTCCAGCAGGTAGAACATATGAAGACCATGGTTCAACATTTGATGTTGTAAAAGTTATGGGAAATTTAGATATAGCATATTTGGCAAGAGGAACAATAACTAACCCTAAAGAAATAAATACAACAAAAAGATATATCAAAAAAGCACTTGAAAAACAAAAAGATAAGAAAGGCTTTTGCTTAATAGAAATACTTGTACCATGTCCAACAAACTGGGGATTAAAGCCAGTAGATGCTATGAAGAGAATAGAAAACGAACTTGTTCCAAAGTATCCACTTGGAGAATTTATTGATTAGGGAGGAAATAATATGTTAAATGAAATTATATGTGCTGGTTTTGGAGGACAGGGAGTTCTTACAGCAGGAAAAATTATAATGTATGTTGCATATAAGGCAGAAAAGAAGATTACATGGTTCCCATCTTATGGAAATGAGATGAGAGGAGGAAGTGCAAATTGTAATGTTGTTGTAAGTGATGAGAAAATTGCAAATCCTTGTGTAAAAAATCCAGATATATTATTGGGAATGAATAGTGTATCAATAGATAAGTATGAAAGTTTAATGAAAGCAAATGGTTATATGTTTGTCAATGAATCACTAGTAAATAAGGATAGAAAATATAGAGAAGATATTAATGTTATAAAAGTACCTGTTACTGAAATAGCTCAAAATTTAGGCAATGAAAAATCTGCTAATATTTGTATGTTGGGTGCTATGGTGAAGAATTTAGATTTATTTACAAAAGAAGAATTTGAAAGTGGTATGTGTGAGTACTTTGAAAATCAAGGTAAAGGAAAGTTTAATGCAAAAAATGTGGAAGCATTTGAAGCTGGATATGATTATGAGTGAATATTTTAAATATTTAAAATTATTATTGAAATACTCATTTTTATGTGTTAGTATTTAATTAATAAAATATAGAACGTCGTTCTGAGTGATAGGACGACAAAATTTTTAAAAAAATAACAGAACGACGTTCTACAGTATGAAACCGAGGAGGCGTTGAAGTGAAAATTTTAGTAATTAATCCTGGTGGTACATCTACAAAGATTTCTGTATTTCAAGATAAAGATGAAGTTTTGAAGAAAAATATAACTCATACAAGAGAAGATTTAAAAAATTTTTCTAAGGTATTTGATGAATACGATTATAGAAAGCAATTAATAGTGGATGTTTTAAGTAGTGAAAATCACGATATAAATTCTTTTGACGCAGTAGTAGGTCGTGGTGGACTTATGAAGGCTATAAAAGGTGGTACTTATATCGTAAGTAAAGAAATGATTGAGGATATGAGAAATGAAATAAATGGAGAACATGCATCAAACTTAGGTGCCTTGTTAGCTAAGACTATAGCAGATGAAATAGGAGTTCAATCATTTGTAGTAGACCCAGTTTCTGTAGATGAATTTGATGATGTATCAAGGATTACAGGTATATCAGATATAGAAAAAGCTAGCTGGTTGCATGCACTAAATCATAAAGCTGTCTCAAGAAAAATAGCACAAAAACTAGGTGGAAAATATGAAGATTACAATTTTATTGTAGCACATCTAGGTTCTGGAATATCAATTGTAGCACATAAAAAAGGAAAAATGATAGATGGAAGTGGTGGAAGGTCTGATGGTCCATTTTCGCCAGAAAGAAGTGGAGGATTACTTGCATACCCTCTTATAGAATTATGTTACTCAGGAAAATATACTCATGATGAAATGGTTGCAAAAGTAAGTTCAATTGGAGGTATGTACGATTATTTAGGAACAAAAGATATGATAGAAATCGAAAATAGAATTAAAGATGGTGATGAAAAAGCTAAACTTATAATGGATGCGTTTATCTATCAAACAGCTAAAGAAATTTCTATGTATGGAGCCTCACTTTCTGGAGATATAGATAGGATTATTTTAACAGGGGGAATATCACATTCGGAAATGGTAACTAAAGGAATAATAGAAAAAGTTTCATATTTAGCACCAGTAGAGATAGTGGCAGGTGAGATGGAAATGGAAGCACTTGCTCTTGGAGCTCTTAGAGTTCTTAATGGAGAAGAAATGGCAAAAACTTATTAATATTTAGGAGAAAAAATATGTTAAAAGATTTTAATAATTTATTAGAAGAAGCTAAAAAGCTTGAACCTGTTATTGTAAGTGTTGCTGTTGCAGAAGATGAAGAAGTGTTAAAAGCTGTCAAATCAGCAACAGATTTAAATCTTATAAAGCCAATTCTCGTAGGGGATAAAGATAAAATAGAAAATATATCAAAAGAGATTGGACTAAAAGCATATGAAATAATAGGATGTCAAAATCCTGATGAATCAGTTAAAAAAGCTGTAGAGGTAGTTAAAAATAAGGATGCTAAAGTTCTTATGAAGGGGTTAGTAAATACAAGTGTTTATATGAGAGCTATATTAAATAAAGAGTTTGGTCTTAGAACAGGAAGGCTTTTAAGTTTACTTGCAGTATATGAATTACCTCAATACCATAAACTTCTTTATTGTACAGATAGTGGGATAAATGTATCTCCAAATTTAAATCAGAAAAAGGATATAATGATAAATTCACTTCTTACTATGAAGAGTATAGGTATGGAAAATCCTAAAACTGCAATACTCACTGCAAATGAAATGGTAGACCCCAAAATACAATCTACAGTAGATGCTAATTCACTTGTAGAGATGGTAAAATCAGGAGAAATACCAAATTGTATAGTAGAAGGTCCAATAGCCTTTGATGTTGCATTTGATGCATATGCAGCAAAGCATAAAGGTATCAAAAGTAATATTGCTGGCGATGTTGACTTACTTGTATTTCCAAATATAGAGGCAGGAAACATATTAGGAAAGTCATGGCTTAGATTCAATAAAGCTAAGTGGGCAGGGATAGTTTTGGGGGCAACAAATCCAATAATTTTAGGTTCACGTTCTGATACAGCCGAAATTAAAATAAATTCAATAGCATTAGCCTGCTTAGCATCACAATAAGAAATTATTTAAAAGGGGATGAATTATTATGAAATATGCAAAAAGAATGGATATGGTAAAGGCTTCAGCTATAAGAGACTCTCAAAAGAAGATAGCTCAAAAAGTGGCAAGTGGTGGAACTGTTATATCTTTTGCAGCAGGACTTCCTGACCCAAACTTATTTCCAATAAAAGAAATAAGTGAAGTAACTAAGCAAGTACTTGATGAAAGAGGAAAATTTGCTTTAGCTTATGGACCTACTAAAGGTGAAGATGAGTTGTTAGAAATAATAGCTAAGAGAATGAAAGAAGAAGAAAATATTGACACAAAACCAGAAAATATTATAATAACTACTGGTTCACAACAAGGTATAGCTCTTAGTGCTATGATTTTATTAGAAAAAGGAGATATAGTAGTTACAGAAAATCCAAGTTACTTGGGTGCAATAAATGCATTTAGACCTTATGAATGTGATTTTTTAGGAGTAGATACAGATGAAGAAGGAATGGTAACAGAAGATTTAGATAAATTATTATCTGAAAATTCAAACATAAAGGTGATATATGTAATACCAACATTCCAAAATCCTACAGGAAAAACATGGTCTCTACAAAGAAGAAAAGATTTTATGGAAGTTGTAAACAAGTATGATGTCATAGTAATAGAAGATAATCCTTATGGAGAGATAAGATTTACACAAGAACCACTACCTACACTTAAATCACTTGATACTAAAGATAAAGTACTATATCTAGGGTCATTTTCAAAAGTGTTATGTCCAGGATTTAGAGTTGCTTGGATGTGTGGGAATATAGATATTATAGATAAAGCAGAACTTTTAAAGCAAGGTATCGACTTACAATCAAATCAATTTTCTCAAGTACAAGTAATAGAATTCTTAAAGAAATATAATTTAAATGAACATGTAGAAAAAATAAGAGCTGAGTATAAAAAAAGATGCTTCTTGATGCTAGAAACTATGAAAAAATATTTTCCAGAAGAAGCTAAATATACAGAGCCAGATGGAGGTATGTTTATATGGGTTGAACTTCCTGAAAGTATAAATGTAGATAATTTACTAGATAAAGCTATTGATGCTGGAGTTGCCTATGTTTCTGGAGAATCATTCTTTGCAAATAATGGTCCAAAAAATACTATGAGACTTAATTATACAACAATGTCAGAAGAGCAAATAGTTGAAGGGATTAAAATACTTGCAGAAGTTATAAAAAAAGAACTCAATTATGCTTGTGAATAAATATTAAAAGTGAGGGCTTAATTATGGGAGAAAAAGGGAACGGGCTAAAGTTTGGAAAGTTAATGATTCAACTTGTTATCATAGCTATATGTTGGGAATTAGTTTATATTATACCATTTATCCAATACACATTGTATGATCCAATTTTAAAAGCATTACAGTGTTCAAATACTCAACTAGGTTTTTTACTTACTATTTATGGTTTAGGTAATATATTTGGAGCTCCTATAGGAGGATGGTTAGCAGATAGATTTGATTATAGAAAGATAATTTTAGGTTCTGTATTTCTTAATGGAATAGTATCATTTTTATTTGCATTTAACATGAACTATACATTTGCTGTTATAACTTGGGTAGGTTGTGCAATTACATCATTAGTTATGAACTATCCTTCTATGGTAAAGATACTTAGAGTTATAGGAAAAGAAAATCAAGGTAAAGTTTATGGATTTAATGAAGCTATGGTTGGAGTTTCTGGAGTAGTAATGGGAGCTATATTCTTATATATTTATACATTATTTTCAACTCCTGTTTTAGGGATGAGATGGGTAATGATATCTTTAGGAATATTATCTATAGTGATGTGTCCAGTATTATGGTTTGTCATTAAAGATGTAGATATTAGCGAAGAAAAAGAAGAAGGTAAAAATGAAAAAATGGCTGCTAGTGACTTTATGGTAGTTTTAAAATCACCAAATACTTGGTTAGTAGGTATAAGTATATTCTGTGTATATTCATTTACAGTTACAATGTCTTACTTTACACCTTATATAACATCAGTACTTGGAGGTTCAGTCGCACTATCTGGAGCATTAGCTATAATAAGACAACATGGATTAAAATTATTTGGTGCTCCATTTGGAGGGTACTGTGCAGACAAAGTAAAATCACCTACTAAAGTACTTTTACCAATATATGTACTTGGTATAGCAGTAATAATTTTATTCTTAGTATTGCCTTCATCAACACCAATGACTTTATTTATAGCATTAACATTTGTAGTAGGTATATTGGGTTATATGGGAAAAGGTATATACTATGCAGTTCAAGAGGAAGTAAATGTTCCAGTTAAATATTCAGCTACTACTATAGGTATAGCAGCAGCTTTAGGTTTTTCACCAGATGTATTCCAATTTGCATTAATAGGGCATTGGATAGATACTTATGGTAACAAAGGATACACGTATACATTTATATTCCAAATAGCTATTTTAGTAATAGGAATATTATCTTGTTTATATATATTAAAAGTTAAAAAGAGAAGATTGGATAAGTTAAAAGTTTAAAAGTTTCATTTGATAATAGAGTATTTTTTTCAGTATAATCTACTGACATAAATACTGTATAAAAAGTAATACTAAATTAAAATTTATAGTTATATTTAATGAATAAAGTGTGGAAAAATTAAAATGTTATCAAGTGTTTTTAATATAGTTTTAGCATAAAGTTACCCCTAAAAGTATAAGATTGAGTAGCAATTATCACCTATTTGTATATTTACATAAGCTTGTTTAATATAAATTTTACATGGATTTTAGTAATAGATGATATTTGCACTCAATTTTATATCTAATAATGAATAAGAAAATTATGAAATCTAACTATATATTATCTAACCACGTATTAATAGTGTACTGTTTATGCTATTTATGTAGTAGAATTGGGCTTTCCTTATATGTATTTCAATTTATATTGTTTGATTGTTTTTCAAACACATATCGTTAAAAAATTTATATACTTATGTTCATGTATCAATTGATATTCTTAATTTTGGTAATAATTGCTGTAGTTTACATATTAGAAGATAGAAATAAGATAAATAAAATAAAAAATAAGTCTATAAGATATGTTGAGTTAAATAAAGTTTATACAAAATATTAATACATAGCTGTTTAAATTATTGTCTATAAATTAAAATGAATGGTGGTGAGTTGAGTGACCGATTTAGTTAACACCATTAATGGAATTGTTTGGTCACCTGTATTAGTTGCAATGTGCTTATGCATAGGATTGTATTTTTCACTGAAATTAAAATTTTTCCAAATAAAAGACATAAAAGAGATGTTTACTCTTTTACTTGAAGGAGATAGTTCTCAAGTTGGTATATCATCGTTTCAAGGGTTTGCTACATCAATGGCTGGTAGAATTGGAACTGGTAATATAGCTGGTGTGGCTGTAGCAATAGCAATGGGAGGTCCAGGAGCATTAGTATGGATGTGTATAATGGCTACATTAGGATCGGCAACTGCATTTGTAGAATCTACTCTAGCTCAAATATATAAAGATGAACATGATGGGCAGTACAGAGGTGGTCCTCCATATTACTTTGAAAAAGGTCTTGGATGGAAAAGATGTTCAATTTTATTTTCAGTAGTTGCAATTATAAGTTATACATTTTTTATGCCTGGGACGCAATCAAATACTCTATACTTAGCAATGAATCAAGCATTTGGATTTTCAAGAATGACAATTGCAGTTGCATCTTCTATTGCATTGGGAATAATAATTTTTGGAGGAATTAAAAGAATTGGTTTATTTGCTGAAAAAGTAGTACCTATAATGGGTGGAGCATATCTTATCATGACAATAGTGATAATCATAGTAAATATAAATTTAGTTCCAGATGCTATTATAACGATGTTTAAATCTGCATTCGGGTTTGGTTCAATGTTTGGAGGCATGTTAGGTGCAGCAATATCTTGGGGAGTTAAAAGAGGTATATATTCAAATGAAGCAGGCGAAGGTTCTGGAACTTATGGTGCAGCGGCAGCAGAAGTAAGTCATCCAGCTAAACAAGGATTGGTTCAAGCTTTCTCTGTTTATGTGGATACATTATTAATATGTATGGCTACAGGTATTATGATTATAATAACAGGAAAATACAATGTTACAGGAGTTTTAACTGCACTACCAGGTGTAGAGCCAGGTCCACAATATGTGCAGAGTGCAATAAATACATTACATCCTCAATTGGGTGATATTTTTATAGCAATAGTTTTATTATTATTTACCTTCACAACATTATTAGCATTCTCATATATGATGGAGACCAATGTATCTTATTTGGTAACTAGAATTAAAGCACAAAAACATGAAAAGCACATAATAAATGTCTGTAGATTTATGCTTATAATATGTGCAGCAATGTGTTGTTTTATAGAACCACTTACAAGTTGGGCATTAGGCGATATATGTATAGGTGTTTTAACATATATAAATTTAATTGCTATCTTTACACTGCAAAAGCCAGCTATAAAAGCATATTATGATTACCTAAGACAGAAAAAATTAGGAATAAAGAGAGCTGATAGGATTTTTAATCCTGTTGAATTAGATATAAAAAATGCTGAATTTTGGGAAAATAGATGCTTAAAAGAGAGTGAGCATAAATTAAATTAATTATTTGTGAAGTATTTTATATAGATATTTTAATTAAATTTTCAAAATAGATATCACAGATATATAAGTTCAATATAATACATAATAGTAGAATTATAAGTTTTGATTGATATGTTTATATTTTTACTTATTAAATGTTTGATTTATACATGTAGAAATATATATTTATATTTAAAACTGTTATTTTAAAGGATAGTATATATAGTAAGATTGTTTATTTTAATAGATAAAATAATAGATAGAAAAATTTATACTGTTGAATAAGTCGTTAGGTTTTACAATAAGTGTAGAAATCGTTTTAATGCAGTAAATATAAATTTGTTCTATCTTATATGAATAAATATATAAATTAATTTTAATGGGAGGTAAGGTTGATATGAAGGAAAAAATAATACAAGTGGCGGATTTAAAGAAAGAAAAAGTTTTGGAGCTATGTCAATCTTTGTATGATGAACCAGAAATTGCTCTACAAGAGTATAAATCTGCTAAAAAAATATCAGAATTTTTAAGAGAAGAAGGTTTTGAGGTTGAAGAAAATTTAGCAGGTATGGCTACAGCTTTTAAAGCAACTAAGAAAAATGGTGATGGTCCAAGAATAGTTTTTATAGCAGAATATGATGCTCTTCCAGGAAATGGTCACGCATGTGGTCATCATCTGATAGCATCTATGGGAGTTGGAGCTGGAATAGCTCTTTCAAGTATATTAGATACTTATGAGGGAGAAGTGAGTATAATTGGAACTCCTGCTGAAGAAACTGGGGATGGAAAGCCTTACTTAATAGAACATGGTGTATTCGATGGTTATGATGCTGCAATGATGATACATCCAAATTCAAAAACTTGTGTAAGTCCAGAAATTATAGCTATTGGTGGATTAGATTTTGTATTTACTGGTAAAGCATCTCATGCAGGAGCTAAGCCATATAATGGAATAAATGCACTAGATGCAGTTGTACTATTATATAACAATGTTAATGCGCTAAGACAACAGTTAGTAGATGGAACTAGAATCCATGGTATAATATTAGAAGCAGGAACCGCTGCAAATGTAATACCTGATAGAGGAAAAGTTAGATTAGAAATAAGAGCAAAAGAACAAGACTATTTTGATGAGGTTGTAGAAAAAGTAAAGAACTGTGCTAAAGGAGCAGCAATAGCAACTGGATGTGAACTAGATTTTTACCATTTTGAACCTACATGTCAAGGGTTGAATGAAAATAAAGTTTTAATAAATATATTTAAAGATATAATGCAAGAATTTGGGATTGTTGATGAAGAAGAACAAGTAATGCTTGGTTCTACTGATATGGGAAATCTTAGTCAAATTATGCCATGTATACATCCTTTGATAAAATTCTCTGAAAATGGTGAAGAACTACATACAAAAGAATTTTTAGAAGCAGCTATAAAGCCATATGCAAAAAATAGAGTAATTGATGGAATAAAAGTATTAGCTTTGACAGGATTACGTTTATTTGAAGAACCAGAAACACTAAAAAAAATGAAAGAAGAGTAAATTCTAACAAAGGGGATTAGGCTATGACTAATAAGAGTGAGAGCAAAAAGAAAAAATTAGCATTCCCAGATGCATATGTTTTGATGATAGGTTTAATTATATTTGCAGCAATTATGACCTATATTGTTCCCTCTGGAACCTATAACAGAATAGAAGATTTAAATAATGGAAATATGATTGTACAAGCGGGAAGCTTTACATATGGAGAACAACATCCAGTTAGTTTAATAGACTTGTTTAGAGCTATACCAAGTGGGCTTGGAAAAAATTCTGTAACAGTTTTCTTTGTACTTATTATTGGTGGTGCATTTGGTATAGTAAATTCTACAGGTTCATTGGACGCATTAATTGGAAGGGTTATCTCTAAGAGTCAGGGAAGTAAAAGAGGGGAAATTATTATTACTTGCTTAGTACTTACTTTTGGATTAGCTGGTGGAGTTGTAGGTATGTATGAAGAATGCATAGCATTTTTACCAATTTTGATGACATTATGTATAGCTTTAGGTTATGATGCTTTAGTGGCTGCGGCTATTCTCTTATTGGGACTTGCATCAGGATATGGTTCAGCTACAATTAATCCTTTTACAGTAGGATTAGCTCAAGGTATTTCTGGATTACCACTTTTTTCAGGAATGTGGTTTAGATGGATATTTTGGATTTGTACAATGATTTTACTTTCTGCATATATAATTTCTTATTGTAAAAAGATAAAAAAAGACCCAAGTAAAAGCTTAGTATCAGATATTGATTATAGTCACTGGCAAATTGATGAGTCTTCTGTTGGGGATAAGTTGTCTTCTGGAAATATTAGAGTATTAGTTACATTCTTTGGAGGGATACTCGTTCTGATGATATTGATTGTAAAATTTTCTTTAGGAATGTCAGATTTATCAGCTTATTTCTTTGCTCTAGGAATTTTATGTGGAATAGTCTATGGTATGAGTCCAAATAAAATTGCTTCTGGATTTGTAAAAGGAATGCAAGAGATGGTCTATCCAGCTATTTTGATAGGATTTGCATCTAGTATAGTAGTTATATTAGAGCAAGGAGTAATTTTAGATTCGATAGTTCATGGATTGTCATTAGTATTAAATTATGTTCCTAGGATTTTTAGTGGAGGAGCAATGATGATTATGCAGTCTGTAATCAATTTCTTTATACCTTCAGGTACAGGTCAAGCTATGGTAACTATGCCACTTATGGCTCCACTTGCAGATGTTATTGGAATACCTAGACAAGTTGCAGTTTTAGCTTATCAAATGGGTGATGGATTTGCAAATGGAATAGTACCAACACTAGGAGTTCTTATGGCTGGAATATCTATTGCTCATATCCCTTATACAAGATGGTTTAAATTTGCATCAAAGATAATACTTATGGAATTAGTTTTAGGGTTTGTATTTTTGATGATTGCAGTACAAATTAATTTAGGTCCTTTTTAGATAATAAATATTTTTATAGAGGCTTTAAAGAAAGAATATATTAAAAGTTGAGTCTTTTAAATTAAAATATATTTTGCTAAATTTAAATTAAATAGAATCTCGAAAATAAACGGTGAACTTTGTAAAGTTCACCGTTTTAGTTTACTATTTTTTATTTAAATGTGTATTTATAACTTTGACTAGTTTAGTAATGTCTATTAATTCAGAAATAAGTTCATTTATTATTTATAAATTTGTTATAGCAAAAAATATCATGAAAAGATATATTTTAGGTGCTAAAATCAAATATACATAGATACTAGAGGAGGAAGATATATGGAAACTTTAAAAGTAAGAAATATTGAATTATGTGGAACGAATTATGAAATAGGATATGAACTTGGAAAATCAATTGTAGATATACCAGAATTAATAGGAAGTCAAATTGGTAAACCTAATGTTTTAACTAAAGAAGAAGAAAAGTATATGAAAGAGATATTTGATAAATACTGCCCAGGTCTTAATGAAGAATTACAAGGTTTTGCTGATGCTATTCATGTAAATCAGAATCAAATTTTATACTATACTATGACATATCTTAGACCAGGTTGTAGTCAAGTTGCACTAGCACCAGAATTAACTGAAAGTGGTCATGTACTATTTGCACGTAATTTTGACTTTTCACACAAGATGGAGGATTTTGTGTTATGCGAAACTAAGGTAACTGGGAAATATGCACATATTGGGACTACAGTAATGCAGTTTGGTAGAACTGAGGGAATGAATGAATGTGGTTTAGGTGTAAGTCAGTCATCTTGTGGTTTACCTGTAGGTAATTCAGAAGGACTGAGAAAGCCAGCTATTGTAGGTTTACAATTTTGGGCTGTTATTAGATATTTGTTGGAAAACTGTAAGGATGTAGATGAAGCATTGGTATATATAGAAGATATGCCAATAGCATATAATATTAATTTATTGATTGCAGATAAGTCTGGAAATATTGCACTTGTAGAAACTTTAGATGGAAGAAAAGAAGTAAATAGAATAAATAAGGCAGAAGATAAAAGAGAATCATTTTTACATTCTACAAATCATGTCCATATTGATGAACTTCATAAATTTGAGCCACAATCAATGAGCAATTCTATTCATAGATACAAATTAATTAAAGAATATATAGAGAGTTCTAAAAAGATTGGCGAGAGAGATTTAATGAATTTATTGACTTCAAAATATCCAAAAGGTCTATCTTGTAATTATTATAATGATTTTTTTGGAACTTTAAAAAGTATAGTTATGGACTTAAATACGGGAAAATTTAATATCTTATGGGGTGGATTAGAAGATAATGGATGGAATAGTTACTATCTAAATGACAATTTTAAGTGTACAACGCAACTTATAAATATAAATATAGAGAAAGTACCAGCTGATTTTTTTAAATTAATTGAATAAGAAATACTCTAATTATCTTAGATAGTTAGAGTATACAAAATAAAATGAAAGTGATATATTATGTTGAATTGTTTATTATATTTTAGTATAGTAAACAAAATAGTATTACTTGAAATATTATAATATTTGAGAATATTAAAGAGGATAGAGGTATAATATTGGATTACTTAAAATATTTTGAAAAAGCTATAATATATATTGAAAATAACTTAAAAGAAGATATAAGTGTAAATGATGTAGCAAAAGAATCTGGATACTCGTATTATCATTTAACACGTTTATTTAAGTCCATGTTTGGTGAGAGTGTAGGAAGCTATATAAAAAAAAGAAGATTAGTTAATAGCTCAAAAGAACTTTTATATAGTGATAAAAAGGTAATAGATATAGCAATTGATAGTGGTTTTGAATCTTCAGAAGCATTTAGTAGAGCATTTAAAGCTATATACAAGGTCAGCCCTATAGAATATAGAAAAAATAGAATAGATGTATTTGTTGGGAAGAAGAAAAAGCTAGAATTAGATTTTATGAAACACTTAGTCGAGAATGTAACAATCAAACCAGTTATAAAAAAGATAGATTCAATAAAAGTAATTGGTATAAGAGATAAAGTAATATTAGAAGATGACTCATTACCTAGCTTATGGGAAAGATTTAGAGAAATACATCATATGGTACCAAACACTTTGCCATCAAATAGAGCATTTGGAATTTGTGAAGCAGCTCCACAAATACATCTACTTAGTGAAACTATGGAATTTAACGAAATAATAGGGCTTGAAGTTAGTAGCTATGAAAGTATACCAAGTTTATTTGTTTCAAAAAATATTGATGGAGGAAAATACGCTGTATTCACTCATACTGGTAGCTTGGACAAGCTAGATAAAACTTATGAATATATATGGGGAACTTGGTTCTTAAGCACAAAGGAAGAAATTGATATAAGAGATGATTTCGAAATATATGATGAAAGATTTTTAGGACCTGATAATGTAGATTCACAGATTGATATTTGTATACCTATAAAATAACTGTAAATAAAACTAAAAATAAATTGAAATAGAAAATAGATGCTCAGAAAAGGGCATCTATTTTTTTATTTATATCAGCTATAGACGATTTTGATAATAAAATAAATAAAAACAAGTTCTTAAATTTTTAAGAAAAATTTAAAATATAGTCGAAATAAAATTTGTATATTTCTGAAAATTCTAATTAGTACAACTTTTTCCTTTGCAAAGTTGAAAAAAGATGTATTAATTTATCAAAAATATTATATTAAAATGATATTAATCAAACAAAAACATTTATAATAATAGTATATCTTACAGAAAAAGAATGTAATTTGTAGAATTAAAGCTGGTTAATCAAATTAAAAATTTAAAGAAATTATAGGGAGGTTATAATCTTATGGAAAACGTTATTACAGGTCTAAGTAAAGGTGCAGAGTGGTTTATTGGTTTATTTCAAAAGGGAGGAGAACAATTTGTAGGTCTTATTTCAGGCACTCTTCCAACCTTAATTGTTTTAATGGTAGCTATTAACTCATTGATTAAAATAGTTGGTGAAGAAAGAGTAAATAAATGGGCTTCTAAACTTGGAAGAAATGCTTTTACAAGGTATACTTTACTTCCATTAGTGTCAGTATTTTTCTTAGGAAATCCTATGTGTTATACATTTGGTAGATTTCTAAAAGAGGAACATAAAGCAGGATTTTATGATGCAGCTGTTTCATTTGTACATCCAATTACAGGACTTTTCCCACATGCAAATGCAGGAGAACTTTTTGTATGGCTAGGTATTTCAGCAGGTTTAACTACATTAGGTAAGGAAACAACTACATTAGCATTATGGTATTTTATAGTTGGTCTAATTGTGATTTTTATAAGAGGTGTAGTAACAGAAAAAATGTATGCATTTTTAACAAGAAAAAATAAAGTAACAAATAAGGCTTAGGAGGGATTTAAAATGGATGAAAATAGAATATTAAAAATAGAAAAGGGAACTTCTGGTTGGGGAGGACCTTTGTACATAAAAAAAGAAGCAACTAGAAATAAAATATTGTCAATGACTGCTGGTGGTATTCATGAAGTGACATTAAAAATAAAAGAATTATTGGATTGTGAGGTTATAGATGGATTTAAAACTGGAATTCCTGATGAAGAGGTGGCAGTAGTTATTATTGATTGTGGGGGAACAGCAAGATGTGGGGTTTATCCAAAGAAGAAAATACCTACAATTAATGTAAATCCAGTGGGAAAAACAGGCCCTTTAGCAAAATTTATAACTGAAGAATACTATGTATCAGATGTTAATACTAATTGCATAAGTATTGTAGATGGGGAAGAAACACCAAAAAAATCTCAAGAAAATAAAAATGAAAGCCAAAGCTCTATTAGAAAGCCTGATAATTATAATGAAGTAAAATCAAAAGCTCAAGAAGAATATGCGAAGAAAAACATAATACTTTCTATTGGACAAGGAGCAGGACAGGTAGTATCAAAGTTTTATGATGCAGGTAGAGATACTATCCAAATGATAATGAATAACGTAATACCATTTATGGCATTTGTAAGTATGCTTATGGGAATTATATTGGCATCTGGGTTAGGTGATTGGATTGCAAAGGTAATATCACCACTTGCAGGAAATATTGGTGGCTTGTTAGTTATATCAATAATTTGTACACTTCCATTTTTATCACCTATATTAGGCCCTGGAGCAGTTATAGCACAGGTAGTAGGTACTCTTGTAGGAACACAAATTGGTCTTGGTGCAATACCAGCATATTTAGCACTTCCTGCTTTATTTGCAATAAATGGGCAAGCTGGTTGTGACTTTGTCCCAGTAGGATTAAGTTTAGGAGAAGCAGAACCAGAAACCGTGGAATATGGTGTACCAGCATTATTTTACTCTCGTTTAATAACTGGGCCAATATCTGTCATTATTGCGTATGGAGTCGCAGTATTTGCATTGAGATAGTATTTAACATTACTATAAGATTTAAACTTGATTAATAAAATTGTAAATACAAACTTAAGCTAGTCAAAATTTTAGTTAATGAAAGACTAGCTTTTGTATTATTAATTAGGAGTGATTATTGATTTAGATTAATACTAAATTTTCCTCTAGCAAAGTGAAATTTTATGTATTAATTTGGTTTCAAGTTTGTACTAGAATGAAATCAAGGAGGAGATACAAAATGAATGTAACTGAGAAAATTCCTTCTATTGACCGCAAAATATTTAAGATATTGATTATGTGTAGTAAAAAAGAGTTTGTAAGTATTAATTCAATAGCAGACGAATTGAATGTTACAACTAGAAGTGTAAGAACATATATAAAGCAATTGAATAAAGATTTAGGAAGTGACATAGCAATAATAAAATATATAAAAGGTCAAGGCTATAAATTAGAGATAAAAGATAAGCGAATACTCAATAAGATTATTGATGTGAATAAAAAAAGTGTATTTTCATTAAATTCAAAGGAAGATAGGGCAGAGTTTATACTAAATTATTTGATAGAACTAGATGGATTTATTACACTGGATAGTCTAGCAGATGAGATGTGTATAGGAAGAACTACCTTGGTAAATGACTTTCAATATGTAGAAAAGGTATTAAATTCTTATAATTTGAATTTAGTAAAAAAGCAAAATACAGGAATGAAATTACATGGCAGTGAACTTGATATTAGGTTACTTATATTAAATCAGTTGTATAAAGACTCAAGAAAAGATTTAAATAATTCTAAGTACTTTAAATGTATTAAAAAAGAAGAAATTGTAAATTTAGAAGAAGAATTATTGACTTTATTTAAAAATAATAATTTTTATGTTACAGATGAAATGCTCAGAGAAATTTTTAATTATATAGTAGTTTTAATGTATAGAGTAAAAGAACAGAAGATAATAAAAGAGTACGATGTAAAATTTGATTTACTTAAGTCATATGATGAGTATCTTATTGCTAGGGAAATAAAGAATATTTTATCAGAAAAATTTGAACATATTTTAAATGATGAAGAAATTATTTATTTAACTATACCATTAGTAAGTGGAAATGCACCAGCATCAGAATGCGCTTTAAATAGTAGTAGAATTAATAAAAATATTGATGATTTAATGGAAAGCATATTTAATCAGATATATGTTGATATGGGTATTTTTATAAATGAGGATGAATTAAGGGTAGGACTTGGATATCATCTTAGTTTTACACTAAATAGGCTATTATTTAATATAAAATTAAAAAATGTCTTGTTAGAAGAAATCAAACAAAACTATATACTTCCATTTAAGCTGGCACAAATAGCAGGAAAAGTAATAGAGAAAAAATATAATCTAGAAGTCTCAGAGGATGAAATTGGTTATATAGCAATTCATTTCAGTGGATATTTAGAAAGAAATAGTAGTAGATTTTATTCAATTAAGAAAATAGCAATTATATGTGGGACAGGTCTTGGAACAGCAAAACTATTAAAAATAAGAGTTGAAAAGTTGATAGGAAATAATCCTAAAATTGATACTCTTTCAAGTTTTAACTTGAGAAATATTAATTTAGATGAATACGATATAGTTTTTACAACTATTGATTTAGATACATCAAATATAAATACAATAGTATTAAAAATCAATACAATATTTGATGAAAATAAATTGAGGGAAGAATTAAAAACAGTATTATGCCTAAGAGAAGGCAACATAGATACTACTGATTCTCCAAATTTACTAATAAATAATTTATTAAATGAAAATAACTTTATGATATTAAATGAAAAAACGATACTTGCTTCCTTAGAGAAAATGATGGACAATCTTATGGATTTAGGATGTATTGATGATAATTTTAGAAAAAATATAATCAAAAGAGAAGAAAAATCTCCTACAGTTTTTGATAAAGGTTTGTTATTTCCTCATGCTGTAAATGAAAAGTCAGATAAATTTTTAATGGCAGTTGGGATTTTAGAAGAGCCAATAGTTTATGCAAATAGAAGTATAAAAATAATACTTATGACGATGTTTCCATGTGAGGACAAGGTGGATTCAGATTTATTGGTAAAGATTTATGAAGAAGTTTTAAAAATAGGACAAAATGTAAAATTAACAAATAAGATAAGTAAATGTAGAAGCTTTGTAGAATTTAAAAAAGTATTGATTGAGAATATTATATAGGTTTTGTATAGGATTTAAAAAACAAATTAATTTATGAAAGGTGTGTAAATATGAAACTACTTATAATTTTATTTGTTGTTTATGTTTTAAATACTTTATTTGTAATGAAACAAAATAAACTATATTTCAAAGCTTTAAATAAAGCTAAAAAAATGGGCGATATAGTGTCTACAGGAAAAAAGAAAAGTTATTTTTCTAAAGGAAGTATAGCTATTATATCTTCAGATTCAGAGGGATTTATAAAGTGTGGAGAAATTTTAAAAGGTCGCACAGTAATGGCTAAGTTTAAAGAGATTGAAGATATAAAAGGATTAGATATATATAGTGCAGAGCAAAAATTTAAAGATGAAGAAAGTATTGTACAAGCTATAAAATTTATAAAAGAAAAAATAAATATTTCTTTTAATTAATCTAATATAAATTATCAGGAGGGATATCATGAAATATGAAGTTAAGATAAGTGGGATAGGCAGTTTAGTTGAAGAATTAATAAATGAAAGCAACTGTCTTATTATATACAATGAAACTATTAATGATGAAGATTTGAAAGATATATCTGTAATTCATTCAATATCAACATTAAAAAGTGATGTTGAAATAGGGGATACACTTACAATAGGAAATCGAGATTATTGTATAGTTTCAGTTGGTGATATTGCTCAAAATACTCTTAGAGAAATTGGTCACTGTACAATTAAATTTGATGGAGAAGATAAAGTAAATTTACCTGGAGAAATACATGTAGAAATTGGAAAACCAGATATAAAGATTGGAGATTTAATAACTATTTATTAATTTGAAAAAATAAAATTATTATAACAGGAGGAATTGATATGTTAGATTTAAACAGAAAACTTGCAAAGTTAGAAGAAGAAGGTAAAAAAATAAAAGTAGCTCTTATAGGTGCTGGTCATATGGGTAATGGAATGGTAAGTCAAATGGCAAATATGAAAGGAATGGAAGCATCTATTGTTGTAGATATAAATCTAGAATTAGCTCGTAAAGCATTTACTGATGCAGGTATAGAAGAAGAAATTATAGATAATGTAACAAATGAAACAGATGCAGAATTAAAATTACAAGAAGGAAAAGTATTAACATGTAATGACTTTCTTGTAGCTTGTAAAACAAAGTCAATAGATGTAGTTATAGATGCAACAGGAGGTATTGCAATTGGTGCAGAAATAGCACTAAATGCTATTTTAAATAAAAAACACATAGTAATGTTAAACGCTGAAACTGATTGTGTTGTTGGGCCAATACTTAAAAAATTAGCAGATGACGCAGGAGTAATATTTACAGGTTCTGCAGGAGATGAACCAGGGGCAGTAATGGGTCTATTTAATTTTGCAGATGCAATGGGATTTGAAGTTAGAGTAGTAGGTAAAGGTAAAAACAATAAATTAGATTTAGACTGTAATCCTGATACTGTTAAAGAAGAAGCAGAAAGAAAAGGAGCTTCACCTCATATGATAGCTTCTTTTAAAGAAGGTACTAAAACAATGGTAGAAATGGCTTTAATGTGTAATGCAACTGGATTTGTACCTGATGTAAGAGGTGGACATGGTATTGAAGCTACAGTTAATGAAGTACCTAAGAAATATGCATTAAAGAGCGAGGGTGGAGTATTAGATAATTATGGTGTAGTTGATTTTGTAAATGGTATAGCACCTGGTGTTTTCGTTGTAGTTGCTCATAAATTAAAAGCAGTTAATGATGAATTAAAATACTTAAGTATGGGTGATGGACCTAATTACATATTATATAGACCATATCATTTATGCAGTTTAGAAACTCCTTTATCAGCAGCAATGGCAGTTTTAGAGCATAAGGCTACAATAGTGCCTAAAGCTGGATTAGTTGCAGAAGTTATGACTATAGCTAAGAAAGACTTGAAAAAAGGTGAGTATATGGATGGATATGGTGCATATACATGCTATGGTACTATAGAAAAATATGATGTTGCAAAAGAAATGAATGCTGTGCCTATTGGTTTAATTAGTAAAAAGACTAAGGTTATTAAAGATATTAAAAAGGGTGAAGTTATAACATATGATATGGTAGAGATAGAAAAAGATACTACTTTATATCATTTAAGACAATTACAAGAAAAAATATTTGGATAAAATTTATTGCAGAATAATATAATATAGATGATGTTATTTAAAAGAGGGTTGATGGTTATTTTAAAATCAGCCCTTTTAAATTTTTTTATATTTTTTGAGAGGGTGTTTTACTAAATCTTATTTTATAGTTTGTTTACAGTTGCAAATCTTACTAGTAGGTTTAATTTAAATTAATTCTGCAATTTTATATTCATATTTAAGACAATATAATTAAAAATTTTAATATAAAATGAATTAAATTAGCCAATTATGTATTATAATATTAACTGTAATACTAATATAGTTCTATTAATTAAAGAAATATCCCCCATTAATATATAATAAATATCTTTAAGCAAAAGAACTTAGTAAAAAATATATCGTATTCAGTAAAAAATCTGTTTACAGAATGGTATATATAGTTATATAATATACTATATAAGATACAAAAAGATAAAAAGTATAGCACAATGAAAGAAGGTGATTATTATTCAGCTTAATGAAAGACAACTAAAAATAATAGATATAGTTAAGGAAAATGAACCAATAACGAGTGAAAGTATTGCCTCCAGCTTGAATGTGACTCGTGCTACACTTAGATCTGATTTAGCTATATTAACAATGACAGGAATACTAGATGCAAGACCAAAAGTTGGATATTTTTATTCAGGAGTTAGTGAAATTAATCTAATTGGTAAAAGTATAAAAGAAAAAACAGTAGAAGATATAATGAGCATGCCTGTACTAGCTAAGAAAGATGAAAGTATATATGATGTAATAGTCACTATGTTTTTATCTGATGTAGGGAGTATAGTTATTATAGATGAAAATGAAGAATTATGTGGAGTTGTCTCTAGAAAGGACTTATTAAAAGCAACTATAGGAGGTTCTGATATAAATAAGATGCCAATAGGTATGATAATGACAAGAACCCCAAACGTAGTTACTTTGAATAAGGGAGCGAGTGTTTTATTGGCTTCAAAAAAAATAATAGAACATGAAGTAGATTCGATTCCAATTGTTGAATATAAAGAAGAAGACAAAAATCATATGAAGGTTGTTGGGAGAATATCAAAAACCAACATAACTAAGCTATTTTTAGAAATAGTTGACAATTAAGGAGGTATGCTGGTGAAAAACCTAATTATATATGCAGTATCAGACTCAGTAGGGGAGACTGCACAACAAGTTGCAAAAGCATGTATGTCACAATTTTATGTAAATGAAACTTATGAAATAAAAAGATTTCCATATATGATTAATAAGGGAGTATTACTTGAAACGTTAGAAAATGCAAAAGCTGAAAACGCTTTGATTGTATATACATTAGTTGATGAAGAATTATGCAGTATTGTTGAAAGATATTGCGAAAGAGAAGGTCTTAGTTGTATAGACTTGATGACTGATATATTAAGAGAAATAAGTAAAAGAACTGGAAGAAAACCTAAAAGAGAAGCTGGTATAATCAGAAAATTAGATGAATCTTACTTTAAGAGAGTTGAGGCTATAGAATTTGCAGTAAAATATGATGATGGAAAGGACCCTAGAGGAGTTCTTCAAGCAGACATAATTTTAGTGGGAATATCAAGAACATCTAAAACCCCTTTAAGTATGTATTTAGCTAATAAAAATATAAAAGTAGCTAATGTACCATTAGTTCCAGAAATACCAATTCCTAAAGAAGTATTTGAAATAGAAACTAAGAAGATAATAGGTCTTACTAATTCACCTGAAAAGTTGAATGAAATAAGAACTCAAAGATTAAAAGCTTTAGGGCTATCTAGTAAAGCTAATTATGCTAACTTAGAAAGAATACTTCAAGAGTTAGACTATTCAGAAGAGATAATGAAGAAAATTGGATGCCCAGTAATAAATGTTTCAAATAAAGCAATTGAAGAAACTGCAGGTATAATTTTAGACATAATGAAAGAAAATGGTCTAAAAATATATAAAGAAATAGAAATTTAATAAAATGTCTAATAATAAAAATGATATAAATTAAAATAAAAAAGATTAATGGGGGATTTAACAATGGAAACTAAGTATGTTTATAGTTTTGGTGAAGGAAGCAAAGACATGAAATCTTTACTAGGAGGTAAAGGTGCCAATTTAGCAGAAATGACTAAGATAGGCTTACCTGTCCCTCCTGGGTTCACTATAACAACAGAGGCATGTAATGACTACTATGTTAATAATGAAAGTATAAGAGCAGAAATAATAAAAGAAATAGAAGCACATTTAGCTACTTTAGAAAAAGATTTAAACAAAACATTAGGATGTAATAAGAACCCACTATTAGTATCAGTTCGTTCTGGTGCAGTATTCTCTATGCCAGGAATGATGGATACAATACTTAACTTAGGTCTTAATGACAATAGTGTCATTGGTCTAGCAGAAGCTACACAAAATGAAAGATTTGCATATGATAGTTACAGAAGATTCATACAAATGTTTTCTGATGTTGCTATGGAAGTGCCAAAATACAAATTTGAAAATGTACTAGATAGAGTAAAAGAGGCAAAAGGATACACAGTTGATACAGAACTTACAACTGATGACTTAAAAGAAATAGTAAAAGAATTTAAGGCAATATACAAAAAAGAAATAAAAAGTGATTTTCCACAAGACCCAAAAGAGCAATTAATGCTTGCTATAGAGGCAGTGTTTAGATCATGGAATAACCCTCGTGCAATCGTATACCGTAGATTGAATGATATAGCTCATAATTTAGGAACAGCAGTAAATATTCAATCAATGGTATTTGGTAATATGGGAGAAACTAGTGGTACAGGTGTTGCATTTACTAGAAATCCAGCTACAGGAGAAAATAAATTGTTTGGTGAATTCTTAATGAATGCTCAAGGTGAAGATGTTGTTGCAGGTATAAGAACTCCTCAAAATATATCAACTCTTGCTGAAGTAATGCCAGCTGTATTTGATGAATTCGTAAAAATTACTCATATACTTGAAGGTCACTATAAAGATATGCAAGATATAGAGTTTACTATAGAAAATGAAAGATTATATATATTACAAACTAGAAATGGTAAAAGAACAGCAGCAGCAGCAATAAATGTAGTAGTTGATTTAGTTGAAGCTGGAATAATAGATGAAAAAGAAGCTATAATGAGAATTGAGCCTAATCAATTAGACCAGTTATTACATCCAAAATTTGAAGATAAAGCTTTAAAAGAAGCTAAAGTTATAGCAAAAGGTTTACCAGCATCACCAGGTGCAGCAAGTGGTAGAGTTTACTTCAATGCTGATGATGTAGTAAAAGCAAATGAAAAGGGAGAAAAAGTAGTTTTAGTTAGACTAGAAACATCTCCAGAAGATATAGAAGGTATGGTTAAGGCTGAAGGAATTCTTACAGCTAGAGGTGGAATGACATCACATGCAGCAGTTGTTGCTAGAGGTATGGGTAAATGTTGTGTTGCTGGATGTGGAGAAATAAAAGTTGATGAGTTTAACAAAGAAGTAAGAGCTCTTGATGATATAGTTATAAAAGAAGGAGAGTACATTTCTATAGATGGTTCTACAGGAAATGTTTACTTAGGAGATGTTAAGAAAACAGAAGTTTCTTTAACTGGAAACTTTGAAAAACTAATGCAATGGGTAGATAAGCATAAATGTATGATGGTTAGAACTAACGCAGATAATCCTAGAGATGCTCGTGCAGCTATAGAATTTGGTGCTGAAGGTATAGGTTTATGTAGAACTGAGCATATGTTCTTTGATGAAGACAGATTACCAGCAGTTAGGGAAATGATATTATCTAATACAGTAGAGCAAAGAGAAAAAGCTCTTGAAAAAATATTACCAATGCAAAGAGAAGATTTTGTAGAGTTATTCAAAGTTATGGATGGAAAGCCAGTTAATATAAGATTACTAGACCCACCACTACATGAATTCTTACCTCATGATGATGAAACTATAGAAGAGCTTTCAAAATCTATGGGAATAAAAGTAAGTGATATTAAGAAGAGAATAGTTGATTTAGATGAATTTAACCCAATGCTTGGACACAGAGGATGTAGACTGGCAATAACTTATCCTGAAATATGTGTAATGCAATCTAAGGCAATAATACAAGGTGCTATAGAAGCAATAAGAGCAGGTGTTAAAGTATCTCCAGAAATAATGGTTCCATTAGTTGGAGAAGTAAATGAGTTAAAGATAATAAGAAAAATGATAGTGGAAACTGTTGATGCTATAATAAAAGAAGAAGGAGTAGAAGTTCCTTATACTGTAGGTACTATGATAGAAATACCTAGAGCTTGTTTAACAGCTGATGAAATAGCACAAGAAGCAGACTTCTTCAGTTTTGGTACTAACGACTTAACTCAAATGGCATTTGGATATTCAAGAGATGATGCTGGTAAATTCTTAGGCCAATATGTAGATGAAGAAATATTAGAAAAAGACCCATTCCAAGTACTAGACCAAAATGGTGTTGGTAAGTTAGTTAAGATGGGAGCTAAATTAGGTAGAGAAGTTAAACCAGAATTAAAACTAGGAATATGTGGAGAGCATGGTGGAGAACCATCTTCAGTGGAGTTCTGTTATAGTGTAGGACTTAACTATGTATCTTGTTCACCATTTAGAGTGCCAATTGCTAGACTTGCAGCAGCTCAAGCATCTATAAAAAATCCTAGATAATAATATATTATAAATATATATAATTAAACTAAAATATTATATCCCCTATACATCAATGTATCAAATAGAGTATTTGTAAATTGAGTATAGGGGATTTTTATTTTATATTATTATAAAAAATATAATTTATATTATAGTAGGTGAAACGTTATTTAATTATGTTGCATATATTATTGTAAGAGAGAAATTTCAACTAATAATTAAATTGAGTTTACTGGAGGGGATAAAGTTGACAAAGTGTCCTAAATGTGGAAAAGAAGTATCATCACGTCCAGGTAGTATATGCCCACGATGTGGATTTAAAGTAGTAGAAGAGAGTCTTAAAATGAGATGCCCAGAACCTAGCTGTAGAGCATTAGTATCTAGGAAGTTAGACTATTGTCCTAAATGTGGATGTAAGCTGAAAGGATATAATATTTCAGAATTTGTTAACATGGTCAGATGTAAAATAGATGAAACATTTGATAAAAAGTAATTAAATTCAGCTTTAGACTTTATTTTGTGGTGAAGAATATATGTGTTCTTAGAATCAATGATATTTTAGTAAATAGAAAAAGAGTTGAACTAATAATAAGCCAACTCTTTTTCTATTTTATTGAGCAAATTTATTTTAGTAAATAAATGTTTCTATACAACAGTATTACTTTTTACTTCCATCACTAAGTATCCAAGGTTTTTCTATACCATTTTTTAATGAATTGTAGTTTACAATAAGTGTATCATAGCTATTTTTGGCATCTTCATTGCTTACTACTTGTTTTTTATAGTCAGTTAGAGTAATCAATCCTAAATCATATCTTAACTTAGTATTTTTTAATTGTTTTTCCGATAATTCAAGCTGTTTTTTAGTTGTTCCAATTGTATCTTCTAAAGCAAGTAATTGTGCATAGCTATCAATCAAGCCTTTTTTTAGAGCTTTTTTACTATCCTCTAGTGTAACTAAGCCATTTTCAGTATTATATTTTTGTTGAAGATAATTTGCATATGTAGTAAGTCCAGCAGCATAAGTCTGTCTTTCGTTGTTATACTCAGCAACATCTATTTTATATTGCTCTAAATCTTTTGCATATTTCTCCATAAGAACCTTATATTCATCATCAGTTAGACTACCTTGTTCTGGTTTTGTAGGAGCAACTGGTCTTGTAAGGTTAGGTCTATCTGGTAAATCTGCCTTATTTTCATCATCATCATTAAAACTTTCTTCTGTACGTTCTAAAATCAATTGGTCATACTTTAAGTATTCATTAACCTTACCTTCCATGTATGAATCAACTGAACCACCCACTCTAAAAGACTCAAAACGGTATTCTTTATCTAATTGATAGTTGTCTAAATTTATATTAGTCAACAACTTAAAATAATCTTGATTGTTTTTTAGTTCTTGAAGTTTAGCTTTTTGATTATTTTGCAATGTCTGAAGTTCAAGCTCAGCTGATTCAGTTTCTAATGATGTCACTAGACCTAAATCCTTTTTTAGTTTCATATCTTTAATTTCTTTAGCTTTTATCTCAAGATTATTTTTTATTTTATCTAACTCATTTTCTCTTGAGACTAAGTCATTGTACTTATTAGTAATATCATTAGCTATTTGGTCTTCCATAAAATATTTGGCCTGTTCGCTTTGATTTTTAAGAAGTCCAATTTGGTCATATGGAAATGAGTTATCGCTTCCAGTAAAACTATCAAATTCATCCTGTACTTCTAGTTTTTCTTTTAACATTTTTATTTCTTCTGATTTCATCTTTAATTTTTCGCTATTTTTAAGTGCAGCACTAACAGCATCTCTAGCAGTTAAAAGTTCTTTTTCAGCTGTTCTTTTAGTCGAGTCACTTAAGGTAGCATTATCAACTTTATTTATAGAAGAAGTATTATCATTTGCATAGGCTGGCATTAAATTAGCTGTTATTATACCAACACCACATCCAATTGCAATTATTTTACTAACTTTTTTATTCAATACAATCGCCCTCCATTTATATTTAAATTTTAGCTTTTAATTTTGGTTTTTTGAATATCTTTCCTTTTACATCTCCTATTTTATCTGTTATTTTACCAAATATTTTAGGCATCTTATCTGAAAACTTATTTTCCCACTTATCAAATATTAAATATATAGTAGGGATAAGTACTAGGGTTATTAGTGTAGATACAGTAAGACCACCCATTATAACTACGGCTAGTGGTTGCATTGTTTCTCCACCTTCACCAAGAGATAATGCTGTTGGTAACATACCTAAGATTGTCGTTGCTGTTGTCATTAAAACGGGTCTTAGTCTTGCAGCACAACCAATTGAAACCAATCCAATTAAATCATTGTTACGATTTGCTTTTCTAAGTTGCTCTATGTAGTCAATAAGAACTATACCATTGTTAACAACGATACCAATAAGTAAGATTATACCTAACATACCTACAGTACTTAAACTTTGACCAGTTACCAAAAGAGAAAGTACAACTCCAACAAATGCAAATGGAACACAGAACATTATTATAAATGGTTTACTAAATGATTCAAATTGGGCTACCATTACCATATAAACAAGTGCTATGGCTATAACCATTGAGAATCCAAGACTGGCCATAGATTCATTCATCATTTCTGTTTCTCCACCAACACCAATAGAGTAGTCTTTAGGGATTAGCATCTTGTTAGTTTTTTCTAATGCTAATTTTGTAGCGGTACCAGCATCTAAATTATCAAGTGTTGCAGTTATATTTACAGAAAAATCACCATCAGTTCTTGATATAGACTGTAAACCATCTACCATTTTTATGTCTGAGAAAGCTCCAAGAGGGACTTCATTTCCAGTTGCAGAATTTACTTTTAACTGTTTTATATCTTCTAAATTGTCAATACTATCTGCTTTGAACTTTAGATTTACATCGACTTTATAGTCATCAATAGTGGCAGTAGTGACTGAATCACCATTTATTGCAGTACGTAATAATCCTGCAATTTCTGCTGTATTTACACCGTATTCTTGAGCCCTATGTTTGTCTATTGTAAATTGAGCTTCTTGTGTTGTATCGGCAAGAGAAGTCTCTACATTTCTAAATCCTTTTATAGAACTGAATTCTTTTTCAACTTCTTTTCCTAATATCTTTAATACATCCAAATCAGGGCCCTTCATCTCTAATGTGAAGTCTGCTCCTGAAGTTCCGCCCATAACACTACTATTTTGACTTACATTTATTTTACAATCTGGAACAGTAGCAACTCTATCAATTATTTCTTTTTCTATTTCATCAGTAGTTCTCTTTCTATTTTTTTGAGATTCCAATTCAATTGCTATATTTGCACCATTATTATTTGAGTCTGATGTCAAACTTGTTATTAATGTCTTGACTTCTGGAATATCTGAAACTTTTTTCTCTGTCATAGACACATAATAATCATTAGCCTCTAAGCTAAGACCCTTTGGAAGTTCTATAGAAATAGCCAATTCTCCTTTATCTGCTGCAGGCATAAAGTCCATACCTATAAAGCTCATTCCAAATAGAGAAGCTACAAATATAAGTAAACTTGATATTACTACTAATTTCTGATGTCTTAAACATACACTTAGTAATCTTTTATATCCTTCACTTACCTTATCAAATATAGGGCTATCTTTTTCCTTCATTTTTTCACTACTTTTACCTCTACTTAGTTTTGCAAATACACTAGGAACAAGAGTAATTGCGCCTATAAAAGAGAAGGCTAGGGAAGCTATAAGTGTTTTACCTAAAGCCCCAAATGTTATTTTGGCTATACCTTCTGTAAACATAATAGGTAAGAAGATAGCTATAGTGGTCAATGTTGATGCTAATATTGCATTGGTAACAGTTCTTGTACCTTCAATAGCACAATCATCAATACTCAAACGGCCACTTTTCCTGTATTTAAATATGTTTTCAATTACAACTGTAGCATTATCAACAACCATACCAACTGAAATTACCAATGAACTTGCAGTGATAAGGTTTAAACTTTCACCTGTAAAATAGAGAACAGCTATTGCTCCTATTATAGAAATTGGTATTGCAACTGCAACAACTAATGAAGCCCTTACGCTTTTTAAGAAAGCAAAGATTACTATAAACGCAATAACTGCACTTATAAGTAAATTGCTCATTACACTGTTTATTGATTCGCTTATGTAAGCACTTGTATCATTAGCAATTTTAATTTTAAATTGTGGGTTTTCTTTATTCAATTCATCTACATATTTATATGCATCTTGCATAACTTTTACAGTATTTGCATCTTGTTGCTTAGAAATATCTATTACTAAACTGCTTTTTCCATTGTATCTATAAATACTATCTTTGTCTGCAAATCCATAATCTACACTACAAAGAGTATCTAAGTTAACTGTGTTTCCTCCTTTTACAGGAATTTGAATCTGTTTTATATCATCTAAAGATTCTAATTTATCAATTGATCTTAAGACTATCTTATCCTCACCTTGAGTAATTGAACCATAAGGGAATGTTTTATTACTAGATGATAAAATACCTTTTATAGTTGACAAACTAACTCCATAATTTGAAAGAACTGATGGGTCAGCTATTACATTAACTTGAGCTTTTTCTCCACCTTTAATGTCTGCTGATGTAGTACCATCTATAGATTCTATTTTAGGCTGAATTACATCTTCAGCGTATTTTCTTAGTGCTTGTGCATTATTGTTTCCACCAGATATAACAAGCTGACCTATAGCTTGTGCATTCATATCTAATTTTAGTACTGTTGGCTTAGCTGCATCATCTGGCAAGCTAGTTTGTAATGCATCTACTTTAGACCTAACATCGTTCATTATTTCATCCAAGTTGGTTCCAAATTCAAATTGAGCTACGACCATAGAAACACTTTCTTGTGAACTTGATATAGTAGAGTTTACATTTGAAACAGCTGATAAACTTTCATCAACTTTTTGGCTAACTTGTTCATCAACGTCCTGAGGACCTGCACCTGTCCAAGTAGTCATAACCATTACAACAGGTATTTCTATATCAGGCATTAGATTTATTGACATTTTTTTATATCCAATACCACCAAAAACTATTAAAACTAAGAAGACCATTATGATTGTGAGAGGACGCTTAACGGAAGTATGTGTTAAATTCATAATACTATTTCTCCTTTTCTACAGGAAATATCTTAGTTCCATCAGAAATAAGACTTATCCCTCCAATAACCACTGTATCTTTTTCACTTACACCACTTTTGATTGCTATTTTATCCTCTGTTACAATTCCAGTTTGAACTAATGTTTTCTTTGCTATGTTATCCTTAGTTGCTATGTATACATATTTTTTTCCATTTTCTTCAAATATTGCTTTTTTAGGTACTGTAACAGCTCCATTTTCTTTTTCAACACTTAAGTTTACTTGTGCAGACATTCCTGCCTTAAATTTGTTGTTAGTATTAGTAACAAGTATTTTAACAGGATATAAAGATGTCTGAGGGTCAACTACTGAGGGAACATAATCTATCTTTCCTAAAACTCTTTGATCTTCAATGACAACATCTACATTGCCATCTTTTTTAAATTTAGCTATATCTGCTTCTGCTACATTTAAGTCTACTTCTAATATATTAGGATTAGAAATAACAAAAGCTGGTTGTGATTGTGTTATCATCTCTTTTGAGTCAAAGTTTTTGGCTGTGATTGTTCCATCTACTGGAGCTTTTAATGTCAACTTATCTAAGTTACTCATTGCTAAATTATATGATACTTGAGCTTGGTCAAGTTGTTTTTTAGCAAGTGATTTAGCTTGAGGTATACTTTTTGAAGTTGCTGTATTGTATGCCCTTTGTGCAGAATCTAGTTGTTGTTTTGATTGCTCTAAAGCAACTTCTATTTTTTTGAATTGGTCTAAACTAATTACTTCCTGCTCATAAAGAACCTTATTATTGTCATAATTTCTTTGGGATTCATCATATTGAAGTTTTGCGCTATCAAGAGCTGTTTTTGCTTGATTTACTTGAGCTTCTAATGCACCTCCAGTGGCACTTGCATAACTTGCTTTTGCTAAATCCAGTGATGCTTTAGACTGTTTTACACTGTTTTCTAGATCTTCACTGGTTATACTCAATAAATCATCACCTTTTCTTACATTTTGCCCAAGTTTTACATAAACTTCTTGAACTGTGCCAGCAGTTTGAGCAGTAACTGATGTCTCATCTTTAACTTTTGTAGTTCCTGAGAAAGCATTTGTATTTTCTATTTCTCCACCTACTGCCTTTTGAACAGAGACTGCTATAGGTTTTTCTGGTTCAGGTTCATCTGTTTTTCCACATCCAACTAAGAATAGTGAACTACACATTAAAAAAACTACTAAATATCTTTTCATATATCCTCCTATTATATTTTACACTAGCTTGTTGTAGAATTTAAAGTGTCTTATAATTTAAGTTTAGTTTTAGGCTAATTAAAAAACTTCCCTTTTTTGGCATTTTATAATTCTCTAATTTGATTATAAATTTATAATTATTATGAGTCAATAACTTTTTCTTGTTTTAAATTTATTAATAGTTTATAATTTATACTATAATAGATAATGAATATTTTATTACAGTATTTATTGAAGGGATGTTACAAATATGGATAATGATAATATACTTAAAATAGCGGACTCTTTTTTAGACTTTTTATTTGTACTTCAAAATAATATATTCAAAGAAAACGATTTGTTAAAAAAATTTCAAAACAACTCAGATATGATGAAAGAGTATTTTGGAGAATGTCCAATGGCTCCATCACATGCAAAGGTAATTCTTTATCTTATGACATCAAACTCATCATCAATTTCTCAAATAGCTTCTAATTTAGGAATATTAAAATCAAATATGACACCAATTATTGATAGATTGGTAGAGCATGATTTAGTAAATAAATTTCCTGACCCAAAAGACAGAAGAGTTCTTAGAGTTGAATTGACAGATAAAGCATTTGAATTATTTGATATTGTACAATCTATTCTTAAAGAGTCTATAGTAAAAAAACTATCAAATCTTTCTGATGAAGAGCTAACTTTATTAGATGAACATACACTTAAACTATCAGAAATAGTAAAAAAATTAGTTTAAATGTACATAGGAGAAGCTATCATTATAAAGTTGAATTTTTACACAAAGCAGAAATAGCAGTAGTATAATATATCTAATATTATACTACTGCTATTTCTGCTTTTATGAATATTATTTAATTCTCAAATTCTATTTTCCAGTTGAAGTAGCCAGTATCTGGATTTTTATTGTATTTTAATGTAGCATCAAATTTATTTCCATTTTTAGAAGTTAAAGATTTTACTTTGGTCTCACCTTTTTTTAAAATATTTTTGACCATAGTTTTATTAACTTTCTTTTTGTAGAGACTTAAGTATTTGTCATTTTTCCAAATAACGAACTTACACTCTTTATGATTTTTACAAGCAAATCCTTTATCAAACTCAAGGACATCACCTTGACAAATAGGACATTTACCAAGAGAAGTATTTTCATTATTAGTTTTATTTTCTTTTTTAATATCTGTATCCTTTGATACAGCAATTTCCTTTTCAGAATCAGTCAAACTTTTTTTTGAGCTATTTTTTGAATCTTTTGCTTTTACCTTAGTAAATTTTTTAGTTTTTGAATCAAAAGTATAAGCCTCTGTATTTATATTTTTTGAAGCATCCTGTTTTATGATATTAACATTTTGATATATAAAACTAATAATATGAGTAAGATATTCTTTTCTAGTGTATTTACCTTTTTGAATATCACTTAAACTTTTTTCAAGTTTACCAGTGTAGTCCACATCAAATAAGTCCTTAACAGGAAAAATTTCAACTAAATTTTTTCCAAGGTCTGTTATAAAGTAAGATTTGCCTTTTTTCTTTACATAGCCAACCTGACTTATTTTTTTTAGTACATCGGCACGTGTGGCTGATGTTCCTATTGAATATCCTGAAAGTACAGTTGTATCTTCTTCAGGTACATTTTTACCACAATTTTTCATAGCTTTTAAAAGTGTATCTTCAGTATATGATTTAGGGGGTGTTGTTTGTTTAGTTAATGGCTTTATCTCTAAGACATCAACAATATCATCTTTGTTTACAAATGGAAGTAAATCGTTTTTTTCTTCCTTATTATATACCTCAAGGTATCCCTTTGATTTAAGTACTTTTCCTTTTGTTAAAAAAGTGCAATCATCTACTTTAGTTTTAATTTCTGTGTTCTCATATTCAGCAGGAGGCATAAAATTTGCTATAAATCTATCTTTTATAGCATCATAAACCAATTGCTCATCTTTAGATAAATTTTTGGGTATTATATAAGTAGGAATTATAGCACTATGCGAATCTACCTTAGATGAATCAAAGACCCTTTTTGTTTTAGAAAATTTAATTTTATTTTCATATTCAAGACCAACTTTTAATTTTTCTAAGGTTTGAGAAGCCTTTGAAGCTAAACTTTCTTCTAAAAAAATAGAATCGGTTCTTGGATAAGTTATATACCCACCCTTACCATTACCTTCATAAAGAGATTGACAGACATTTAAAACTTTATCAGAGGTAAAATTAGAGTACTTAGAAGTTATATATCCTTGAAGTGATGTTAAACTAAAAAGTTTTGGTGCATACTCTTTTGACATAGTAACTTTTTTATCTAGTATTTTGCCAGTTTGAGATGTAATTGAAGCTATGATTTTATTTGCATCTTCAAGTGTATCAAATTTACTTTCTTTACCTTTAATATATTTACCTTTATATTCACCATTTTCAGCTTTAAAATGACCCTCTACCTCATAATAAGTTTTGGGAACAAAATTCAGTATTTCCATATCCCTATCATAGACTAATTTGACTGTTGGAAGAATTACTCTACCTATATTTAATAATTTTCCATTTCCATATTTTAATGTAGCAACAGAAGTGAAGTTTATTCCAATTAGCCAATCAGTAATAAGTCTTGTATATCCAGCAGCTTGAAGATTTCTCATTTCATCTTCATCTTTTAAGTTTTTTATACCCCTTGTAATGTCTTCTGGAGTCCATTCATTTACCAAGATTCTTTTTACTGGTTTTTTATTTTTTGCAAGTAAAAATATTAAAAATGCTATAAGTTCTCCCTCTCTGTCATTATCAGTGGCATTTATTACATATTCCACATCTTTTCTGTTTAAAAGTTTTTTTACAGTATTGAATTGTTTAGTTTTAGAACTATCAATTTTGAATTTAAACTTATTTTCAGGCACAAATGGAAAATTATTCATTTTCCAAGAGCCAGAATACTTATCTTTATCATAATCTTTCATATCATATAATGATACTAAGTGTCCAACTGCATAAGTAATTATATAATCATTTCCTTCAAAGTAACCATCTTGTCTAGTCTTTGCACCTAAAAATGATGCTATAGTTTTTGCAACGGATGGCTTCTCAGCAAGTACAAGTTTCATAAAAAATCCTCCTTTAAAACACTAATAATTATATTACCACAAAAAAATAAAAAACTTCAAGAGGCTGAAATTTAAGTTATAATATTTATAGGAAATTGAAAGGAGATATAAAATGTACAATTTAAAAGTAAAAAAATTAAATGACGACGCTATAATACCTAATTTTGCTCACAAAGGTGATGCGGGTATGGATTTGTATTCTATAGAGGAGGTTGTAATACCTTCTGGAGAGACTAAACTTATTAAAACTGGAATATGTATAGAACTTCCTGCTATGACAGAAGCACAAGTGAGACCTAGAAGTGGACTTGCTTTAAAACATTCAATTACTGTGTTAAATACACCAGGAACTATTGATGAAGGATATAGAGGAGAGCTTAAAATCATATTAATAAATCATGGAAAAAATGATTTTAAAGTTGAAAAACATATGAAGATTGCTCAAATGGTAGTAAAACCTATATACGAGATTAATATAGAAGAAGTTAAAGAATTAAGTGATTCTGAAAGAGGAAAAGGTGGATTTGGTTCAACAGGATTCTAAAAAGTTACAAAAAAGTTAAAAAATATAAAATTATTTAATAAGATATAGATTGGCTATATAACTGAGTTTTAAGCTCTTTATGATTAAAAAATATTTATGGTAATTTATGGTATAGAATTATTACTATAGACAAATAGTTACAAGTTTGTAATAATATTAATATAAAAGAAATAATTGATATTCAAAAATAGTGTCAGTTATTTCTTTTATGTTAGAAATAAAAAATAAATCTACTAGAAAAGAGGAGATGAGTGGAAAGTTATGAATTTTAATCAAAAGAGAGTAGCAGCCAGTATAATGGCTACCGCGATAATAATGCCTACAATGGGGAATTTAGCATATGCTAATGAGTCTGAAATAGAAAGTTCAACTGTAGAAAGTAGAACAATAACAGGGAATGCAGTAAATTTTAGAAAAGGACCAGGTACAAATAATGCATCTATAGGAAAGTTCTACAAAGGTGATAAAGTTGAGTACATAGGAAAAGATGGTTCTTGGGTAAAAGTTAAATATAATGGGAATACAGGTTATGTACATGAAAACTATGTATCAATAAATAGCCTAGGAAATAGTAATGAAAGTAATGATGCTTCAGTAAAATCAACAAAAGTTGTTACAGCAAAGGGATTAAATTTTAGAACAGGTCCAAGTACAGGAAGTTCTAAAATATCTACTTTGGGATATGGTACTGAAGTTGGATACATATCTGAGTCAAATGGATGGTCAAAAATAAGTTCTAATGGTAGAGTAGGTTATGTTTCAAGTAAATATTTAGGAACTAACTTAAGTGATTCTACAAGTGGAAATTCTGGAAACAGTTCAAGTAATCTTGTAAAGGATACAAAAGTTGTAACAGCAAAATCATTAAACCTTAGAACAGGACCAGGAACAGGACACTCTAAAGTGGCTACATTAAGTTATGGTACTGAAGTTGGAAGTATTTCTGAAAATGGAGGATGGACAAAAGTAAATCATGATGACCAAACAGGATATGTATCAAGTCAATATCTTGCAGAAAAAGGTTCTGTTGATACTTCAAGTCCATCTGATTCAACTAATTCTCCAAGTCAGGGAGCTGATAGTGTAATAAGCTTTGCAAAGACACTACTTGGAAAACCATATGTATGGGGAGCAGAAGGTCCAAATAGTTTTGACTGTTCTGGATTCACACAATATGTTATGAAAAAATCTGCTGGAGTTAGTATACCAAGAGTATCTAGAGACCAAAGTAAGTATGGAGCATATGTAAATAGAGGAGACCTTAGAAGTGGAGATTTAATATTCTTTGATACAGAAGGCTCAAATAATGGTTCTGTAAGTCATGTTGGAATATATATGGGAAATGGAGAGATGATACACGCATCTTCAGGTTCATCAAAAAAGGTAACAATATCTAGTATAAATAGTAGTTACTATTCAAGTAGATATGTAAATGCAAGAAGAGTTTTATAATCATTTAGATTTAATTATAAAACTTTACAAATAGATATTTCTTTATTGCTTATAAAATAAAAGCAGGTATGATGTCAATAGTATTGTAGATTACTATCTATATTACTGTTGATTTAGTACCTGCTTTTTGTTGTTTATTTATTCTATCTGCGTATAGAAAATGGACAGTTCTTTATAGTTTTTTATATCTTTAAGCGGATTTAAGCTAAAAGAGTAAGTTAGTAAATCGTTGTAGTTTTATATATAAAGAAGAATTTTAGAATATTTTTTGAGATTCTTCTAAGTCATAAGCATCCATTAAAGCTTCACCAAATCTTTGATAGTGAATTATTTCTCTTTGACCTAAGAATTTTAGTACATTTATAACATCAACATCATCTGTTAAGTTTATAAGTTGATAATATGTTGCAAGTGCTTTTTGTTCAGCAGCCATATCTTCATGTAAATCAGTTACAGGATTTGACATAACCGCGATAGGTCTTACATCAAATGGAACTCCATTTGAATCTGTTGGATAAATTCCATATCCATTTTGTGCATAGTTTGAGCCAAGGCCAGCAGCTTTTAATTCTTCTGGAGTCACATCAGAAGTTAACTGATAAACCATAGTACATATAAGCTCAACGTGAGCTAGTTCTTCTGTACCAATATCTGTTAAAAGTGCACGCATATTACCAGTAGGCATTGTATATCTTTGACTTAAATATCTCAAAGATGCAGCAAGTTCTCCATTTGGTCCGCCAAACTGAGTTATAAGAAACTTAGCCATTCTTGGGTCACAAGTTTTTATATTAACTGGGTGTTGTAAAGTTTTTTGATATATCCACATGAATTTTCAATCCTCCAATACTTGATGTCTAATAATTAAATTCTCTGTCCCAAGGCCAAGGTTGCTCAGCCCATTGCCAAGGGCATCTACTTGGAGCATACCCAAAGTTAGTTAAAGGACCATATTTATTTTCGTAAGCATATCTAGCCTGTGCAAATTGGTTACACAATGAATTGTAAGTGTTGATAGCATTTTTATCATCAGGATGAGTGTCTAAATATAAGTTCATATCAACACATGCAAAAGATGTTTCCTGAATTTTTCTCATAAGTTCAGCTCTAGATGAATCTTTCATTATCTTCTACCTCCTCTTAATTTTTTTGGCTTAGCATATAATTCTTTGTTGTACATTTCAGATTCTAATAAATTTAGTTCTGGAAATATAGTTCCAAATTTTAATGCATCAGAAAGGCAGTACATTTCTGTGAAAATTTGATTATTAACATATGGTCTAGCCAAAGATGAACCACAATTTTTTTTAATGTCTCTAGTTTTATTTTCCAAGATGAAAACCTCCTTGTTGTAAATAGATAGGTAAGTCTATCTAGTGTATAATATTCATCCATTTAAAAATCGTTACTCATAATAAAATATTAAATGAGAAAAATAAAAAAGATAATAAAAGAAAGGCATTATTTATGTTATTATAAGTTTATGTGTTATTGTAAACTATAAAGTATTTATTAAAATTAAAGTAAAAATCATAGTATTTTATAGAAGTAGGTAGACTTTTTTGTAAAATATTATTAACATAAATATACGAGGTGATTAAATGAGTGAGCTATCAGGAAAAGGCTGTGAAATTATAGTTCCTTTTGAGGAAAGACTTTCACTAAGGGATATAGAAAAAAGTATTATAAAAAAATATAGAAAACATTTATGGTCTAAATTTATAAAGGCAATAAGAGATTATAAATTAGTTGAAGAAGGGGATAAAATAGCTGTAGCAATATCTGGAGGAAAAGATAGTATTCTTATGGCTAAAATGTTTCAAGAATTAAAAAGGCATGGACAAGTTAATTTTGATGTTGAATTCATTGCTATGGACCCTGGATACCATGCGAATATAAGGCAATTACTTGTAGATAATTGTGAGTATTTAAATATACCAATACATTTATTCGATTCAAGAATATTTGAAATAGCTGATGAAATTGCAAAAGATTATCCATGTTATATGTGTGCAAGAATGAGAAGGGGAGCATTATATTCAAAAGCAGAAGAATTAGGGTGTAATAAACTTGCATTAGGTCATCATTATGATGATGTAATAGAAACAACTATGCTTAATTTGTTATGTGCAGGAAATTTTAAAACTATGCTTCCTAAGCTTAATTCTACTAATTTTGAAGGAATAAAAATCATAAGACCACTTTATTATATAAGAGAAGAACATATCATAAGATTTATCCAAAATAGTGGTATATGGCCTTTAAATTGTGCATGTATGGTTGCTGCTAAAAAAACTGGAAATAAAAGATATGAGATAAAAGATTTAATAAAAAGTTTAGAGCCAAATTTTAAAAATGTAGAAAAATCCATATTTAAAGCAGCAGAAAATGTAAATCTTGATTCAATACTAGGGTGGCAAAAAGATGGGGAGAAACATTCTTTCTTAGAAAATTATGAATAAAAGTAATTAAAGGAATCACTATAAACAATTGGAAAGGGTGTTTATATTGAAGAGAGTATATATAGATTTTGAGATGAATATGCCAAATTCTAAATCAAAGAGAGATATATTAAATTCAGATATAATTGCAATTGGAGCAGTTATGTATGATGAAAAGACAAAAAATATTGATAAGTTTAAATCTTTAATAAAGCCAGTAAGTAATGCCCAGTTGTATCCTCATATACAAGAGTTGACTCATATATCTTCAGAAGCATTAAAGTATGCACCAAGCTATGAAGAGGTCATGAGAAAGTTTAAAAAGTGGTTAGGCATATTTTCTGAGATTGAAGGAATATATACTTTTGGTAATTTAGATTTAACATGTTTCAATAACACTGATATGAGAAGTTCTAAAAAAAACAATCATCCAAGGTTCGTAAACAACATTCGAGAGTTATTTGTGGATATAAAAGAGAAATATATAGAGTGTGGTATAAAATGTATGAACTATATATCACTAAAAAATTTACTTGAATTTGCTAATTTAGAGTTTAGTGGAGATGCACATGACCCATTAAATGATGCATATAATTTATTTATTTTAGATGAGGCAATTACAAATAATGTAGATATACAAAATATTTTAATAATGCTAGATATAATAAGACCTCCGTTTAATAACATAAATCCAGATTTAAATGATTGTTTTGATAAATTTAAAGAATCACTTTATAAAAAAGAAGGAAATTATGATATTGTAGATTTTTCTATTGAGATAATAAAAACTGTGAGAATGTACTTATTGACAATTATAAATATAAATATACAAAACATAGAAGTTATAAAAGATATAGATAAAAAATTGGATACTATAGATAAATTGAAGAATATAGAAGATGGTTATTTTTATTTATTAGAAGATGTGTATTTTGATATAAAAGATTTATTAGAAGATTTAATGCTTTATAGAGTACATGAAGATGAATACAAAAATGAAATAGAAAATATAATAAAGATGTTTGATGAAGATTTAGAGAGTGAGAAAATATATATTGATAAGAATAATAATTTAAATGCTATTAATAAAGTATAGAAAGTTACAACTAATAGAACAAAATTTGATGATTATGATAGTTTTTGAATAAAACTAGATTTAAATGGAATTAAACTTCTATAAAAATATATAAAATAGTAATAAATGTAGAAAGTATATATGCTTTCTACATTTTTAATATTATAGTATTTTAAATTTAAAAAATGTATTATATATTTTATAATTAATATATTTTATTGACATTTTATGATTGAAAAATATAAAAACTACTTCTTGCGAAAGTAATTGATTTGTTGTATTATAATTTACATGAATATGGAAGATAATCTTAAAAGCTGTATTATAAAAGTGCATATATTTAAATTTTTAACAAATAACTTATTTATTAAAAGATGAAGGGTAGGATGAAGTTATGGGATTTAAAGAAGTAAAAATTGAAGAGCTACAATTTAATCCATTCACTAAAATTGGTAAAGAGTGGTTACTTATAACAGCAGGAAACTCAGACAAATTTAATACAATGACTGCAAGCTGGGGTGGTGTTGGAGTGTATTGGAGTAAAAATGTTGTAACAACTTACATAAGACCACAGAGATATACAAAAGAGTTTGTAGATAATAATGACACATTTACAGTTGCATTTTTTGATGAAAAATACAGAGAAGCTTTAAATATTTGTGGTACTATTTCTGGTAGAGATATAAATAAAGTAGAAAAAGCAGAACTTACACCATATTTTGTAGACGATACAGTAGCTTTTGAAGAAGCTAATATGATTATGGTTTGTAAAAAATTATATCATGATACTATGCCACCAGAAAACTTTGATGCTAAAGAAAATGATGAAAAGTGGTATCCAAAGAAAGATTATCATACTATGTATATATCAGAAGTTGTAAAGGTTCTTATAAAAGAATAGATAAAATAAATTTAAAAAATATGTTTAATAGTAAATAGGTATTTTCTTTTAATTACTATTAAATAGATATTTTTTTATTAAAAGATGAACTCTGTTTTCTAGCGTTCATCTTTTTTATTTCCTTATATAGAAATATTTATATGAAGTATTCAAGGATATTTCATATGTATCTATTAATTATCTGTGTTTATTGTACTTAGTTTATTTTAAGAGAGATTCTTTTAAAATGAGATTTACTTAATATATAGTCTTAAGAGTATAAATGCTAACTAATAAAAATATATATTATATTAGGTATTTTAAATCGGTATTTTAAATAAATTTTGAAAATAAAAGGGTGATTTTTTATGGAAAATATAACTAGTTATTTTAGAACAATAGTATGTGTATTTATATGTTTATCGTCTGCATTTATATTTATTCAATTAGCTAGAGTTTTTATTAATAAGAAAAAAACTAGTATAAAAAATAAGTCAAAAAAAGGTTTTCGTTATGATAGAGATTTAATTGAGACAAGGAGAGAAAAAACATATACACAAGATAGAAATAGTGATAAAAATAAGAATATTGATAAGAAATTAAAGGGAGAAAAAGTATTCAAATATGATAATGGAGATTTATATAAAGGTGAGTTTATTGATGGGAAGAAAAATGGATTTGGGACATATATTTTTTCAAGTAAGGAAAGATATGAAGGGTTATGGAAAGATGATAAGATGCATGGAATAGGTAAATATACTTATAAAGATGGTTCAATATATACAGGGGAATTTAAAGATGGTTTAAAAAATGGTCTAGGAAAATTAACTTATCCAAATAATGATATATATAAGGGCTATTTTTTAGATAATAAAAAAAATGGAAAAGGTGTATTATATAAAAGTGATGGAAATAAGCAGGCAGGAATATGGGAAAATGATGAACAATGTAAAAGCTTAGATTTTAAAGAATTAAACAATAAAGAATTAAATAATAATGTTTATCAAAATAGATTAAGTGATAATAAGATAAAAATTTAATTATTATAGTAAAATAATCTTTATTTATAATGGAATATATACTGTATCTTTAGTAAAATTTGTAAAAATTTCATATATCATATAAAATTAAGTATTGATTAGTATATTGTATAAATATAGAATATAAATATATCCATTTGATAATAAGGAGAAGAGATATGAAAGAATATGTAGTTGTAGATTTAGAAACTACAGGATTAGATCCATATAAAGGTTGTGAAATAATAGAGATAGGAGTAACAGAAATAAAAAATGACGAAATTGTAAAAAACTATTCGAGGTTAATAAAACCTAAGGGTATAATTTCTTCATTTATAACAGAATTGACACATATAAGTAATGAAATGGTAGAAAAAGAGGAGTCTTTAGAGTTAGTTTTACCTAGATTTAGAAAATACATAGGTGATAGAACTATAATTGCACATAATGCAAAATTTGATTTAAAGTTTTTAAATTACTATCTTAAAAAGTTCGGCTTAGAGCCAATAAATAATTATATATGTACACTAGAATTATTAAAAAAATGTAAAAGTTATAAAGGAAAAAATAAGAAGCTTGAAACAGCTTGTGCTTATTACAATATAGAGAATATAAATGCTCATAGAGCTGATAGTGACACTTTAGCAACTGCAAAGCTATTTTTAAAAATAAAAGATGAATATTAATCGCAAATATAGAGAAAATTAGTGAAAATATCCTTTATAAAATTGACCCTTAAACTTACAATTTTGTTCTTTGATTTATTTTGTGGAACAATGTATAATGTACCTTATATAAAGAAGGGAGACTAAAATGGGTTATTACAATGATGATGATAATAATAAAATAAGACGTAAAAAAGTCAGTAATAATAAAGATAGTAATAAAAAATCTAAACATTCTTATACTTCAACAAGTAAAAAAAATAAAAATTCTCAGACAGCCTCTAGTAAAAGAATGAATGAAAAGGTAGATTCACAAAATATTATAAAAAGAGATAGTTTTACAAGAGATAATGTAAGACCTTTAAATACAGATTATGGTCAAAGAGATAGACGAAGAGTTGAGTACAAGCAAAGAGATAGAAAGTTAAAAAGTAAAAAAAGAAGAAAGCAAAAGAGAATTAAAATAGCTAGAGCATTATTATCTGTTATGCTAGTGGCACTCATTATATTTTCAGTTGCAGGTGCAATTTTTACAGTTTCAGCTATAAAAGGTTCACCTGAAGTTACTAAGAAATTAATTAAGTCTAAATATATAAGTAGTGAGGTTGTCAGTATAAAACAAATGCCAAAGGACTTAAAACAGGCTATAGTTTCCATAGAAGATGAGAGATTTTATAAGCATAAAGGAGTAGATGTTATTTCTTTAGCTAGGTCAGTACTTAATAATGTGTTTACAGATACAACACAAGGAGGAAGTACTATAGATATGCAAGTTTCAAAAAATCTGCTTACAAGTGACGATAAAACTATGAAGAGAAAAATAAGGGACATGTATAATGCAAAGCAGATGAATAAGATTATGAGTAAAGATGAAATCCTTGAAGCTTATTTAAATAATATGTACCTAGGAAAAAATGCATATGGAGCTGCAAAAGGAGCTGAAGTGTATTTTGGTAAAAAAGTTGGAGAGTTAAACCTAGCTGAATGTGCTATGCTTGCAGGTATGACCAATAATCCTGCTAGGTATATTGACCATGGAGAGGCTAAAAAGAGACAGTTGACTGTATTGTATAAAATGCATGAACTTGGTTATATAACTGATAAAGAATACAGAATAGCAAAGGCTGATGATACTCCATTTAAGTCAGAGATTGATTAAATTTGTAAAAAATATAGTGTTGTCAATATATAGAATATAATAAAAGTTTGATTTGCCACCATATTGCTACTATAAGTTATAATTTGGTGGCAAATTATTTTATATATTCTTGAAAATATTTATAGTTTTATATTCTACAATCAATCTATTAATAAGAAATGAGTTAGAGAAATGAGTGAATTTTTATTTAGAGTGTTAGTTTAACAGTTAGATTTATATACCTTAGTATTGTTTCTTAAGAAATATATATTGTTTCTCAAAAAGTAAAAAGTCACTCTTAGTGAAAGAGTGATTTTGAGCTTGATATAAAAATTGAGTGTTATAAAAAATAGCTTACTACAGTTGATTATGAAACTTCACTCTAGAGCAATAGATTGTAGTTTCTTTTTTTGTTTTTGATATTATTTTACATCTTCATTATATATAATTTTATAAAAAATAAAACCATAAAGATTATAATATAAAAAATAAATATACTTGAATTAAATTTGTATCATTTATTATAAGATTATTTAAAAGTAGATAAAACTAAAAAGGATTTTCTAGAAAATAAAATCTATCTAATTATGCTTATTTACCAAGACCATCACTTGATATAAATATGATTCTACTACATTTTCTCCGTACTCTAGCATAAAATCATCTAGCAGTGTATCTATAAAATTACAATAATCATGTGAACTACTAATATAAGCAGTTAATACATGTGTACACGTATCTATTTTTTCCATAAACATTTTACATCCCCCTAAAAAACTTTCATAAAAACAAAAAGAAAATATCTTTTTGGCAACTGGCTGACATAACTCATAAGATACTTTATAAGTCTTAGTCCCTATAGCTTTGCGTCACTAAATTTCTCTAGTTTTGCCGATTTAGTTTTATTCTACACCTATATAATACTAGAATATAATCAATTATTCAATATTATTATGAGAAAATAAAAAAAATTTTAAATTATGAAAAATATTTTGCTTCAAAAAACAAAATGAATGCATAAATTATATGGAAATACTTGTATGTAGTTGTGTATTAAAAAGCACCTATCATTAATTTAGGCTAGAGAAAATATTAGGAAATGATAGGGTATGAAAAAAGAAGAATTTAAAAAAACTTATATGGTAAAAATTGGATGAAAAGGTTTGCTTTAATTCTCTTGCATATAAGACTCTATTGAGATAGAATTTATTTATGCATAAATTGACTTACACTATAATGTGGTAGTAAAACAAAGAAAGTATTTTAGCTTTGAAACAAGAGATTTTTAAAAAATATACATAAAAATTTAATATCAAAAGTAATTTAAAGATTAGTCTAGTTTATTTCCCACAAAAGTATTATAATGTTCTTTGTGTGTAAAAAAGGAATATTCATATTAGATACTACTCAAGATAAAAATATTAATATATTGTCGTTATTAATAATATAATAAAAGTTTTAATGAATTATATTATTAAATCTAACTTTTAATATTTTAAAAAAGATTAGAAAATTAACATAAAATGCAAAAATTCACAATTTTTTCATAAAGTATTTGACTAAAAAATTCTCTTGTTGTAGAATTATGTTAGAAAGAGTTTTGGGGGAGGTGTAAATAATGATAAGAAAAATACCACAAGCAGAACTAAAAGTAATGAAATTTATTTGGAGAGTAGATGCTACAGTAACATCAAAAGATGTTATTGAAGCAATGGAGCAAAAATATGGATGGAAACAAACCACAACACTGACACTTTTATCAAGACTAGTAAAAAAAGAATTCCTACATGCTCAAAAAATAGACAGATATACACATTACACAATAGTGGTTAAGCATCAGGATTATTTAAACTTTGAGACAAAGGATTTCCTAAGCAACATACATAATGATTCTTTGGTAAGTTTAATGTCAGCTTTACATGAGGATGAAGCTATAGATAAAAATAAGCTAGATTTTCTAGAAAATTACTTTGATAATTTAAAGGATGAATAGTTATATGGTACAAGTTTTTGAAAATCTTATACAGACAACTATTATATGTAGTCTTGGTATTTGTCTATTATTATTTTTGAAAAGATATTTATTTAAGAATTTTAGTAAAAGGTTCAATTATTATATTTGGTTAATAGTAGTCTTTAGGATGTTGCTTTTTATGTTTAATTATACAATAGTGTATGAAGTAAAAGAATCGAAAAGCAATAATGCAGTAGGAAATAATATTACAGAAATCAATGTTCCTACAGATAATAATTTTATGTTGTATTTAGCTTATTTATGGATATTTGTAGCTATAGTTATTGCAGTGTATACGTTTGTAAAGTATACAAAATTTAAAAATCTTGTTGTCGATGTATCTTATGATATAGAAGATGATGATGTTAACTGTCTTTATAAAGATTTACTGAAAGAGTTAAATATAAAAAAGAAAATTGAATTAAGAGGTTCTGATGAACTGATAAGTCCAGCAGGTATGGGATTGTTCAAATCGTACATATTTTTACCAGATTATCCTTATAGCAAGGATGAGTTAAATTGGATTTTAAGACATGAATTGATGCACTTTAAAAACAAAGATCTTTTAATAAAGTTTGCAGTGTTATTTGTGAAAATAATATATTGGTTTAATCCACTTGTTTATATAATGAGCAATAGAATAAATATCGATTGTGAATTATGTTGTGATGAAGGTGTTTTGAATGATTGTTCTTTAAAAGATAAGAAAGAATATGCATTAGCACTTATAAAGTCAATTAAGATGAGTAAGAATTATCAGAGTGGGATTTTGACAACAGAGTTTAGTAAGACAAATTTAGAAAAGAGACTTGAGAGTATTATACATAAAAAATCTCATAATGGTGTTTTAATAGCATTAATTTTATGTTTATTATCTTCAATCACATATTTAAAATTTGAATCGTTTAATTCTAACTCATTCATACAACAACTAAACAAAAGTGATTCTATTAAAAATGAAGAATCTGAACTCAAATTTTTAGGACAAGTTAATACAGAAGATTAATAAATAATTCCTAATTTTAGGGATTTAAATATATTAAAACATTAAGGAGGATTTTTATGCTAAAAAAATCAAAAAAAATACTAGTAGTTCTATTATGTTTAATTATGTTAGGTAGTACAACTATCTTTGCTGATTCATCAACAAATAATATAGAAAATAATGAATCTACAGAAGAACTTACATTCTTATTCAAAATTGAAGGTTATACATTTAAATATGAAAATGCACCACAACCATTGAAGGACAATTATGACAAAACTTGTAAAGAATTAGGTATATCACCAGATGCCAATTCAGAAATATTTGTTCCAATAGATGAAATGCAAAAATATAAACAAACTTATAATTTTGATGACTCTATAGCTACATATGATATTTTTAATATTTATTATTCTGAGGAAGATTTATATTTCAAAGTTACTGGTGATAAAAATTATAAGGTATATATAACTACATATGTTGGTTATGGTCATCAAACAAGTGGAAATGCAGTTCACTTAGTACAGTTATTATTAAAAAGATGTGGTTATTCTTTAAATGCTGATAGTTCTTTCGGTCCTGATACATATAACAAGGTAAAAAGTTTTCAAAGCAAGTATGGTCTAAGTGCTGATGGTGTGGTTGGTATAGGGACATGGAATAAATTTGTAGTTGTTTTAAGTCTTTAATAATATTTAAATCATAACTAAATTTTTATAGATTAAAAAGAGATTCTTGAAATATTTATGTGCATTATTTCAATAAAGTTTTGTTTTTGAAGTTATAATCAAATATTTATTACTAAGGCTATGATTGCAAAAATCGTAGCCTTATTTTAGTATTTTTCCATTCTTATAAAAATTATTACTTCTTAAAGAAAATTTCTTTTTTCAAAGTAAATGCTTAAATAAGCTAAAATTTAAGTCTAATTTTTAATCTTTTGCAAATTGCTTTATATTTTTATATGATACATAATTTAAAGCATTTTTACTTTAATGTACAACAAATCTTTGTATTTCAGTATTAGAAAATATGGCTTTAATTACATAAGAAAATCTAATTAGTCCATATGCATAAGCTATTAATATATATCTAACAACATTGTTTCTAATATCTATGAATACTTTTAGCTAATACTTTGAACTTTAGTTTTCTGCAATCCATATTAGTAAGATTTCTTTTATTTATATCTTCTAAGCTAATATCAATACCTATATATGTTGATTTTATTTACTATTCTACTTTCACTTCTAACCTTATAATGTATTGCATCTAAAAATATAATTAGGTAAATCATATCAAGTGTTCTATTTTGACACTCATGAGCTAAAGAAATAACTCCATAAGTAATTTTAGGTACTATATCTCAATTATATAAATATTTTTAAATTAACTTGATATATCCTAAGTAGATATATACATTTTGAGTACATTTTAATCACTTATTTATATATTCCTAATATCATTTTAATAGTTTTTGATTATTTTTAGTTCAAAATTTCAATTTCTATTTCTTAAAATATTTAAAGTTATTTCTACAAAATAAGATTTAATATTTTTATTTCTATATATATTTCCAGTATTTTTAGTATTTTTATTTTTGTTATAATATATCATAATTTAAATGCTTATTAGGCTTTGCTTCTAATATTTGATGAATTGTATTTACAAATAAATATCTTAACATATTTTGAATATACGTAGTTGTTTCAAAATCATGTTTTTTAATAAGTTGTTTTAAGATTTCGTTTTGTGTTAAACATAAAAAGTGTTTGTTTTTTTATATGTTGTGATATTTGATATTTTAATTATCATCATTTTTTGGAAGAATAAACGCTTTATTTGGAAGAAGATTTTTCTATAAAATATATTAATAACTGTTATTATACCTAAGGTTTAAATAAGATTTTAAATATTTTATAAGCATTTCCATATAACCCTACCATCAATATCCTTAACCTCTTGACATCCAGTCAAAATCATAGTCTCATATAACTCATTTCTAACCTTATCTATAAAAAACTCAACACCATTAAGACCACCGCCAAAAGAAGCAGTAACAAAAGGTCTTCCCATCAAAACAGCATCAGCACCCAAACCTAGCATCTTGACCACATCAACACCAGTTCTAACACCTCCATCAGCAAGTATAGTTATCTTTCCTTTTACAGCCTTAGCTATATCTGGAAGTACCTCACAAGTACCGGGAGTATAATCAAGCACCCTTCCACCGTGATTTGAAACAACAATAGCACTAGCTCCAGACTCTACAGCCATCAAAGCATCATCAACAGTCATAATCCCTTTTATTATAAAAGGCAATCTAGTCGCTTCAACCAACTCTCTAATCTCTTCAACTGTCTTAGGTGAAAAAGGATTTTCTTGAAGCTGATTATTAATCAATCCACAAGCGTCAAGGTCTACACCAACTGCAAAAGCACCAGCCTCTTCAGACAATCTAATTTTTTCTATTATCTTTGAATTTTTCCAAGGTTTTATAAATACAATTCCATTTCCAGCATTATCTTTTAAAACATCTAAATTATTCAATAAAAAAGTATCTACATTAGTATCGCCAACCATGGCATAGATTCCAGAATTAGAGCAACCTCTAACAACAGGTTCGATATATTCTTTTTCAGAAATCTTACCTCCCATATTTAACATAGTCCCTGATACAGGTGCAGCAAATATAGGAGCACTCATTTTTTTACCAAATAACTCGATAGTAGTATCTGGATTTGAAACATTATGTATTACTCTCATATTTATCTTTACTCTTTCCAAGCTTCTTCTATTTTCTATAAAAGAAGAGCCACTTCCTTTTCCTCCCATGCCAGGAACATTTCCAGCACAAGCTACTCCATTACAAATCTTACAGACTTTACACTTTCCATTAAAGTTTTCTCTAGCAGATTTTAATAATTCATTATAGTTCATATCAAATTCTCCTTTTCGTTATATTAAAATTGAGTATTACTATATTGAAAATATCTTAATTGTAAATGAAGAGATGATATTGTGATTAGTTAAACTGAATAATACATATTAGATATTTTTATTATTGTAGGTAAGTAAATTATAGCATATGAAATAAATAAAATTTAAATAAACTTAAATTGTTTTTATTGATATCGTGTATATATAAGATATTTATTAAAATTCAAAAAGGCTATATATAGATTTTTTTAATCTATATATAACCTTTAAATTTATGTCAATTTCTTTTTTATTAATGAATAAATAATATAGAATACAATATACAAAAAAGTTGCTCAAAATGTTAGGCTAATCCCCATTTACAGAGCAACATCATTATGCTATGTAAATTTGAATCAACAATGTTTTCACCATACTTCAACATAAAGTCATCTAATTGTGTGTCTATAAATGAATAATATCCACTTATGCTATCAATATATGCAGTCATTAAGTGTATACATTCATCACTTTTATCTTTATACATCTGTATCTCCCCCTATACAATATATAAAATTTGATACTAAATCGTATCTTATAAAATAGTTAAGTGTGTTACATTTATATTCAATCTCTATATTTATATCCTTATATTAATAGGTAAAGTGAATTTTGACAATAGGTTTTGAAAAACTGGATGTTCAAAACGTAAAATTGGGTTTTAAGATAATTAAGCAAGTTATATGTATACAATATATATATATAACTTACTTAATTACAAATATTATAAAATTATATAACAATTACTTTTATTAAGAATGTTTAAGTGGTAGAATAACTTGGGAGATTAATAATTATTAGGAGGATATAATATGAGTTCGTACAAGTTTATATATGAAGATAAGGAATATTCATTAAAAGAGGATAATTGCAGTGCTTTAATAAATGATGAAGAAAGTCCAATTCAAGGAATAAGTATTCCAAAAATAATTGAGATACTTAATGAATCAGAAGAGGTTGATTTTGATATAGAATACTATCAAGAAGCATGCCCATTATGCTTAGAGGGTGTAAAAGAAAAGAAGAAATTCTTTCCATTTTTAGAATATCATTTTTATATTTTTAGTAAAGATGGAAAATATGTAATAAGTAATATATCTAATGATTATAAAGGGATGTCTTTTAATAAATTATCAAGAGCAAATAAAGTTGATAATAGTTACATTGTAAGTGTGATAATTTGCGAAAATTGTCAAGATTATATAATTCAAATAGAAAATTGTATAGTTTAGGGTAACTTATGTATTAATTTAGGAGAAATTTCTAAATTGAGACACCGACTTTTTTAAAAAATAGTATGGAAAATTACTAAATTTATGAGATAATGAAAGTCGGAGGTGGGTTACAATATATAATAAATATTTGGAAGATATAGATAGTATAATTTTAGACTCAATGTTTAAACTGACCTTGAATGAGAAACTATTAAATAATAATGACTTTTTTGAAAAAAGAATTGATGAAATTAACAATTCAATTAATTACTATAAAACTGAACAAAGTAGTTTAATGTTATTAAAATTAAATTTTTTGCTAGCTTTACTGTATGGGATTCAAGGATTTAGTGAAAGAATGAAAAAGTATATTTTGATTTCCTGTAAATATATTGAACAATACTTACCTAAAGATTATGTGTTTTTAGCACGATTTTATTCACAAATAGCCATTTTAAGTTTAAAGAATGAAGATGTAAATAGAGCAAATCTATATATAGATAAATTTAATCTTATTTGTAAGGATAGCAATTTTTTAGTTGAAGAAATTATTTTTGAATCTCAATTGATTTATATTAAAGCAAGTAAATGTATTGATTCTTCTATAATAATTAAGGAAATAGAAGACTTATATATAAAAGTAAAAGAAACTAATGATTTTAATTGTAAAAAAATATATTTTTTTATAATTGGGAAGATATATTTTTTATTTTTAGATGATGCATTAATTGCTAAAATGAATTTCTTAAAAGCAAGAAAATATGCAGACTTATCAAAAGATATAGAAGTATGCTCACTATGCAATATAAAGCTAGGGGAATGTGAATGTTCATTTGAAAATTATGAAGGAGCAAGAGAATACTTTAATGAAGTAATAAAGAATAAGAAATATACAAACGTAAATATGATTCAAAAGTATAGAGCATCAAATAATATAACTAAATTATTAATAAAAACTAAAGACTATTCAGGTGCTATAAATAATTTAGCAAAATCTGAAGTATATTTGGAAAAATTTAAGAATCAAGATTTAAAAGAAGTAGAAAAATTAGACTTATATATAAATCTAGCTATGTACTATACAGAAAGTAATGAGAAATCATTTGAGCAATCAACTTGTTATTTAAATCGGGCTAAGAGTTTATTAAATAACATAAATAGTGTAGAGGAGTATATAATATATGATTTAGAATTAATTTATCATCAGGTTAATATATATTATATATTTGAAAATTATGAAAATGCTTTAATTACAAGCAAAAAGCTTCTTGAAAAGGCTAAAGAGGCTAAAAATTATAATTATGTAAAAGAAGCATATAAAACTATACACATGTGTTTTGAGAAGATACAAGATTATGAAATGAGTATGAAATACTTTAAAATGTACTATGAGTTAAAACAGATGTATATGAAAGCTAGGAATAGAAATTATATAGACTCTTTAAATTATAGACATGAACATATCGAAAAAGAAATAAATAATATGAAAAAAATAAAACTCGATTTAGATAAGAAAAAATATATTGACCCTTTGACAAATGCTTATAATAGGGTATATTTAAATAATTTTTTAGAAAAACAAGAGATTAGTGAATACAGTACTGCATTTATGATAGATGTAGATTATTTTAAGGAATACAATGACACTCATGGTCATTATAATGGCGATGTTGCTCTTAAAAATATAACTATGATAATAAAAAGATATTTAAAAGAGGACATGTCTGTTATAAGGTATGGAGGAGAGGAATTTTTAATATTGTCTATATGCAAAGATTATAGAAAAAGCAAGGTATTTGGAAAAAAGTTATGTAAGGTTGTAAAAAAATTCTTAAATGATAATTTGACGATTAGTATTGGTATTGATACATGTAAAAATAGTAGTATAGATATAAGTGAAATAATTGAAAATGCGGATAAAGCCTTATACAAAGCAAAACAAAATGGAAGAAATAGATGTTTGCATTATTATGATTTTAAGAATTTTTAATTGTTGAAATAGGATTGGTGATTTACTTGAAAGGGAGTTTAATAGAAGATTTAAAGAGAAATATAAAAAAGATAGAATATGATATGTTGACTAAGTTCTATCTGAATTTAACCGATTTAAACTACATCTTGGATTATCACAAAGACCTTTTAAATACAAAAATAGATGCTAAAGATAAAGTATATATTTTATATTTAATTAGTCTAATAAACTATGTAAAAAAAGATAGAGAAGCATCGTATAACTATTTGATGGATTCACTAAAAGATATTAAACAATTATCACTAAAAGATGATGCAGATATAATATCTAAGATTTATATTTATCTTACTCTATCTGCTATTTCTATAAAAAAATATGATAAAGCAAATCATTTTTATTTTTTAGCCAAGAAAATTATAAAACAACAACGTTTGAATGAATTATTGGTCTTGTTCAATATGAGTTTATGTGTAGAAATAAGTGCATTATATAAAACTAAATCTGAAGTAGTACTCTTAGTAGAGGAAGTATCTTTTTTTAAAAAATTAAAAAATAAAGTTCTTGTAAGTAGAGCAAATTACATATTTGGTAGGGTATATCTATACTTATTTAATAACTTTATAAAAAGTATGGAGTACTTGATTGAATGTCTAAGACTAGCCCAGGAAAATAATCTATATTCTATAGAAGCTTTTTGCAAATGTATAATAAGCCTCTGTTATTTAGAAAGTGGGAATAACAGAGAAGCTATAAAGTATATAAAAAATGCACTAGATGTTACACATAATAATAATTCAGTATGTTCAACTGAAAGAGTAGCAATAAAAATAGACCTTATATGGGCATATTTAAGAGAAGATATGAATAAAGAAGCAGAAGTTGTTTTAGAAAAAACTATAAAACTGATGGATGTTGTTGAAGGTGTATATAAAGATTATTTGTATTCATTCATATTTTTATATTCAGCCGAAATTGAGTTAAAGAAAGATACTTGTAATTTTGAAAGAGTAAATGCATATTTGATTTTATCAAAAAACATATATAAAAGTTTTGGAGATGTTTTTATATATAATTCTAAATTAGATTATATTTATAAGTTGTATGGAGATTTATATATAAAATTTAACAATGTAGATGAAGGAATAAGATATTATCTAAAAGGTTTAAACTTAGTTAAAAAAAGCTCATTAAATCCTAAAAAAATGTCGATGTTTTATGGTCTAATAGCAAAAGGATATGAATTGAAAAAAGAGTTCAAACTAGCAATTGAATATTATAAAAGTATGGATTGGTATTCAGATAAGTGGGAAAAAAACAATTCTTATAAAACATCACAAGGTATTCATAAACAATATGAGTTAAGACAAAAACAAGAAAGTTTAAGATTACTTGTAGATGATAATAAGAAATTGGAAAATGATATTTTAACTGATGGACTAACTAGACTATATAATAGAAGATATTTAGAACAGCAATTGAATTTATTCAATGAAGGTAGAGATAAAAATATGATGGCAATATTGATTGATATAGATTGTTTTAAAAGCTATAATGATAACTATGGTCATCCAGCAGGAGATAAAGTTATAATTAAAGTAACTGATATTATAAAAAATGTATTTATAGATATTACTGAACACATAATTAGATATGGAGGAGAGGAAATCTTAATATTAGTAGATTCTATAAAATCAATAAATGTTGAAGAAATCGATAAGATAGAAATATATATTAAAAGAGTTTTTAAACTTCTTGAATTTGAAGGAATTGAACATATATACTCTAAAGTAGAAAATTATGTGACTATAAGTGCTGGAGTAAGTATAAAAAGATGTTGTAGTAGAAAAGATGTCGAAATATTAATTGAAGATGCAGACAAAAACCTATATAAATCCAAAAAAGCAGGTAGAAATCAGTATATACTATAATTTAAAATTGAGGTGATTTTATTGCAAAAGAAGATAGGAATTATAGCCTCTGATATTGAATTAAAAGAAAGAATAGAAGAATTATATAGAGAAGATGTAGAAAATGGAACTATAATAATCGACATACTTAATCTTGATTTAATGGAAAATCAAGGACGTATACTTGTTGAGAAAGGTGCTCAAGCTATAATCGGTAGAGGTGGAGGTTATAGTTTAGTAATAGACACAGTAAGTGTACCTGTAATACCCATGAATATGAAATCAACTGACCTTCTAAGAGCAATAGAAATGGCAAAGAGATATTCTAAAAAAGTAGTATTAATACTTGGAGATAATGAAGTTTCTTTTGATTATGTTGGTTGGAGAAATGTCATAAGTACTGAAATAACTGAAGAATGGTTTGAATCAAAATACGAAATAAGAAGTAAGGTTATAAAGTATAGAGACCAAAAAGATGAAGTTGTAATAGTTGGTGGAGGTTTGGCATGCTCCTTTGCAAGACAATATGGTATTGATAGTGTATTTGCAACTGCCAGTGACGAATCTATAAGAGAAGCTGTTGAGTATTGTAAGAAATTATTAGATACATTAGGCGAGGAAAAGTTTAATAATGAAGTATTGAGAAATATATTAGATGGTATAAAAGATGGAGTAATTGCTATAGATAGTAGCGGAAGTATAATTTTGTACAATGAAAGTGCAAAAAACATGCTTAAAGTAGAAAGGAAATGCGCACTTAATAAATATATTCTAGATGTATTTCCAAAAATGGGATGGCTATTAGATTGTCTACATGAAAAAGATGATGCAGAAGATAGAAAGATAAGGAATATAAACAACTTGATTGTTAATACTAGAACAACATTAATAAAAGTAGATGATAGCACTTATGGAGTTTTAGGAATAATACAAGATATAACTAAACTGCAAAATTTAGAAAGAAAAATAAGATTTGATTTAAATCAAAAAGGTCTATATGCTAGATATACTTTTGATGATTTTTTATTTAAAGATAAATTAACTAAGGAATTTATTGAAGAAGCTAAAAAAATCGGAAAAAGTGATTATACAACGCTACTTTATGGAGAAAGTGGGTCTGGTAAAGAAATTATAGCCCATAGTATACATAACATAAGCAAAAGAAAAGATAGACCTTTTGTGGCCATAAACTGTGCTACTATAGCAGAAAACTTACTTGAAAGTGAGCTTTTTGGATATGAAGAAGGTGCATTTACAGGCGCTAGGAAAGGTGGAAAAAGAGGGTTATTTGAACTTGCTCATGGAGGAACTCTTTTTCTTGATGAAATAAACAGTCTCTCATTTAATATTCAGACAAAACTATTAAGAGTAATAGAGGAACGACAAATAATGAGAATTGGTTCTGACTATATAATACCTTTGGATATTAGAATCATAGCAGCTACCAATGAATTTTTAACAGAAAAAATAGTTATGGGTACATTTAGAGCTGACTTATTTTATAGATTAAGTAGTTTAGAGATAAACATCCCTCCTTTAAGAGATAGAAGAGAAGATATAATACCATTGTTCAATAATTTTGTAAATGAAGTGCTAAAGGATGATGGTTTAAATGGAATAAACAGTATAGATGAAAATTTTGCTCTAACTAAGGATGAGATAGATGCGCTGTATAATTATAGTTGGCCTGGAAATGTGAGAGAGCTAAAAACAATAGCTCAAAAGTATGTTGTGACAGGAAAAATTAAATTAAGAAAAGAGCAAAACTTTAAGGTTAAAGAAACAGTACCTAGTTCTAGTATAGAAGAATTTAATGTTGAAACAACAGCAAGTATGGAAGCTACAGATAAAGTCATAGATATAAGTAAGATGAATGATGGTAAGATAAGTATAGATATAAAAGAAGTAAATAAATATGTTGAAGAAAAAATAATAAGCATGCTTTTTGCTCAGGGGCTTTCCAAAAATGAAGTTGCACAAGTTCTTGGAATAAGTAGAACATCCCTATGGAAAAAATATAATAAAAATATTTAGACATAATTACATATAGATTATTTTGAAGTGATGTTAATTTTTTAAAACAAATGTTAAAAAAAGTTAACATTATTTTTTTGTGGAATTTTATTTTTTCAGACAAGCACATAGATTTATAAGAAAAATAACTTAAATACTTAATTTTAGTAGTGAAAAAAATCAGAATTCTAAACAAAAGTAGTTTTACATAAAGTTAAATTTGTTGGCATGCTAATTGCTTAATATAAATGTGAGAGTAAATACAATTTTAGGGGTGATGGTATGAGTCAAAGTATGGTTGGTAAGCATGCAGTGTGGCCAAAAGAAAATGATGTTATATTTAGCTTATCTGGAAGAGCTCAAGCAGCAGAAAAAGCTTTAGGTATGGATAATGTAATAAATGCAACAATAGGCGCTCTAATGGATGACTCAGGAAAATTAATAACAATGAAAACTGTATATGATGAATATAAAGCATTAGATAACTGTGACATAGGTGCATATGCAGCTCTTGAAGGTCAGCCAGACTACTTAGAAGCAGTTAAAAAAGTATTTTTCAGAGATTACTTACCAGAAGGACATATAAGAGTATTAGCTTCACCGGGAGGAAGTGGTGCAATAAAACTAGCTGTATGGAATTATACAAATGAAGGTGACGAAGTTTTAACATCTGATTGGTTTTGGAGTCCATATGTTAGTATAGCTGAAGAAGCTAATAGAAAAGTAGTAAACTACCAATTGTTTGATGAAAATAGAAAGTTTAATTTTGATTCATTCAAAGAAAATTTTGTGAATATAGCAGAAAAACAAGGAAGAGTTTTTACAATTATAAATACACCAGCTCACAATCCAACAGGATATAGTGTTGCAGATGATGAGTGGGATAAAATATTAGACTTATCAAAAGAAGTTGCAAAAGATAAAGATAAAAAGATAATATTTTTCGTAGATTCAGCATATATTGACTTTGCAGGCGATGATGATGTATGTAGAAAATTCTTTAAGAAATTTTCTAACTTGCCTGAAAACGTTCTTGTATTAGTTGGTTTTAGTATGTCAAAAGGATTTACAGCTTATGGAATGAGAATGGGAGCTATAATTTGTATATCTTCAAGTGAAGATGTAGCTGAAGAGTTCCATTATTCATGTGTTCATTCATGTAGAGCAAACTGGTCGAATTGTAATAGAAGTGCTATGGCAGTTCTATCTAATATTGTGAATGACCCTAAAAAATTCAAAGAATATGAGGATGAAAAAGAAGTATACAAAAAAATGCTGACTAGAAGAGCAGATGTATTTGTAAAAGAAGCTGAAAGAGTAGGATTAGAAATTCTTCCATATATAGCAGGTTTCTTTGTAAGTATACCATGTGATAATCCAAGAGAAGTATGTGAAGAGTTAACTAAACACAATGTATTCGCAATTCCATTGAAAATGGGATTAAGATTTGCAGTTTGTGCAGTTTCAGAAGAAAAATGTAAGAAAGCACCAAGTATTATAAAAGAAGCACTTGAAAGTTTAGAAGTAAAAATAAATAATTAATTTCATTGAACAAATTGGGTGGACTATGAATTTAATAATTGTAGATGGAGGGAATTTTATATGAAACAATTGATGACAGGTAATGAGGCAATTGCACGTGGAGCCTATGAGGCTGGTGTTAAATATGCATCTGCATATCCAGGTACTCCAAGTACAGAAATACTAGAAAATTTAGCAACATATAAAGATGCAATAGTTGCAGAATGGGCTCCAAACGAAAAGGTAGCACTTGAGGCTGCTATAGGGGGTTCAATTGCAGGAGCAAGAACTATGGCTTCTATGAAACATGTTGGTGTAAATGTTGCAGCGGATCCAATATTTACTTATGCATATACAGGCGTAAATGGTGGTATGGTACTTATTACTGCAGATGAACCGGGAATGCATTCATCTCAAAATGAACAAGACAATAGAATGTATGCAAAGTTTGCAAAGATACCTTTATTTGAACCATCAACTAGCCAAGAAGCTAAAGATATGATAAAAGAAGCTTTTGAAGTAAGTGAAAAATACGATACACCAGTTTTATATAGAGTTACAACAAGACTCTGTCACTCAAAAGGTTTAGTAGAGTGCTATGATAGAGAAGAAGTTGAAATTAAAGAGTATGTGAAAAATGCTAAAAAAATGGTTACTGTTCCAGCAAATGCTCAAATAAGAAGAGGCGTTGTTGAAGAGAGAATGGAAATTCTTAAAAAATTCTCAAATGAAACTGACTTAAACTACTATGAAATAAATGATACAAAAATAGGTGTTATAGCTTCAGGTATGTGTTGTAATTTTGCTAAAGAAGTATTTGAAAAAAATGCATCATATATGAAGTTAGGATTTACAAATCCATTACCTTATGAAAAAATAAAAGAATTTGCAGACAAAGTAGATAAAATATATGTAATAGAAGAAAACGACCCATTTATAGAAGAACAAATAAAAGCATATGGGATAGATTGTATTGGAAAAGATGTAATACCTCCATATGGAGAAATGACACCAGATGTTTTAAGAAAAGCTATATTTGGAAAAACAAATGATACTATAGAATATAAAGCTGAATTAGTAACACCAAGACCACCAAGTTTCTGTGCAGGATGTCCACATAGAGGATTCTTCTATGAACTTGGAAAGAGAAAAAATTTAATAGTTGGTGGAGATATAGGATGTTATACTCTTGGATTTGCTCCTCCATATAATGGAATAGATTATGTTGTGTGTATGGGTTCTGCTTTTGGAACTGCACATGGTGCTCAAAAAGTTCTTAATATGAAAGAAGGAAATGAAAAGAGATTAGTAGGTGTACTTGGAGATTCAACTTTCTTCCATACAGGAATAAATGGTCTTTTAGATGTAGTTTACAATAGAGGGAACTCTATATCAGTAATATTAGACAATAGAATAACTGGAATGACAGGACATCAAGAAAATCCAGGTTCAGGATATACTTTACAAGGTGATAAAACTAAAGATGTTGACATAGAAGGATTAGTTAAAGCTTGTGGAATAGAACATGTAAGAGTTATAGACCCTAATAATCTAAAAGAAGTAAATGAAGCTTTAGATTGGGCTTTGGCTATAGAAGATGAACCATCTGTAATAATCACAAGATGGCCATGTGTACTTAAGAAATTCTCTAAAGAAGATATAGAAGAGTTTGATAATCCATTTAAAACTAAGTGTAAGGTTGACCATGATAAGTGTATAGGATGTAAATTATGCTTAAAAACTGGATGTCCAGCACTATCATTTGATAAAGAAAATAAATTATCAAATATAGATAGAAATCAGTGTGTAGGATGTGGAGTATGTTCACAAGTTTGTCCAAAACAAGCAATAGTTAAGGAGGAAAAATAATATGACTAAGAGTATACTTTTGGTAGGTGTAGGAGGTCAAGGAACTATACTTGCTAGTAAATTATTAACTATGGGATTGATGGAAGCTGGATATGATGTAAAAATGAGTGAGATACATGGTATGAGCCAAAGAGGAGGTTCAGTTTCTTCACAAGTTAGATATGGAGATTGTGTTCATTCTCCAGTTATAGAAATTGGAGGAGCAGATATCTTAGTATCTTTTGAAAAGATGGAAGCTTTAAGATGGTTTAATTATCTAAAACCAGAAGGAAAAGCTTTAGTAAATAATCATAGAATAGATTCTATGACTGTTTTAATCGGAGGAGCTGAATATCAAGAAAAAGATATAGATGCGGAATTAAATAGATTAAATACAAAAGTGATAAATGCAGCAGATAAAGCTGAAGAGTTAGGAAATGCAAAGATAATGAATGTTATTTTATTAGGATGTCTAGTTAAATCTATGGAACTAGAATCTATTGACTGGGAAAAAATTATAAGTGAAAATGTTAAACCAAAATTTGTCGAGTTAAATATAAAAGCTTTCCATGAAGGTATGGAAATGATTGGCAAATAGTTTATAATATATATAGGATAAACTATAGAAATTAATGTGAAAGGAAGAAAAGTATGACTTATAGAATATTAGCCATAAATCCAGGTTCTACTTCTACAAAAATAGGAGTATATGATGGAGAAGAACAAATTTTTGTGAAGACGATAGACCATCCAGCTGAGGAGATTGCAAAATATAATACAATTCAAGACCAATTTGAAATGCGTAAAGAGGCAGTTTTAAGTATTCTTGAAGAAAATAATATAGATTTAAAATCTCTTAGTGCAATAGTTGGAAGAGGTGGAGTTTTACCACCAGTAAAATCAGGAGCATATTTAGTAAATGAAGAAATGATTGATGTACTTAAACATAGACCAGTACTTGAGCATGCTTCAAATTTAGGAGCAGTTGTTGCACATGCAATATCAGAACCACTTGGAATAAACTCATATATCTATGATTCTGTTGCAGTAGATGAACTTATAGATATAGCAAGAGTATCTGGGCTTTGTGGAATGGATAGAGCAAGCGCAGGGCATGCACTAAATACTAGAGCAATGGCTTTAAAATATGCTAAAGATAGAGGTAAAGATTACAAGAGTTTAAACTTAATAGTAGCTCATATTGGTGGAGGAGTAAGTATTTATCTTCATGAAAAAGGAAGAATGGTTGATATGTTATCTGATGATGAAGGACCATTTTCACCAGAAAGATCAGGAAGAGTTCCTGCTACAAAATTAGTAGCTGCTTGTTATTCAGGTCAATGCTCAGAAAGAGAAATGACTAAAAAGATAAGAGGTAAAGGTGGTATAGTTTCATATTTAAATACTGTAGATGCTAGAGAAGTTGAAAAGATGATAGCAGAAGGAAATGAAGAAGCCAAAATTATTTATGAAGCAATGGCATACCAATTAGCAAAAGGGATTGGGGAACTAGCAACTGTAGTAGATGGAAAAGTTGATGCTATAATTATAACAGGTGGAATTGCATATTCTGAAATGTTTACTTCAATGGTTAAAAAGAGAGTTGAATTTATAGCACCAGTAGAAATTATGGCAGGAGAAAATGAGTTAGAATCACTTGCTTTTGGAACTCTTAGAGTGCTAAATGGAGAAGAAGAAGCTAGAATTTATAGTGAAAATTAATTAAAGTAACTAAAAATGTTTAAATACTAGAAAAGTGGTATATCTGTTTTTTACACTAAAGCTTAGAATATAGGTGGGGATGTGTAAAATATGGATTGCCACTTTTTTTATAGTTGAAATTATATATTAAAATAATGAAAAATTCTGTAAAATTTTGTACTTATATATATATTTTATTGGTATTTATTGTTATTATTATTATGGGGAGTGATTTTTAATGGGAAAAATTAATTTGAAAAGTATGATAAGGTTGTTTTCGGGTTTTTTTATATTTGCAATTTCTTCGGTGCTTATGATTAATGCACATGTTGGTCTGATGCCTTGGGATGTACTCCACCAAGGTTTATCTATAAAATTAGGTATAACTATAGGTCAGGCATCCATAATAGTAGGTGTTATAATCGTTATATTGGATGCAGTTTTTGGCGAAAATATAGGATGGGGTACCTTGTTAAATATGACTTTTATAGGAATTTTTATTGATTTAGTAATATTTTCAGGAGTGATACCTCATGCAAGTAATACGTATATAGGAGTATTTATGGTTGTTATAGGAATTATATTAGCTGCTATAGCAAGCTTTCTATATTTAGGTGTTTGTCTTGGAAGTGGTCCAAGAGATGGTCTTATGATTGCCCTTCAGAAAAAAACTAATAGGTCTGTACGTCTTGTTAGAACAATTCTTGAAATATTAGCACTTGTGGCTGGTTGGCTATTAGGAGGTTCTGTAGGAATTGGGACACTTGTAAGTGCTTTAGGGTTAGGATATGTATTACAAATAGTGTTTAGGATATTTAAGTTTGATACAAAATCTCTTAAACATAGATTCATTATAGACGACATAAAAGAGTGGAAAGAAAAGAAAAGTGATACACATGAGTGCAAATCAAGCATTGTAATAAAAAATGAACAAAATTAATTATACTAAAATATATTTATATTTTATTTAAATTTATAATGAAAGTAAGGAGATTTGAAAGTGGAATTATGGGATTTGTATAATGATGATGGAAGTAAAACAGGAAATGTTATAGAGCGAGATAATTCTATTGAAGAAGGATATTATCATTTAGCAGTTGAAGTGTGGATTGTAAATAGTAATTCTCAGATTTTAATCCAGAAAAGGTCTAAAAACAAAAAGACATTGCCAAATATATGGGGAATGACAACTGGATGTATTGTTTCTGGAGAAGAAAGTTTAGATGGTGCAATTCGTGAGGCTAAGGAAGAAATAGGAATTGATATATCTAAAGATGAGATAAAGATTTTTAGAAGTATGATTCATGGAGATACTCTTTGGGATGTATATTTAGTTAAAAAAGAGTATGATGTATCAAATGCAATTTTGCAAAAAGAAGAAGTAAGTGATATAAAATGGGTAAGTACAGGTGAAATAAGACAATTGTTAAAAGAAGGCTTATTTTTTGAATATCCAGAGATATATGACTTACTATCTGATATAGATAATGGTGATTTAAATATATAATGTAGGAAGAATTAGATATAAGTATGTATTATCTAAAATTATCTTCTCTAAAATTTAATGTTTTATTAGGGAGAATTAATACATTATTTTTAATGTTATCCTAATTAGATTTTAGAATTAGAGTAATAAGTTTGATTGTTAAGTAGTAAAAATTTGGGGAGGATTATGATGTGGAGAATAACAAAGAATTGACATCTGATAGTTCAAAATATAAGATTGTTTCTATATCTGTGGTAGTGATTATTTTAATTACATTTTGGTATATGTTAAATATGGTGCTTTTAACATTTATAATGACTTTTGTTTTTTATAATTTATTGGTTTCCATAAGAAAAAGAATTAGGAAATTATTTTCTTTCTATATTCCTGATTCATTGATAATTATAGTGTTATATTCATTATTTGCTATATTATTAGTATTGATTAGTTATGCAGTTGTGCCAATAATTATAGTTCAACTTACAGAGTTAAGCAGGATTTTAAGTAATTTTGATGTAAATCAATTTGCTCAGTCTTTAGGGCCAAAGATTTATCCTATTGTTTCAAAGTTGGATTTTAATAAGTATATTTCACAGGCAGGGTTGTTAATAGCATCGGCAGCAACCAAAGTTGGAAGTTTTGGGGTAAATATATTACTAGCTTTTTTACTGAGTTTACTGCTTTTACTTGAAAAAAATGATATTAAAAAATTTGGAAATAAACTTGCAGAAAGTAAGATATCTTTCATCTATAATTCTCTTGTATTTTTTGTAAAAAGTTTTGTAAAAAATTTTGGTGATGTAATGAAAGTACAAGTAATGATTGCATTTATAAATTCTATTGTTTCTATGATTTTTTTAGGATTTATGGGTTTTCCTCAAATATGGGCTTTAGGGCTTATGATTTTTGTTTTGGGTCTTATTCCAGTAGCTGGAGTTATAGTGTCTCTAATTCCATTAACAGTAATAGCACTTAATATAGGAGGGGTAGCAAAAGTATTTGGTGTTTTGGCTATGATTTGTATAGTGCATGCAGTGGAAACATATATATTAAATCCTAAGTTGATGTCAAATAGAACAAAACTTCCAGTTTGCTTTGTTTTCATTATTTTACTTGTGGGAGAGCATTATTTAGGTGTATGGGGATTATTAATTGGAGTTCCAATATTTATGTTCCTTATGGATATATTTGGTGTGAAGTTTACCTCAAGATGATAACTTATATGATGTTAATTTACTAATACATAGTGATTTAATTGTAAAAAAGAACCTATAATAGATATCTTTTAAAAGGTGTCTGTTTTATAGGTTCCATTTTATTTTTTATAAACACTATATAGTTAAGTATCAATGAAATTATTTCATTTCAAAAGTTTCACAGCTTGCATTTCCTGAGTTTATATGAACTTTTTCAGCTTTGCAAAGTTCATTTTTGTTGTATTTACATTTTACAGCCTCACAGTGAATATTATCTGTATCAACTTGGTTAGTGTCATTAGAACGACTAGTTATACCAGATGTATATTTGTCTTCAAAAGAAGCACAATAAGTATTTCCTGTAGTAGTTGCTTGCATTCCATCTACTTTTATGCTACCAGCATAACAATATCCACTAGTATTATAAGCACAGTTAGTAGCGTCACAATTTAAATTATTATTTTTCATAAATAACCTCCTAAGTTTTTTATTTAAACTTATTATGTGAAGTTATTTAAATTTTATACACTTATTTACAATTACATTTCTTACATTTAACAATTACATCTTCAGAAGTTTCTCTTCCTAAATTTTTATTAACATGATACACATCAATATTTTCAGTTGAACCACATATAGAACATTTAAAGTTATTTTCTAGTAAAGCTCTTTCTCTAAACAACTTCCAATACATAGAATTAATATAATCATTATAGTTTACCTTAAGGCATGTTTCAAGAAAGTTTATGTATAGATTGTCTAAGTCTCCTGTATTTAAGTCTGTATATTCTGGTTCAAAATATTCACAGCATCCTCTAAAATCAGGTTTGGTATCTGAAATAACACATTTAATATCATATCTGTAATCTAGGCTAGGCCCCTTCAATGAAAGGTGTGTACAAAAAGAACAAGATGTTTCTGGTAAATTTTTTTCTAGTTCATGTAATTTATTATTCATAAGTATTCCTCCAAAAAATTATTTTGAGTATATAAACAAGTAGATTATTTTAAATCTTTTATTTATTTATATTAGATATATAGGATAAATATTCCAATAAAAGGTATCTGTTTATTTATTAATGTGTCTAATAAAAAAGAGGCTAATCTCTATTTTGAGACAGCCTCTTTTTATTGAGTTATTTAAAATTAAAAGTTTTAATAAAAATCTAATAATATTTATATTTAGCTAGCTAGATTTGTATCCGTTTTGTTTTTTAGTTTTCTACCATAGTATACAGTTAAAACCGCATATAAGACAGTAAAAATGGTAGCTAAAATATATGATATGTTTATACTTAGGTTGAATCCAATTTGAGCATTGAATATATAACTAGAAATTACAAAAGAATAAAACATACCTGGGATTAAGCTTATGATATAATTTTTTTCTTTGATTATAAGATAAACTGTAATCATAGCAAATGCGAATATAGCAATAGTTTGGTTACTCCAAGAAAAATATCTCCATAATATATTAAATCCAGAAGCGCTAAGTTTTGCAAATATAAGGATGGCTATAACAGGAATAAATATACAGATTGATAATATAACACGATGCTTCTTTTCTTTTTGGTCATAATGGAAGTAATCTGCAAGCATTAATCTTAAAGATCTTAAAGCTGTATCTCCAGAAGTTATTGGTAAAACAATAACACCTATTATAGCTATAATACCGCCAACAGAACCAAGTAAGTCTCTAGCAACTAAACCTATTACATCAGGAGAACCTATTAATTCACTAGGTATTCCTTTATTGTAAATACCCATAGCAGCTGCAGCCCAAATCATTGCAATTAAACCTTCTAAAATCATCATATTATAAAAAGTGCTCTTACCTTCTTTTTCACTTGAAACTGATCTTGCTATAAGAGTAGCTTGAGTTGAGTGGAATCCAGAAACAATACCACAAGCAACTGTAACAAAGAATGTAGGGATAAGAGGAATTCCATTAGGATGGATGCCCTTCCAGTTTGCTAGGCTTAAATTAGCCAAGTCATAACCTTGTGTAAATATTCCAATTCCAACGCCAGCAGCAGATAAAAGTAGAATGGCTCCAAATATTGGATATATTTTTCCTATTATTTTATCAATTGGAAATAGTGTTGCACATAAATAATATACAAAGATGATTCCATAAACTATCCAAACGACTGGATTATTGATAGTTGATTTCATATTTAAAATTTGAGTAACTACCAAATCTCCAGGTGTATAAATAAAAACTGCACCAACTAAAAGCATTAATAAGCAAAGGAAGATATTATAAACTTGAAAGACCTTATTACCTAAAAATCTGCTGATAAGAGAAGGCATCTGTGCTCCTTTTTCTCTTATACTAATCATTCCACTCATATAGTCATGTAAAGCTCCCCCCAATACACAACCAATAGGAATTAGTATAAATGCAATTGGACCAAATAAAATACCTTGTATAGGTCCTAAAATCGGTCCTGTACCAGCTATATTAAGCAACTCAATAAGACTATTTTTCCATTTTTTCATTGGAACATAGTCTACTCCATCACTTTGAGCAAGTGCAGGTGTTTTTCTGTCATCTGGGCCAAATACTTTTTCACAATAAGCGCCGTATAAAGCACCTCCTATTAGTAAAATAGCCAAACCAATTAAGAATGTTGTCATAACATCACCCCATTTATAAATTTTTTTTTGGATTCTGTATACATATTGTCTGAATGTGTAAGTTTTTATAAGATTTTATACTTAAAGTGCTTACAAATTCTATAAAGTATTAAAACTAATATAATTTCAGAAATAAATACATATACATAATCATGCACTTAGTATACATGTATTTGGAAAAAATTTCAATATTATAACAAGAAAGAATATAAAAAATATTCTGATAATATTCTACAAAAAATTAAAAAATACAAAAAAATAATTTAAATAGCTATGAAAAAATGATAAATCAATTGATAGTGTAAGTGTCTATATCTTAACAATATTAAGAGGTCTAAAATTCTTGAAGAAAAAATAGTCAAGTGATATAATGAATTTACAGGTGTATATACACTAGTACATATAGAAAGCGGTGCAATTATGGATAAAGATTTAACATATCAAATCAAAGAGCTAAAGAAAGAAAAAAATGCAATAATACTTGCTCATTTTTATCAACCACCAGAAATACAAGAATTAGCAGATGCAGTTGGAGATTCGTATTACTTAAGTGAAATTGCTAGAGATTGTAAAGAAGAAGTGGTTGTATTTTGTGGTGTGAGATTTATGGGAGAAAGTGCTAAGATATTATCACCTGAAAAAACTGTATTGATGCCAGTAAGTAACGCTGGATGTGCTATGGCAGATATGGTAGATGAAGAAGGCGTGATAAAACTAAAACAACAGTATCCAAATGCTTTGGTTGTATGTTATATAAACTCTACAGCTAAAGTTAAAGCACATTGTGATGTTTCAGTTACATCATCTAGTGCAATTAAAATATTAGAAAACATAGATAATAAAGAAATTATATTCCTTCCAGACAAGAACCTAGGAGGATATATTGCAGAAAAATTCCCTAATAAAGAATTTATATTTTGGGATGGATATTGTAAATATCACAACAATATAAAAATTGAAGAAATAATTGAATTGAAAGAAAAGTATAAAGATGCAGAAGTATTGGTACATCCAGAATGTAAAAAAGAAATAAGAGACTTAGGAGATTATGTAGGGAGTACATCAGGAATAATAAAATATGCTACTAACAGCAAAAATACAGATTTTATAATAGCAACTGAAGAGGGTATCTTACATGAATTAAAGAAAAACAATCCTAATAAAAATTTTTATATTCCAGGTGGAAGAATACTATGTACAGATATGAAAAAAACGACATTAGAGAATTTGTATAGTACTCTTAAAAATATGGAAAACGAAGTTATTGTAGAAGATGAAATTATGGAAAAAGCTTTAAGTTCACTGCTTAATATGCACAGATTAGCAGAAGGATAGAGGGATAGACTTATGAATTTAGAACAGGATGTTTTAATAATTGGAAGTGGTGTTTCGGGATTATATTGTGCATTAAATTTGGATAAAAATTTAAATGTGTTAGTAGTATCAAAATCTACAATTGAAAACAATAATACATATCTTGCACAAGGTGGAATTTCGACTGCTAGAAATATTGATGATATAGAGTCTTTTGTAGAAGATACAATGAAGGCTGGTCAGTATAAAAATAGGGTCGAAGCAGTCAAAGTTCTTGCAGATGAATCTATAGAAAATGTAGGTCAAATAGTAGACTATGGTATGCCTTTAGACAAAGAAAATGGAGAGATAGATTATACAAGAGAGGGAGCTCATAGCGTAAATAGAATAGTTCATAGCAAAGATAATACAGGAGAGGTTGTTTTTAAGACTCTATTAAAAGAAGCTAAAACTAGAGAAAATATAACTCTTATAGAAGATGCTTATCTTTTAGATATATTAAAAGATGGTAATAAGTGTGTAGGAGCTAGAATTTTTAAGTCTCAAAAAGAAATTCATATCTTTTCAAAGGTAGTAGTTTTAGCTACAGGTGGAATTGGTGGACTTTTTAAAAATTCTACTAATCAAAGACACCTTACAGGTGATGGAATTGCCATAGCATTAAGAAATAATATTAAAATAGAAAATTTAGAATATATTCAAATACACCCAACAGCTTTCTATGAAGAAAATAGTGAAGGCAGAAGGATGCTTATATCTGAATCTTTAAGAGGAGAAGGAGCTAAACTTTTAAACAAAAACAAAGAAAGATTTGTAGATGAACTTCTTCCAAGAGATGTAGTTTCAAAAGCTATTTTTGAACAAATGGAAAAAGATGATTTACCTTATGTATACTTAGATGCAACACACTTAGATAGTGAATATTTAATCAATAGATTTTCTTTTATATACAATGAATGTTTAAATAGAGGAACAGATATAACCAAAGAATACATAAAGGTATCTCCTGCACAACATTATTTTATGGGGGGAATACATGTTGATTTAGATTCAAAAACATCTATGGAGAACCTATATGCAGTAGGTGAAATTAGTTGTACAGGTGTTCATGGAGCTAATCGACTAGCAAGCAATTCACTACTTGAAGGTCTTGTATTTTCAAAAAGAGCAGCTAAAAATATAAACTCAGTTATAGGTAGTATAGAAGTGAAGTTTATAGATGTACCAAATATAGATGTGGATGTGGAAAAAGTAAAGGAAGAGAATAAAATATTAGTTATAAAAGAAATAGAAAGAACAAGTGAGGATTTTGGTGATGAATTATTTGATTATTGATAAAATGATACAAGATGCTTTAATAGAAGATGTTCCAAGTGAGGATATAACAACTAATTCTATTGTAGATGAAAATTCTAAGTCTACTGTAGATTTAATTTGTAAACAAGATGGTATAATAGCAGGTTTAGGTGTGTTTAAAAGGGTTTTTGAAATACTTGGAGATGTAGAGATAGAGTTGTATAAAAATGATGGCGATAGGGTAAATAATGGTGAAAAGATAGCTGTATTAACTGGAAATACTAGAAACTTACTTGTGGGAGAACGTGTAGCTTTAAATTATTTACAAAGAATGAGCGGAATAGCTACTACTACAAGCATGTATGTGGAAAAACTTGAAGGTACAAATACTAAACTATTGGATAGTAGAAAAACAATACCTAATCTTAGAATTTTAGATAAATATTCTGTAAAAGTAGGTGGAGGATGCAATCATAGATTTAATTTATCTGATGGAATATTACTCAAAGATAATCATATTGGAGCTGCAGGTAGTGTTAAAAATGCAGTTGAATTAGCTAGAAAAAACACTTCTTTTGTCAGAAAAATAGAGGTAGAAGTGGAAACTCTAGAGATGGTAAAAGAAGCTATAGAGGCTAAAGCAGATATAATAATGTTAGATAATATGAATTTGGAGACAGCAAAAAAGGCTGTAGAAATGATAGATGGGAGAGCAGTTGTAGAGTTTTCTGGAAATGTAAATTTAGATACAATAGAATCTATAGGAAAAATTGGTGTTGATGTTGTCTCTGTGGGAGCGCTTACACACTCAGTAAAAGCTCTTGATATAAGTATGAAAAACTTAAGAAATATATAAAAAAGTATTAAAATAGATTTAATTTAATAATATGATAAATAATTAAAATAGATTACTTAAATAAGTTAGATAAATTTAAGTAATCTATTTTTTATTTATTAAAGTTAACTGAAAAGACAAAATAATAAAAAAGTAATTGAATAAATATAGATAAACGCTATATACAACTTTCATAATATAGTTATTATCAATTTTACAGATAAATACGAATAAACTTATAATATAATTACATATGTAAAATTTTGTATAAAATTTAGATGAAAAAGTATAGGGGGAATAAAAATGAAAGTAGCTTATATTTTTAGTAGTACTAACGCACATAAAATTCTAGACAAAATGATAATACCACAATTAGAACAAGGAACTCATGGAGTAGATGTCTTAGGTATGTTTTTCTTTATGGATAACACCTTATTTTTGTCTAAAGATAATCCAGTAGGAGAAAGATTAAGTAAATTACATGAAAAGACAGATATGATAATAATGGCTTGTGACCAGTGTGCTATAGAAAGAGGTATAGAGGATAACTTGGTTGATGGAGCTACAATTGGATGTTTCCCAAATTTATATGCTTGTTTAGGTGGTGCAGGTGTGGACCAAGTTATAACATTATAAAATCTTGAGGTATACAATCCATAGAAAAAATTTTCTGTGGATTATTTTAAGTAAAAGATAAATTGTTTAGAGTAGGGGATGGACAAATGGCTAAAATTTTAGTTGAATTCATAAATACTTGACCATCTTGTGATGAGCATGGAGTGTTTATAAAAAAAATATCTGAGAAGTATACTGATAAATTAGACGTAAAACTTTACCAAGCAGGTAAGGATTTCTCATATGTCAAGAAGTATGGAATCATAACAAAAGGAACATTGATAATAAACCAAAAAAAGAAGTACGATAGATTAAATAAAGATACCATCGAAAAAGCAATAGTAGAAGCTATAAATAATAGTTAAAAGTTTAAAAATTAGGAGCAGTAAAAATGAATATATTAGAAATTGTTTTAAGTGGAGTGAAAAACACTATAGTAGCTTCTATAGTTACACTAAATGGAGCATCGGGATGGCTTGTGATAAGTTTTGTATTGGCAGGAGTTCTTCACAATGTTTTAACGCCAAAAAGGTTTCAAAAACAACTTGGAAATAAGAATTTTTCTTCTTTGATTAAAAGCACTATTTCAGGGATGTTTTTACCAATTTGCAGTTGTGGTGTAATACCATTGGGGATAAGTATGTATTATTCGGGAGCATACTTAGGGCCAGTACTTGCCTTTATGACATCAACTCCAATAATAAATCCAATAGCTGTAGTTCTTTGCTTAGGCCTTTTGGGACCTAAAATCACAATCATTTATCTTATATCTGGATTTTTAGTACCATTTTTAGTAGGAGTTTTGGGGAATACTTTTGGAAAAGAAGAATTATTTCTGCAAAAGGGCTCAGATGAAGAAGCTATAGAATTAGAAGAAGAAAAGAGAAGTTTTATAGAAAATATGATTGATGGGCTTAAATGGTCTTTTGGAGAGTTAGCACTTACTATTAGTAAATATGTAATAATGGGGATGCTTTTTGCCGGATTTATAACAACAATTTTTCCAAATAGTATAATTCAAAAATATTTAGGAAATCCAGGTTTACTATCTCTTGGAAGTATCTCAATACTTGCATGTGTTATGTATGTATGTGCTGTAGGACATATTCCATTTATAGCAGCTCTTGTTGCAAGTGGAGCATCTCCTGGGATAGCCATAACATTTTTGATAGCTGGGGCAGCGACAAACTTACCAGAACTTATAAGCATGTGTAAACTTATTGGAAAAAGAACTGTTGTTATATATTCAGTTACGCTAACACTCTGTTCAATAATAATAGGTTATATAACAAATTTACTTTTGGCAAACAACAATACTGTGAATTTAGAGACAACAAATTCTTCAATACAATTAGCAAATAAACTAATGTTAAATATACCAGATAGTTTTGAATATATATGTACTATTTTAATTATTTTATTTGCACTTAAAGCAGTAATACCAAAGATGAAAGAGGTCATAGGAAATCATGCTTAAAAAGGTACTTATAATATCATGTGTAGTGATTGCATTAATAGTTTTATCAAGGGTAGTTGATGATAACCTTAAACAAAATGACTCTATTCCAAATGTAAATCAAGAAACATTAAAATATTTCAAGAAAAATTATAAGGAAGATATAATAACTTGTGCTGAAGAAGACTTAAACAATGATGGAAAAAAAGATTTAGTAGTTATATATAAAAAAGGTAATAATTCAAATGAAATGGTAGTGGTAGTTTCTGATAAAGATGGTCATTATATAACAAAACCAATACCAGCACCTATAGAGAATCAAACTATAACTTTTAAAAATATTGATGAGAAGCCACCAATAGAAGTAATAGTGTCAGGTTCTAAAAATGGCAATGTAGGATACGCTATTTACAGAGTAGAGGGTAAAAAACTTGTTGATTTATTTGGAGAAGATATGGACAAGTGTTGCTAAAAATAAAAATAATACATAATAAGGTGGGAAATTGAAATGAAAGTATCTAAAAAGATTCAAGCATTAATCTTAGTTAGTGTAATGGGAGCATCTATACTAACTGGATGTAGCAGTAAACCGAAAGAAGAGGGGAAAAAAGCTGGAAATGATGATTATGCGATAACAGTAGGGTATTATAATTGTGACCATATGACAGCTGGACCAGTAGCAGAAGCAGCAGGAATATATAAAGATTTAGGTCTTAATGTAAAAACTGTTGGGAATGGTAAAGTTCCTGAAGCCATGGCAGCAGGTAAGATGGATGCTGGTTATATAGGAACAAAGGGGCTAGTAGGAGCCATACCTAAAGGTTCACCAATAACAATAGCAGCAAATAATCACACAGGTGGGTCTGAATATCTAATAGTTTCAAATGATATAAAAGAGCCTAAGGATTTAGTGGGTAAAAAAATTGCAACAGATATGAGTGATTTCTTATGGACAAGTGATTATGGACCAGAAACAGGATTACCAACTGATTCATCAAAATATGAAGTTGTAAATATGGATTCAGATAAAGATAAATATTTAGCTCTTAAAACTGGAAAGATACAAGCATTTACATCTTGTGACCCTTGGGGTTCTGTAGCTGAAAATGATGGAGTAGGAAAAATAATAGCATCAACTCAATATAAAGAAAAAGCTAATGATAAAGAATATAACTGTTGCTCATTCTCATTGAATAAAAACTTTATAAAAGAGCATCCAGATTTAGCAAAACAATTGGTTTTAGCTCATACTAAAGCAATAGAATATATATATACAAATCCAGCAGAAGCAGCTAAAATATTTGCAAAATATTATAATGTAGAAGAAGAAGTTGCACTTAGAACTATTTATAAAAAGACAGTTGGAGAAGGTAGAACGCTTACTTGGAAAGTTACAGGAGAAGAATATAAAAACAATTTACAAATGTATAAAGATTTAAAGGCATTAGATGATATACCTAAATATGAAGATACAATTGATACAAGTTTATTAGATTCTTGTGGGGCAGACGATTTCGATAAGTTTATAAAAGAAAAAGTTAATCCAGAGTTTCCAGAAGGCATGAGTTATGAAGATTGGAAGGCAAAGGTATTATAAGTAAATGGAGAGAATAAAAAATATAATAATACTTTTTATCATTATTTTAGGAAGTATATTTATAATATTTTTTAATTTTGAAGATAAAGAAGAAATAAAAGGAAAATTAAGAATAGGGGTATCTGATGATACCTCTGGTTTTGTAATAAATTATATGATAAATAAAGATTACTTTGAAAACATAAAAGTAAGCGATGTAATGGAGACTTTTACAATTAATGATTGCTGAGCAAGTACAATGCAATGGGCTCTGAGTTCAGAGGAAATAGATATAGCAATCATATGTAAAGATGCAGCAAAGCAGTATGTAAATGCAACGAGTGAGTTTGAAATTGTTGGTACAGTAGTTCAAAATTCAGATATATTTTTATTAAAGAAGAACAATCCTCAAAAAATAGGAATAATTCAAAATAGAAATTATCAATCTGAATTAGTAAAAAAATACTATGAAAATATAAAAGTTTCTCCATTATTAGGGACAGCACTAGCATATGGACTAGAAAGTAATTTAGTAGATGGTGTTGTAATAGATTGCATAAAAGCAATTGGGTTAGAAGGCGAAAAAAAATCTACAGCTGAATTAGGTGACTATGATACATATGTATTAGTTGTGAATAAGGAGTTTAAGAAAAGCAAGTCGTATAGTGATTTTATAAAACTATACAATAAAAGTGTTGATGATTTAAAGCATGAAGCTATATTTAAGAAATCATTAAAAGAGTATAAGAATATAAGAAATATAGATATGGAGGAAATAAGAAGTTGGAAATTAAAATTTCTAAAGATAGAGGAGATAGAATAGCTAAGAAAAAATCTAAAAGTAGTATGGACATTTTATATAAAATAATACTCTTAGTTATTATATTTTTAGCCTGGCATTTTGCAGCAAAAGATATAGGGAGTTCTTTATTACTCCCAATGCCAGTAGATGTAATAAAAGGTTTCTTTTACTGTGTGACAGATGCAGAGACAGTGACTAATCTGTTTATAACATTGCAAAGAGTGCTTAAAGGATTTATGTATGCATTATTGTTTGGACTTCCAATAGGATTTATTATGGGATTTTCTAAGACTTTTGAAAAGCTTTTATCTCCAGTAGTAGATTCTGTAAGACAAGTTCCTATAATGGCATGGGTTCCTCTTACAATAGTATGGTTTGGTATAGGAGATGGTCCAACAATATTTTTAATAGCTTTTTCAGGTGTTTTTCCCATAATTTTAAATACTATTCAAGGTGTAAGAGCAATATCAAAGGATTATTATAATGCAGCTAGAAGTATGGGAGCATCACCAATTGTAATATTTGCAAATGTAATAGTACCAGCATCTCTTCCAGATATATTGACTGGTTCAAGAATTGCTATAAGTACAGGATGGATGTCTGTTATCTGAGCTGAGTTCATAGCTACGAGTGCCGGTCTCGGTTACTCCATGGTACAAGCTCAGACATTGATGCATACAGATGTATTAATTGGGCTTATGATATTTGCAGCTTTAATAGGATTTATAATAGATAGAGTACTAAAATTTATAAATAAAATCCTTTGTAGATGGAGGTTTGCAGATTAATGAAATTAAGTGTTAGAGATATAAATAAAACATTTGTAAATAGCAAAGTACATACAAAGGTTTTGGAAGATATAAGTATAGATATAGAAAATGGTCAATTTGTTTGTCTTTTAGGACCATCAGGATGTGGAAAAACAACTTTACTTACTATAATAGGTGGATTTCAAAAGGCAGAGAGTGGAGATGTTTTTATAAATGATAAAAAAGTTAAAAAACCAGGTATAGATAGAGCTTTTATATTTCAAAACTACGCTCTATTTCCGTGGAAGACTATAAGAGGCAATGTTCTATTTCCTATGAAACAACAGAAAATACCAAAAGAAAAGAGAGAAGAAATGTTGGAAGAGCTTTTGGTTATGTCTGATTTAAAAGGGAAAGAAAAGCTGTTTCCTCATCAATTGTCTGGAGGAATGAAACAAAGAGTTGCTATGATAAGAGCTTTAGCATGTAATCCTGAAGTATTATTAATGGATGAACCACTAGGAGCAGTTGATTTTCAAATGAGACAAAACTTACAAGAAGAACTTGAAAGAATATGGACAAAAAAGAAAATAACTGCATTAATGGTAACTCATGATGTTGATGAAGCTGTATATATGAGTGATAGAGTTATAGTAATGTCAAGGGATAAGGGAAGGATTCTTGACGATATAAATATAGATATTCCAAGACCTAGGGCTAGAGGGAGTCAAGAATATGAAGAATATAAGAATAAATTAACTGACATTTTGTCAAAATGTTATGATGTTTAAAGAGGAGTAGAAATGAGTCAAATAGAAAAATACAATAGTTTAGATGATACACAACGAAAAATAAGAATATATATTATGGATATGATAATAGATAAATGTTCTAGTGTTACACTTAAAGAAGTAATTGAACATATAAGTGAAAATTTAAATTTAGAAAAAGAATATCTAGAAACTACACTAAAACATTTTATTGATAAAAATATAATGGTTGTTGATGGAGATAGTATAAATTTTATATATCCAGTATCAGCATTACCTACTAATCATAAAGTTATATTAAGTGATAATCGAAGCTTTAGTGCAATGTGTGCTATAGATGCAATAGGAACTTCTTGTACATTTAATCGAGATGTGAGAATAAATTCTATTTGTAGTGCCACAGGTAAAGAAATAGAGATATTTATAAAAGATGAAAAAATTGAATATGTAAACAATCCAGATTTAAGAGTGCTTCATATAAACCTTGATAAGCATTCAAATTGGGCAGCAAGTTGCTGAAATGTAATGAATTTCTTCTGGACGAAGAATGATTTTGATGCGTGGACAAAAGAAGCAGGATTATCAGATGATGAAAATATATATTGTTTGGATATTAATGAAGCAATAGTAGAGTCATATAAAATATTTAAACTTGAACAAAAAGTATTAGTATAAGAATACATCTATCAAAAACTAAAAATATCCTTTAGACAAAAACACTATATAATATCAGTAATATACATTATTAGTATTTGACATATATACAAGATGGATTTAAATCTAAAGGGATATTTTTAGTTTTTTTAGGTATTTAGATAGCTTTATTAAGTATATATTTGTTTATAACCTTTGCAACTCCATTTTCATTGTTGGTATCAGTAACATAATCAGCAATTTCTTTTATGCTACTACGTGCATTTCCCATAGCCACACCAAGTCCTGCATATTTTATCATATGTTGGTCATTTTCTTCATCACCAACAGCAATAGCATTTTCTATAGGTATATTTAGATTATTACATAATGTTTGAAGTGCGGTACCCTTATTAGTAGTTTTACCTAAAAATTCTAAATAAAAAGGGGCAGACCTTACTATAGTATATCTATTGAATAAATTCTTAGGAAGTTGTTTTATAATTTCTTCTAATCTTTCTGGTTCATCAACTATCATAACCTTACAGATTTTAATAGATTTATCAATTTTATCTTTGTGTATATATTTAACTTCTATATCATTCAATTTAGCTTCATGAAGTGTGTACTTACCAGGAGTTTCGTTTGGCGTAACTAAATTTGTCATTGTATTTATGTGTATTTTGGTATTATATTTTTTACAAACATTGTTGTATATAAAATCAAAGTCGTCTAAAGTCATCTCTACATCATGTATTATTTTTTCACTTTTAACCTCTTGAATCATAGCTCCATTGAAGCATATAACATAATCACCTTCATCTGTTAGATTTAACTGATTTAAAAGTCCTTTGACACCAGGAAGGGGTCTACCTGTTGTTATAACTACTTTAGCTCCAGCCTTCTTTGCTTCTTGAATAGATTCAAATACTTCAGGAGTAACTTTTCTTTTTGTATTTAATATTGTTCCATCAATATCTAGTGCGATTAATCTGTACATATCAACCTCCAGTAAATTATATCCTCAATTTCCTAATGAAAACGTTGACACAGCTAGTGTTGAACAAAATTTCAGTAGAAAATTTAATGTGTATATTATTATACCAAGAGATAAGCAATTTAGAAAGTTTAATAGTATTAATTTTTTGATAAATTTATTATTTATATAACATATTCATGTAATATTGTATCTTTTATGAGTATATAAATGTTATCTATAAAAAATGGTATCGTTTGCATTTTAATATAGATATAAGCTTCTATTATAAAGGTTAATAGTTTTATATACAAACTTTATTAAAGTTTGTACAGTAATTAGTTTTATTCTATAAAATATTGTAATTACAATAATCATATGTTATTATTCAACATGATTACAATGTAAATGTTATTCAAAATAATGAGTTATAAAGTCATAGTAGTATGTAATACATGTAAATAATAGCATGTAATACATATAAAACTATATTTATAAATATAAAGAACAAATTTATAAAGGAGAGTTTTAAATGAAGTTTTCAGAGTTTAAGTATGAAAGACCAAATTATAATAGTATAAAAAAAGAGTTTTTAAAGTGTGTAGAAGAAATAGATAATTCTTGTTGTTATGATGAACAACAAGAAAATATACATAAAATTAATTTGTTGAGAAATAAAATAGAAACGTTGTCAAACATATCATCTATAAGATACAGTATAAACACTCTTGATAAACTCTATCAAGAGGAAAAAAATTATTGGGATGAATACATGCCTTTATATGAAGAATTAAATACATATTTTTATAATGCTATAGCAAATTCAAAATTTAAATCTAATTTGAAAAAAGAATTTGGAGAACAATTTTTTACAATAGTGGATTACTCTTTAAAAAGTTTTTCCAAAGAGATAATAAAGGAATTACAAGAAGAAAATAAATTGTGTTCAGAGTATACTAAACTTTTAGCATCTGCACAGATAATGTTTGAAGGAGAAGAAAGAAACTTATCTGGAATGGGAATGTTTATGTGTTCTAGGTCTAGAAAAACAAGAAAATTAGCAAATAAGGTATATTATAATTTCTTTGAAGAAAATGAATCTAAATTTGATGATATATTTGATAAATTAGTTAAACTGAGAGATAAAATAGCAAAAAAACTAGGTTTTAAAAACTTTGTAGAGCTTGGATATATTAGAATGATGAGAAGTAATTACAGAGAAGATAGGATTGAAAATTTTAGAAAACAAGTACTAAAATATATTGTGCCACTGGCTGATGAACTTTATGAAAAGCAAGCTAAAAGAATAGGTCTAGAATCTTTGAGTTACATAGATGAAGACTTAGAATTTTTAACAGGAAATGCAACTTTAAAGGGTAATTCAGAATACATAATTGAAAATGGAAAAAGAATGTATGCTGAATTATCTAAAGAAACTGATGAATTTTTTGATTTTATGTTGAAAAATGAACTTATGGATTTAGAAACAAAGAAAGGAAAAGGGGCTGGTGGATACTGTACTTATGTACCGGATTATAAGTCACCATTTATTTTTTCTAACTTTAATCAAACATCTGATGATATAGATGTATTGACGCATGAGGCAGGTCATGCATTTCAATTGTATATGTCTAGATGGATTGAAATGCCAGAGATTAATTTTCCTACACTGGATAGTTGCGAAATTCATTCAATGAGTATGGAATTTATAACATGGCCATGGATGGAGTTATTTTTTAAGGAAGATACAGATAAGTACAAGTTTACTCATTTATCATCTGCAATTAAGTTTATACCATATGGAGTAGTTGTTGATGAATTTCAGCATTATATTTATAAAAATCCTAATATCGACAAATCAAAAAGAAAAGAAATATGGAGATTTTTAGAAAAAAAATACTTACCACATAGAAAGTATGATGATAATTCTTTTTTAGAACGAGGTTGCTGGTGGTTTAAACAAGGTCACATATTTAAAAATCCTTTTTACTATATAGACTACGCATTAGCTCAAATTTGTGCATTACAATTCTGGAAAAAAATGATTAAAGACAAAGAATCTGGATGGAATGATTATATAAACATCTGTAAAGTAGGTGGAACAAAGTCATTTTTAGATATTGTAAGTATAGGAAATCTATATTCTCCATTTAATAATGACTGTATAAAATCTGTTATAGACGATGTAAAATCATGGTTTGATGAAATAAATGACATCAATTTGTAAAAAATTATGAGAAATTTATTCTGTAAGAGCAAAAATTTAAAAAAAATATCTTTCTTACAAAAATGGTTATATTTTTAATCAATATGAAATAATAAACCAAAAAAGATTTGTACTTAAAAAAAAAAGAAAATACAGGAAATATGTAATATCAACATTTGGAAAAAAAAGTAAAAATGTATACAAAATACATATAAAAAAACTATTGCAAATTTTATAGAATGTTTATATACTTAAGTCAACAGAGATAGAAAAAAGCTATTTATAGAAATAAAAGATAAATTGCTAACTTTTCAATTTTCTGAAAATATAATAATCCGGGCGAAGAGTATGGGAGACTGCTTTATAAAAAAGCGACCGAAGGGACAAATTTAATCTTACATACCCAGAAGATTAAATGAAATTCTCAGGTAAAGATGACTGTGCTTGGACGGGTCTCTGAAAATGATTTTAACAGGGAAGACAAATTGGGAGATTTGTTTTTCCTGTTTTTTATTTATCGAGTAATAAATAAAAGTTTGAAAGAGAGTAAAAAGATGATAATAATTACAAATAATCCAAAAGTAAAAGAAGAAGTTCAAGACAGAGAAGTTTTATTTAAAGATACAACTTATATTGGAATCTTAGAAACAAGTAGAGACTTGATACACGAAGGATATGAACTTTTATCTCATCCACTATATGGGAGTGTAAAACCAAATGAAACACCTTATAGAACAATTATACTAAAACAAGGAAATCGTTTGGATATAAACTCTTTAACCTTAATTGAAGAAGCAATCATCACTGCAAGTAAATTTCAGAATAATAAAAAGACTCCAGCATGGACAGAAAGCGTTCAAGATGACTTTAGAGTAATCGATTATGACATATTTTATAATACAATACAAAGAATGCAGTATGAATAAATGAATTTGTTAAAAAGTTGTTAAAATAGCCTAAATATTAAATCTGATTTAATATTAAATAAAAATTAAGAAATTTAATTGGGGAGGATAAGTCAAAATGGAAAATGTGTATGACTTAGTAATAATTGGTTCAGGACCAGCAGGGCTTGCAGCAGGTCTTTATGGAGCAAGAGCAAAGTTGAAAACTCTAATCCTAGAAAAAGATAAGACTGGTGGGCAAATTGTAATAACACATGAAATTGCAAATTATCCAGGGTCAGTTCCAAATGCAACAGGACCAAGTCTAATAGCTAGAATGGTTGAGCAATGTAAAGAGTTCGGAGCAGAAATGTTAAGAGACAATATTGTAGATACTGAACTAGATGGAGATATAAAAGTTTTAAAAGGACAAAAGGCAGAATATAGAGCAAAAGCAGTAATAATAGGAACAGGAGCAACACCAAGAAAAATTGGTTGTCCAGGAGAAAAAGAACTTACTGGTAAAGGGGTTTCATATTGTGCAACTTGTGATGCAGACTTCTTTGAAGACTTTGAAGTATTTGTTGTAGGTGGAGGAGACAGTGCATTAGAGGAAGCAATGTATTTAACTAAATTTGCTAGAAAAGTAACGATTGTACATAGAAGACAAGGATTTAGATGTGCTAAAAGTGTTGAAGAAAAAGCAAAGGCTAATCCAAAGATAGAGTTTTTACTAGATACAGTAATAGAAGAAATAAAAGGTGATGGAATATTAGAATCAGTTGTATTTAAAAACAAAGTTACTGGGGAAACTCATGAGTACTTTGCAGATGAAGAAGATGGAACAATGGGAGTATTTGTTTTCGTTGGATTAGATGCTCAAACTGATTTATTCAAAGGCAAAGTTGATATGGATGAAAAAGGTTATATAATAACTGATGAAGACATGAGAACTAATATACCAGGTGTATTTGCAGCAGGTGATTGTAGATCTAAGACTCTAAGACAGGTTGTAACTGCAACTAACGATGGAGCAATTGCATCTATAGTAGCTGAAAAATATATTGATGAAAAGTTTGAAAACTAAAAAGCTGTAAGGTAAAGTCAATGAATAATATTTAAAATATTAAAATAAAATAAAAATTTCAAGGGGGAACATGAAAATGTTAGATTTAGATAAAAGTACTTTTGATGAAGAAGTTTTAAATGCAGAAGGTTTTGTATTTGTTGATTTCTGGAGTGAAGGTTGTGAACCTTGTAAAGCTTTAATGCCAGATGTTCATAAATTAGCTGAAACTTATGGGGATAAAATAAAGTTCTGTAAAATGGATACAACAAAAGCTAGAAGATTAGCGATAAAACAAAAAGTATTAGGACTTCCAACTATGGCTATATACAAAGATGGAGAAAAAGTAGACGAAGTTACTAAGGATGATGCTACAATTACTAATATAGAAGACATGATTAAAAAATATCTTTAATATATTGATATAATATTAACAAAAACAAAGAAAAAATCTATTTGAGTCTAGAAGTAAAATAAAAAGGTTTTTATGTCTAAGTTTGTTAAAAAAATAATTTTAGATAAAATATTTTTTTTACGATAAAGAATTTTTAGTAATAAAACAAATATCAAGACATAAAAACATAATATGGAAACATCTTTAAAATAAGTTAGAAAATATTGATATAACTTTGAGAAAAACTCAAATGCATATATACAAAATTAAATAACAGGAGGTGCAAGTATGCGTCTTGAATTAGGAAAAATCTTTATAAAAGATATTCAATTTGGTGATGTAACAGAAGTGAAAGATGGAGTATTATTCATCAATAAGCAAGAGATGCTACAAGAAATTGGTGGAGATGAGCATATTAAGTCTATAGATATAGAATTAGCTCGTCCGGGTGAAAGCATAAGAATAACACCTGTAAAAGATGTTATTGAGCCAAGAGTAAAAGTTGAAGGTAATGGGGGAATATTCCCAGGTATCATATCAAAGGTTGACACTGTAGGAGAAGGAAAAACTCATGCTTTAAAAGGTGTAGCTGTTGTAACTACTGGAAAGATAGTAGGTTTTCAAGAAGGTATAGTAGATATGACTGGAGAAGGAGCTAAATACACTCCATTTTCTAAATTAAATAATGTAGTAGTAGTAGCTGAACCTATTGATGGTTTAAAACAATATGCTCATGAGAAAGCTGTTAGAATGATAGGATTCAAAGCAGCAATGTATTTAGGAGAAGCAGCAAGAAATCTTACTCCAGATGAAGTTTCAGTATATGAAACTAAACCTCTTCTTGAGTCAATAAAAGAGTATCCAGAACTTCCAAAAGTAGGATATGTTTACATGCTTCAAACTCAAGGATTATTACATGACACTTATGTATATGGTGTAGATGCAAAACAAATAGTGCCAACATTATTATATCCAACAGAATTAATGGACGGAGCAATTGTAAGTGGTAACTGTGTTTCTGCATGTGACAAAAACCCAAGTTATGTTCATATAAACAATGGAGTTGTTGAAGACTTATATGCAAGACATGGTAAAGATATAAATTTTGTAGGCGTAATTATAACTAATGAAAATGTTTACCTAGCAGATAAAGAAAGATCTTCAAACTGGACTTCTAAGCTATGTAAATACTTAGGATTAGATGCAGTTATAGTTTCACAAGAAGGTTTTGGAAATCCAGATACTGACCTTATAATGAACTGCAAAAAAATAGAAATGCAAGGTGTGAAAACAGTTATAGTTACAGATGAATATGCTGGACGTGATGGAGGTTCTCAATCACTTGCAGATGCAGATGTAAGAGCAGATGCTGTTGTAACAGGTGGAAATGCTAACCAAGTTGTAGTACTTCCTAAGTTAGATAAGGTAATTGGCCATTTAGAAGTAGTAGATGTAATAGCTGGTGGTTCTGATGGAAGTTTAAAAGCTGATGGAACTATTGAAGTTGAAATACAAGCTATAACAGGTGCAACTAATGAAACAGGATTTGGTCATTTAACTGCTAAAGGATATTAAGAGTTATTTCATTAAACGATTTAGTAATATTATGATTGAGTAATATCAATTAAAAAGATTGTAAATAAATTTATCAAAACATAATGAATGTTATAGATATATAAATAATTAGAAATATAATAAGGAGGATTATTATGAGTTTACTTAGTAATAAAAAGGTTCTTATAATAGGTGACCGTGATGGTATACCAGGACCTGCAATAGAAGAATGTGTAAAAACAGTAGAAGGAGCAGAGGTTGTTTTCTCATCTACAGAATGCTTTGTCTGAACAGCTGCTGGGGCTATGGACTTAGAAAATCAAAACAGAGTTAAAGAAGCTGCTGATAAATTCGGAGCTGAAAATGTTGTGATTTTACTAGGTGCTGCTGAAGCCGAAGCTGCAGGTCTTGCAGCCGAAACAGTAACTGCGGGGGATCCAACTTTCGCTGGACCACTTGCTGGAGTTGCCTTAGGATTAAGTGTTTACCATGTTGTAGAGGAGCAAATGAAAGAATTATTTGATGACACTGTATATGAAGATCAAATAAGTATGATGGAAATGGTTTTAGAAGTTGAAGAAATAGCAGAAGAAATGTCTGGTATAAGAGAAGAATTTTGCAAATTTTAATGCCTAAAAGCAAAAGGGGTGAAACTAAGAGATGGGAAAACTAAGAGCAGTACATTATATTAATCAGTTCTTTGCTGGTATAGGTGGAGAAGAAAAAGCTGATACTAAGCCACATGTGGCAGAAACTTTACCTCCAATAAGTTTACAACTTGATAAATTATTAGGTGAAGATATTGAAATAGTTGGTACAGTAGTGTGCGGAGACAGTTATTTCAATGAAAATATAGATAGTGCAAGTGAAGAAGTTTTAGCAATGATAAAAGGTTTTGAACCACAACTTTTCATAGCTGGGCCTGCATTTAACGCTGGTAGATACGGAGTTGCTGCTGGAACAATAACTAAAGTTGTAAAAGAGGCTTTAAATATACCAGCTTTAACAGGTATGTACATTGAAAATCCAGGTGCAGATATGTTCAAAAAGGATGTTTATGTAGTAGAAACTTCTGATTCTGCAGCAGGTATGAGAAAAGCACTTCCTAAGATAGCTAAACTTGCAATAAAACTTGCTAAAGAAGAAGAAATTGGAACTCCTAAAGAAGAAGGATACATAGCTAGAGGAATAAGAGTTAACTACTTCCATGAAGACAGAGGTTCTAAGAGAGCTGTTGACATGTTAGTTAAGAAAATAAAAGGTGAGCCATTTGAAACTGAATATCCAATGCCAAACTTTGATAGAGTTGACCCAAGTAATCCTGTAAAAGACCTATCAAAATGCAAAATAGCTTTAGTTACTTCTGGTGGTATAGTTCCTAAAGGAAATCCAGATAGAATAGAATCTTCTTCAGCTTCTAAATATGGAACTTATTCTATAGCAGGAGTTATGGATTTAACAGAAGAAACTTATGAAACTGCACATGGTGGATATGACCCAGTATATGCAAACTTAGATGCAGATAGAGTATTACCTGTTGATGTTCTTAGAGATTTAGAAAAAGAAGGTGTAATAGGAAAATTACATGAAACTTTCTATACAACTGTAGGTAATGGTACATCTGTTGCAAACTCTAAAAAATATGCTTCTGAAATTGGAGCAGCATTGGTAGCTGATGGTGTAGATGCAGTAATCTTAACTTCTACATGAGGTACTTGTACTCGTTGCGGTGCAACGATGGTAAAAGAAATAGAAAAAACTGGACTTCCAGTAGTTCACATGTGTACAGTAGTACCTATTTCGTTAACAGTAGGGGCTAACAGAATAGTTCCAACTATAGCAATACCTCATCCACTTGGAAATCCAGCACTTGACCCTACAGAAGAAAAAGCCCTAAGAAGAGGCCTTGTAGAAAAAGCATTAAACGCTTTAACTACAGAAGTAGATGGTCAAACAGTATTTGAAAAATAAAAATAACACACATATATATTATATAGATAAAAATATAAACACACACTAAAAATAAAAAATAACTATACACAAAAAAAATAATATAGATTTCATGAATGGGTAAATGTGAGTTATTCATTCATGAAATCTTAAAAAATACCAAAATACATAAAAAAAGAATAAAATTAAATATACAATAAAATAAAAATGTAATAATTGAAGTCTTTAATGAAATTAAAATTAGGTGTTCATAAAATTTATGGAGGTGCACAAAATGACTTATCCAGTTTTAAAAGGGGCAGGCTATGTACTTATTCATACTCCAGATATGATAGTGCAAAATGGAAGTACTTGTACAGTTGAAAGAGCAACAAATCCAGATTCAGAATTTTTACAAGAAGTAGGTAATCATATAAGAAGTTACGAGGATGTAGTTAACTACATGCCAAATCAAGTTTACATAGGAAACAGAAGACCAGAAGAATTAAGAGATTTACCAATGCCATGGTGTGAACAAAAAGTTGAGGGAACTAGAAATGGTAAATTTGGTGAAATAATGCCTCAAGATGAGTTTATAGCTTTAATGCAAATAAGTGATGCATTTGACTTAGTAAAGTTGTCACAAGAATTTATTGATGAAGTAAAACCAAAAATCGAAAATAACTACCCTGAAATTGCACCATTTGTAGGGAAATTAAAGGGTGATGATATAGAAGAAGGTAAGGAATTAGTAGCAACACACATAGCAGAAGGATTATACCATGATGGAAAATTCGTTGGCTATGTAAAAAGAGCACATGATGTAGATGTTAACTTAAATGCCCATACAATGTTTGAAAATTTAGTAGTAAAAGCATCTGGAGTTTTATCTGCTATTCAAATGCTAAGACATAGCAAAATAGACCCTGCTGAAATAGATTATGTTATTGAGTGTTCAGAAGAAGCTTGTGGAGATATAAACCAAAGAGGTGGAGGAAACTTTGCTAAATCAATAGCTGAAATAGCTGGACTTCAAAACGCAACTGGTTCTGATACAAGAGGATTTTGTGCAGCACCAACACATGCATTAATTCAAGCTGCAGCTTTAGTAAAATCTGGAATACACAAAAATGTAATGGTAGTAGCAGGTGGAGCAAGTGCTAAACTTGGAATGAATGCTAAAGACCACGTTAAAAAAGGTCTTCCTGTACTTGAAGATGTTGTTGGAGGATTTGCAGTACTTGTATCTGAAAATGATGGTGTAAACCCAGTTATAAGAACTGACTTAACAGGTAAGCATACAGTGGGAACTGGTTCTTCACCTCAAGCAGTTATGACAGCACTTATAACTTCAGGTCTTGATAGAGCTAATTTAAAAATAACAGATGTTGATGTATATTCAGTTGAAATGCAAAATCCAGATATAACTAAGCCAGCAGGAGCAGGAGATGTTCCAGAAGCAAACTACAAAATGATAGGTGCACTTGCTGTTAAACGTGGAGACTTAGAGAAGAAAGAATTAAAAGATTTTGTAGCTAATAAAGGATTACCAGGATGGGCACCAACTCAAGGACATATACCATCAGGAGCTCCTTATATAGGATTTTTAATAGATGATTTAACTACAGGAGATAGAAATAGAGCTATGATAGTTGGAAAAGGTAGTTTATTCTTAGGAAGAATGACTAATTTATTTGATGGAGTATCTTTTATAGCTGAAAGAAATACAGGTGTTACTGAAGAGACTTCAGGAATATCTAAAGATGAAATTAAGAAGATAATAGCTGAATCTATGAAAAAACTAGCATTAGATATGTTAGAAGAATAGGGGTGAGGATATGTCAAAAAAAGTAATCGCAGATGTATTCTTAGAAGTAGCTAATGCAATAGAAAGCGGAGAATTTGGCAAAAAAATAAGAATTGGTGTGACTACACTTGGAAGTGAACATGGTGTAGAGAACATGGTTAATGGTGCACACTTAGCAAAATCTAATTTATTTGATATAGTACTTATTGGACCAAAAGTGGAAACTGACCTTGAAGTAGTTGAAGTTAATGATGAAAAAGAAATGCATGGAAAAATGGAAGAATTATTAGACTCAGGATATATAGATGCTTGTGTTACTATGCATTATAATTTTCCAATAGGAGTATCTACAGTAGGTAGAGTAATAACTCCAGCAAAAGGAAAAGAAATGATACTTGCAACAACAACAGGAACAAGTGCTACTAATAGAATAGAAGCAATGGTAAGAAATGCTATTTATGGTATTGCTACAGCCAAATCAATGGGAAATAAATGCCCAAAAGTTGGAATACTTAATGTTGATGGAGCTAGACAAGTTGAAAAAAGTTTAAAAGAGTTAAAAGATAATGGATATGATATAGAATTTGCGGATTCAATTAGAGCAGATGGTGGATGTGTTATGAGAGGTAATGATTTACTTGTAGGTGCACCTGATGTTATGGTTACTGATACATTATCTGGAAATATATTTATGAAAGTATTTTCTTCATATACTACAGGTGGAGACTATGAAGCTCAAGGCTTTGGGTATGGCCCTGGAGTTGGAGAAGACTATGATAGAAGAGTACTTATAGTATCGAGAGCATCAGGTTCTCCAGTAGTAGCCAATGCATTAAAATATGCTTATGATGTTGTAAAGGGAGAAATAAATAATATTGCAAGAAGTGAATTTGCAAAAGTTAAAGGTGCAAAATTTGATGATATTATAGCTTCTCTTACTAAAAAAGAAGTTAAAACTGAAAAAGTAGAAGTTAAAATGCCAGATAAAGAGGTTGTTACTCGTCAAATAGCTGGTGTTGATATAATGGATTTAGAAGATGCAGTATCTGAACTATGGAAAAATGGAATCTATGCTGAAAGTGGTATGGGTTGTACAGGGCCAATAGTTCTTGTAAATGATGCTAAAGGTGATTTAGCTGTTGAAACTTTAATCAAGGCTGGATACACTGCAAAATAAATATAAATTATACATGTAAATGAAGAACATATAGTTATAGTCTTTTAGGCTATAACTATATGTTCTTTTTGTTACTCAACTTATATTATTTTTATTACCAAAGTAAGGATATAAAGATAATTAAATATTTATAAATTATAACTTATAAAACAGAAATATCATGAATTTGTATCATAATAATATTTCTGTTTTATTTGTCGTTACTTATGCTAAGTAAAAAATCAGTGGAAATATATAAATAATATTAATAATATATGAAAAATTTTTAGAAGTAAAGTATCTATAAGATAAAAAATAACATTATTAGTGGTATAATATAATTAAAATAAAAAATATTTTTTGGAGGCAAAATCATGAGTAAAGTAGAAAAAGTAGTAGAATTGTTAGAAGCTAAGGGACTTGATGCATTATACTTAACAAAAAAAACGAATGTAAATTACATAAGTGGCTTTCCTGATGAAGAAGCATATGCAGTTATTTGTAAAGATGGAAATTTTTTAGTTACTGATAGTAGATATATGGAGCTTGCGGAAAATGTTTGTAAAGGTTTTGAAATTGTAAACTGGCATAATTTTGATAGAAGTGTGGCAAAAGCTGTAAAAAGTGTATGTGATAAAGTAGGTATAAAAAAGCTTGGATTTGAAAGAACAAATATCGTATTTGATAAATATGAAGAACTTAAAAATCTAGTTGAACAAGATGGAGGAGAATTGATACCTACAGAAAATATTGTAGAGACTCTTAGATATGTAAAGGACGAAGAAGAAATTAAAAATACAAGGAAAGCTTGTGAAATAGCTGATAAAGCGTTAGAAGAATTGGTTCCACATATAAAAGCTGGAGTTACTGAAATAGAATTAGCTACAAAACTAGAATATTTTATGAAAATGAATGGAGCTCAAAATATAGGATTTGAAACTATATTGATATCAGGAGCAAAAACTTCATTACTTCATGGTAAACCAAGTGACAAGGTTATAGAAAAAGGTGACTTTGTACTTATAGATTATGGAGCCATGTACAATGGATATATTTCTGATACAACTAGAACTTTTATAGTGGGAGAAGCATCTGAAAAACAATTAGAGATTTATAATTTAGTTAGAGAAGCACAAGATGTTGGAGTTGAAAACATGAAGGCTGGTGTACATGCTACAATTCCAGATGCAGAAATAAGAAAAGTTGTTAAGAAATATGAAGATTACTATTATCAAGGGATAGGACATGGGGTTGGAAGAGATGTTCATGAAGAACCTTTTATTGGTAATTATGGTGATAAAATAATAGAAGAAGGATGTATAATAACAATGGAACCAGGTATTTACTTCCCAGGATGGGGAGGAGTTAGAATAGAAGATACTGTTTTAATTACAAAAAATGGACCAGAAAGGTTAACTAAATTCCCTAAAGATTTGATAATTTTAGACAAATAATTTAATTTTTATATAATTTTTTACACAAAATAATATTGTAATCTCACCATTAAGCCTTCTCTACATATCTTAGTAAAGAGGGCTTAATTTTATTATGTGAGGTGATAATATCTATGAATAAAAAACATAAGTTTATGAAAAACATAAAAAAAGCCTGGTATAAAATTAAATTAATAGATAGATGTCTTATAATTGTCATGGCAATACTCATGTTTGAATCTATATACAATTTGTTTGTAAATGAAGTTAATTCACAAGATACTACCACTATTGATGTAGTAGTAAGAACTACTTCAGCAGCGATATTTGGATACTTTTTAAGTGCTAATTTTATAAGTAGAGCTTCAAGAAAAGTTACAAATACGGATGCATATTCAAATGTTTTTATAGATGATAATTCTTCTAATAAAGGTCAAGTACCAAGTCAAAATAATATAATGAATGTGAAAAATACTATTGGATTTGAATTAGAAAGTGACAATTATCAAAATAATGATAAAAAAGTGACTGTTAATAATGGTGAAGAGATTGAAGAAGGAGAAACTAGTGAATTACAAATTGTTATAGCTACTGTGATTTGTGTAGTAGCATTAATAGTACTTTTTATTGTGAGAAATTTTACAACACCAGCAACCGCATCTCTAGGAACTATTTCCCAGATGAGAGATTTTGTATCTGGATGTGTGGGTTTTTTGTTAGGTTGTCCAAGTAAACCTAATTAAAAATATGAGTATTAAAATAGATAAAATTAATATTAAAGGTATCAGTATAATAATATTTAAGTTATGAATGTATATCATTGTAATTCTTTTAAGATAATATATTTTATTGTTATACTGATACTCAAAAATACTTATAATATTTATCAAAATATGTATAATGCTGTATTTACATAATATGTAGAAATATTAATTTATATGAATAGAAGCCATATATTCAATAAAAAGTTTCATACTATGAGATATATATTGATGTTTTCTCCAAAGAACACCAATATTAGCAGTAATTGCACGTTCTAAAGGAATTGAACAGAGATTTTCGGTATTTTGAAATATTTCTTTATATAGTATCGTTGAAGCTAAATCATTTTCTAATAAATAACGAATAGTAGAAAGCTGATTTGAGTGTAAAATTATATTTGGTTTAACCTTCTCAAGTCTTTTTGTAATAATTTTGTAGTGATAAGAACCTTCAGATAGTATGACAAAAGGAATATTTTTCAACATATAGTTTGAAATAATGGACTGTTTTGCTAATTCATTTTTAGGATTTGTAACTAAATATAATTCTGTTTTATAGATTGTTTTTGAATCTATATCATCATAAATATCACTATCAATTATACCAATGCAAAAATCAAGTGTAGATTCTTCAATCATTTTGGCACCAACGAAGGTTGGAACTTCAAAAATTTTAAGCTCAATATCTGGATAAATTACATTAAATCTAGGTAGTATCTTTGAAAGTAAAAAAGTACCTAAAACTGTAGGAATTCCTATTTTAAGAGATGCTTTTCTTTTTTTTCCTAAATCTAGTGCATCACTTTGAAAATCTTCAAATTGTCTCGTGAAATTTTTTGCCTTATCTAAGAAGAGCTTCCCCTCAGGAGTTAAATCTATTTTATTACCTATTCTAAAAAAAAGTTCAAAACCGAGTTCTTTTTCCAATTCTTTAATAGCTAAGGTTATAGATGGTTGAGAAATATGAATACTTTCTGCTGCTTTAGTCATGTTTTTATATTTACAAACAGTCTGGAAATAATATAGATAATTTATGTTCATTGGTTAATAGTTCCTTTCATTTATGTAATTAGTGACAAGTATATAATTAACAACAATATAAGTTTTGTATATTATTGTAAAAAAATAGAATAGTTTTAAACTATCATATCATAAGTTTTTGATATTTTCAATCTATTAAGAATAGTGCTATTATTAAATTAACAAAAGATAACAGCTGACATAATTTAAGTAACAACTATTTGAAACGTAGTTATATCAATGAATATTAAAAATTTAACTATCTAAAAATAATTAGTATTTATGTAATTTAATTGTCAACTAAATTGTAACATAAAAAACTAACATTAGAGAGATGAAATTTTTTTAATCAGAAATGTTAATTTAATAACAAAATATAATTTTGCAAAGTTTGCAAAGAGGGGAGAGATATATTTTTTAATAATTATCGTTAATTTAATAACAAAAAATGAAAGGGAGTGGTTTGGTGAAGTTTGAGTTAATGGATTTTTTAATGAACCCTTTTGTCCTTATGTTTGCTGCTGTAATTACAGGAATATTATTTGGAAAAATTAAATTTGGGAAGTTTAATTTTGGAGTGTCAGGAGCATTATTTACAGGATTATTTATTGGATGGTTTGTGTATAGCTTAGGAAATTCAGTAATAGCAAAAGGAGAGACAACAGCAGGGTATAAGGCAGCAACTATCATGATGGGTAATGGAATTATTTCTTCTGATTTCTTTGATTTTTTTCTAATTATATTTGTTGCAGCAGTTGGTTTATTAGCTGCTAAGGATATGAAAGCCGTACTTAAGAAGTATGGGGCTAGATTTGTAGTTTTAGGAGTTCTTATAACTTTTATAGGAGGCTCTATGACTTATGCAATGACTTTGTTATCAAGTAATAAAGGAAGTAGTGCGTATGAGGTTTCTGGTGTTTATACAGGAGCATTAACAAGTTCACCTGGTCTAGCTGCTGCTTTAGAAACAGCTGGTAAACATGCAGAAGATGTATCAAAAGAGTTTGAGAAAGCATCAATAGAAGATAAAAAAGAAATATTAAAAGTAGTTGACCCAGAGGGAAAATTGGATGTAGCTACAACTACATCACTAACTCAAGAGCAAATAGATAAGTATATCGCATATGCTGAAGCAGGTGTTGGTATAGGGCATGCAGTTGCATATCCTTTTGGAGTATTAATAGTAATTTTAGGAGTAAATTTCCTTCCTAAAATATTTAGAATGGACCTCAGAGAAGAAAGAAGAAAATATGAAAAAGAAATGAAAGAAGCTAGAGATAGTGTTGGTGGTAAAACGATACCAGAAGTTCCATTTAATATAATAACATTTTTCTTAACATGTCTTGCTGGATATTTGGTTGGAGGAATACACGTGTTCATGGGGCCATTAGGATACTTTACATTAGGGGCAACTGGTGGTTCTCTAATTGTATCTCTAGTACTTGGATATGTGGGTAAGATAGGTGTAGTAAATTTCAGAATGGAAGAAAAAGTATTAAATATTCTAAAACAAATAGGGCTAGTATTTTTCTTAGCAATAGTTGGATTAAGATATGGTGGTAAAGTAGTTGATTCAATTATGACATCTGGTATGCATCTAGCTTTAGTAGCCATAGTAGTAGGAATTACAGCTATGATGATTGGATTTTTAGTTGGTAAGTATGTATTCAAACTAAATTGGATTTTACTATCAGGAGCTGTCTGTGGTGGTATGACATCAACACCAGGGCTTGGAGCTGCTGTTGATGCTCTTGATAGCGATGACCCAGCAGCAGGATATGGTGCTACATATCCATTTGCACTGTTAACTAAAGTTATATTGGTTATAGTTTTACACAAACTTCCAATGTAAATAAGACTTTATATGGGGGGATATTTATGAATAATGAAGGAGTATTTGAAGAATTAAGCGAAAGATTAAGAAATAAAAAATTATGTGATTTAATTATGAATGCAGATGAGGCTGCCAAAATTATAAATGATGGGATGGTTGTTGGACTTAGTGGATTTACACCTTCAGGTTACCCAAAAGCAGTACCATTAGCGGTTTCAGAAAGGGCTAAAAGTGGAGAGAAGATAAAATTGACTGTGTATTCAGGAGCATCTTTAGGTCCAGAAGTGGACGGAGCATGGGCAGAAGTAGGTATAATTGAAAGAAGACTTCCTTATCAGACTAATTCAATACTTAGAAACAGTATTAATAAAGGTGATGTCAATTATATAGATATGCATCTAAGTCATTCTACTCAATTTTTAAATTATGGGACTATACCTAAAATAGATGTAGCTATAGTAGAAGCACTTGCAATAACTAAAAATGGGGATATTATACCTACTAGTGGTATAGGAAATTCGCCATCTTTTATAAAAAGTGCAGATAAAGTGATAGTTGAAATAAATCTTGCAAAACCAATGGAAATGGAAGGAATGGCAGATATATATATCACAGAAAATCCTCCAAACAGGAAACCTATAGCAATAAATCATCCTAAAGATAGAATTGGAACAACATATATACCTTGTGGATTAGATAAGATTGCAGGTATAGTAATCACTAATATGCAGGATAAGACACGTCCATTGGGTATTGTAGATGAAGCTTCAAAAAAGATATCAAATAATATTATTGCTTTTCTGAAAGAAGAAGTAAAATCAGGTAGATTGTCAAAAAATTTACTTCCTCTTCAATCTGGTGTAGGAAGTGTAGCAAATGCAGTTTTATATGGACTATGTGAATCTGAGTTTGAAAATTTAACTTGTTATACAGAGGTTGTGCAGGATTCAATGTTGGATTTAATAAGAATGGGTAAAGTCACAATGGCATCAACTACATCCGTAAGTCCATCACCTGAAGGATTAATAAAATTTGAGAATGATATAGATTTCTTTAAAGATAAGATTATATTGAGACCTCAAGAAATTAGTAATAACCCAGAAATAGCTAGGAGAATTGGTGTAATTGCAATGAATACTGCAATTGAGGTTGATATTTACGGAAATGTAAACTCAACTCATATCATGGGGTCGAAGATGATGAATGGAATCGGTGGTTCTGGTGATTTTGCTAGAAATGGAGCAATAACTATATTTAGTACTGAATCAATTGCAAAAAACGGTGATATATCGTCAATAGTACCTATGGTATCTCATGTAGACCACACTGAACATGATGTAATGGTAATTGTAACAGAGCAAGGGTATGCTGATTTAAGAGGTCTTGCACCTAGAGAAAGAGCTGTTAAGATAATAGAAAATTGTGCTCATCCAGATTATAAAGAGCAACTTATGGATTATCTAAATAGAGCATGTCAAAATGGAGCAAAACAAACTCCTCATATATTAGATGAAGCTTTATCATGGCATAGTAAATTTATGAGTACAGGTACAATGAAGAAGTCAGAAACTTTTAAAAGTGCATTATAAAAATATTTAATAAATTGGAGGAATATTAAAAATGGAAAAAGCAGTAGAAAACTTTGAAGATTTAAGCAAAGAATATATTAATGGATACATTGAGAGAGCTAGAAAAGCTCAGAGAGAGTTTGAATGCTATACTCAAGAACAAGTGGATAAAATAGTGAAGATAGTTGGAAAGGTAGTATACTATAACGCTGAATATTTAGCTAAACTTGCAGTAGAAGAAACTGGAATGGGTGTATATGAAGATAAAGTAGCTAAAAATAAAAGCAAAGCGAAAGTTATATACAATAATTTAAAAGATAAGAAATCAGTTGGTATAATTGACATAGATAGAGAAACAGGAATAACAAAGGTTGCTAAACCAATTGGTGTTGTAGCAGCAATAACTCCTTGTACAAATCCAATAGTTACACCTATGAGTAATGCTATGTTTGCATTAAAGGGAAGAAATGCAATTATTATAACACCACATCATAAAGCAATTGGATGTAGTACTAAGACTGTTGATATGATTAATGAAGAATTAGAAAAAATCGGAGCACCAGAAAATCTAATACAAATACTTGACCAACAATCAAGAGAAAATACGAGAAATTTAATTTCATCAGCAGATGTAGTAATTGCTACTGGTGGAATGGGAATGGTAAGAGCTGCATATTCAAGTGGAAAGCCAGCTCTTGGTGTAGGAGCAGGAAATGTCCAATGTATCATAGACAGAGATGTAGATATTAAAGAAGCAGTACCTAAAATCATAGCTGGAAGAATATTTGATAATGGTATAATTTGCTCAGGTGAGCAATCAGTGATAGTAGCAGAAGAAATGTTTGATAAAGTAATGGATGAATTTGAAAGTAACAAAGGCTTTATAGTTAGAGATAAGGCACAAAAAGAAGCTTTTAGAAATGCCATGTTTGTCAATAAATCTATGAATAAAGATGCAGTAGGGCAATCAGTTCATGCAATTGCAAACATTGCAGGTGTTGAAATACCAAAAGATACAAAAATAATAGTGATAGAAGCAGATGGGCCAGGTGAAGAAGACATACTTGCAAAAGAAAAAATGTGTCCAGTTATATCTGCATATAAATATAAAGACTTTGAAGAAGGTGTAGCTATTGCAAAAGCAAATCTAAATGTAGAAGGAAAAGGACATAGTGTATCTATACATTCAAATACAATTAAGAATATAGAATATGCAGGAGAAAATATAGAAGTATCAAGATTTGTAATCAATCAATGTTGTGCTACAAGTGCTGGAGGAAGCTTCTTTAATGGTCTTGCACCTACAAACACTTTAGGTTGTGGTTCTTGGGGAAATAATAGTATTTCTGAAAATCTTGATTACAAACATTTAATTAATATTTCTAGAATTGCTTATTATATGCCAGAAAATGAAGTACCTACAGATGAAGAGCTTTGGGGATAAAATTCAAGTATAAAAAAGTATTCATTCTAAATTAAAATAGAAATATATTTTAATCTAAAATGAATCTAAACTAAAAATGAATTTAATTTAAAAAATTGAGAGATGAACAAAAGAAGGAAGTATTATAAATTAACATAAATAAAAATTATTATAAAAAAGAAGGAGTGGTTTTATTATGGCATTAATGACAGGAGCTCAATATATTGAAAGTTTGAGAAAATTAAATACTAAAGTTTATATGTTTGGTGAAGAGGTTAAAAATTGGGTTGACCATCCAATGATTAGACCATCTATAAATTGTGTAGCAGCTACTTATGATTTGGCACATGACCCAGAATATGCAGATTTAATGACAGTTACTTCAAATATTACAGGAGAAAAAATAAATAGATTTGGTCATCTTCATCAAAGTACTGATGATTTGATAAAAAAAGTTAAAATGCAAAGACTATGTGGTCAAAAAACAGCTTCTTGTTTCCAAAGATGTGTAGGTATGGATGCTTTTAATGCGGTATATTCAACAACATTTGAGTGTGATAAAGCACATGGAACTAATTATCATGATAATTTTGTAAAATACTTAACTTATATACAAGAAAACGATTTAGTAGTTGATGGAGCTATGACTGACCCTAAAGGAGATAGAGCATTATCACCTAGTGCTCAACCTGACCCAGATATGTTTCTTCATATAGTTGAAAGAAGAGAAGATGGAATAGTGGTAAGAGGAGCAAAAGCACATCAAACTGGCTCAATAAATTCACATGAACATCTTATAATGCCTACTATAAGTATGACTGAAGCAGATAAAGACTATGCTGTATCATTTGCAGTTCCTTCAGATGCTGAAGGTGTGTTTATGATTTATGGAAGACAATCTTGTGACACTAGAAAATTAGAAGAGGGAGCAGATGTTGATTTAGGAAATAAGGAGTTTGGAGGACAAGAAGCTCTAGTAGTATTTGATAATGTATTCGTTCCAAATGATAGAATTTTCTTATGTGGAGAGTGGGATTTCTCTGGTATGTTAGTGGAAAGATTTGCTGGATATCATAGACAAAGTTATGGTGGATGTAAAGTTGGAGTAGGTGATGTAATAATAGGAGCAGCAGCTTTAGCAGCTGATTACAATGGAGCAAACAAAGCTTCTCATATAAAAGATAAATTAATAGAAATGACTCACCTTAATGAAAGCTTATATTGTTGTGGTATAGCATGTTCATCAGAAGGACATAAGACAGAGGCTGGAAACTATCAAATAGATTTACTTCTTGCAAATGTATGTAAACAAAATGTAACTAGATTCCCTTATGAAATAGTAAGACTTGCAGAAGATATAGCTGGTGGGCTTATGGTTACTATGCCTTCAGAAAAAGACTTTAAATCAGATGTTAAAGTTGGAACAAGTGGAATGACAATAGGTGAAGTATGTAATAAATATTTTAAAGCTTCTTCAGTAGCTTCAACAGAAGAAAGAATGAGAATATTAAGATTCTTAGAAAATATATGTCTTGGTTCAGCTGCTGTTGGTTATAGAACTGAGTCAATGCATGGAGCAGGTTCACCACAAGCACAAAGAATAATGATTTCAAGACAAGGAAATATAAATCAGAAGAAAGAGTTAGCTAAGACAATTGCAGGAATAAAAAAAGAGAAAGCTCTAAATTTATAAAAAGTTGATATATAAATGGGAAGATATATCGACTTATACTAATTAATGAAAAAATATATCGTATAAGAATAATTATGAAGTAGTAGTTTGAGTTATAAAAAGAGATTTTTAGAAGGAGAATTTACACATGACCTGTGGAGTTAGATTTTGTGGGGGCTGTAACCCTAGATACGAAAGAGGGAAGGCTCTTGCAATAATCAAAGAGCACTTCAATGGTAGAGTAGATTTTAGTGTAGCAGAAGAAGATGTAGAATATGATTTATTACTTATAATTGGAGGATGCACAACTTTATGTGCATCCTACCAACAATATAAAGTTAAAAAATCATATATTAAAATTTGGGATTTTAGTCATATAGAAAGAGCTATAAATATAATAGAATCAGCAATTTGTGAAGCTTAAATAAGAGTTAGATGGGGTGATTTCATTGAATTGGCGAGAATTGTATCAAAGTAAGTTATGTACTGCTACAGACGCTGTAAAGCATATTAAAGATGGGGATACAGTAGTATTTGCACATTGTGTAGGTGAGCCTCCTGTACTAGTAGAGGCTATGATTGAAAATGCAAAACAGTATAAAAACGTTGAGATTAAGCATATGGTAAGTCTAGGGAGTGGTGGATATACTGGCGAGGGAATGGAAACTCACTTTAGAGTAAATCCAATGTTTGTAAGTGGAAATGTAAGAAAGGCAATCGAAAATGGAGATGGAGATTTTACTCCTGCATTCTTTCATGAAGTACCAAAATTAATTAGAGAAAAAAGATTAAAATGTGATGTTGTTTTAGCACAGGTAACTCCACCAGATGAACATGGGTATTGTAGTCTAGGGACATCAGTTGACTATACCTACGAAGCTATTAAAACTGCTAAAACAGTAATTGTTCAAGTAAATGACCAATTTCCTAGAACTTATGGTGAAGTAGTTCATATATCAGAGTTTGATTATATAGTTGAAAAGTCACAACCTTTATATGAACTGCAACCTGCTAAGATAGGAGAAGTAGAAGAAGCAATAGGTAAAAATTGTGCTTCTCTAATTGAAGATGGTTCTACTTTACAACTTGGAATTGGTGGAATTCCAGATGCAGTTATGCTATTTTTAACAGATAAAAAAGATTTAGGAATTCATTCAGAAATGATTTCAGATGGAACCTTAGCTCTCTATGAAAAAGGTGTTATAAATGGTAAATATAAAAATTTTGATAAAGAAAAAATGACAGTTACATTTTTAATGGGAACTAAAAAATTATATGATTTTGCTAATAATAACCCAGTAGTTGAAGTAAAGCCTGTAGATTATGTAAATCATCCAGCAGTTATAATGAAACAACATAAAATGGTTTCTATAAATTCTGCTATACAAGTTGATTTGATGGGACAGGTAGTTGCAGAGGCAATGGGTCTTAGACAATTTAGTGGAGTTGGAGGTCAAGTTGACTTCATACGTGGAGTATCTATGGGAGAAGATGGAAAGGCAATTATAGCCATGCCTTCAATAACGACAAAAAAAGATGGTACAGTAATTTCAAAAATTGTTTCAATTGTTGATGAAGGTGCTCCTATAACAACATCTAGAAATGATATTGACTATGTCGTAACAGAGTATGGTATAGCAGAACTAAAAGGGAAATCTCTTAGAGAAAGGGCAAGAAATTTAATCAATATTGCTCATCCAAGTGTAAGAGAAAATCTAGCATTAGAGTTTGAAAAAAGATTTAAGGAGAAATATTAATAGTAGAGGGGTGTTAAGAATGGAAGCACTTAGAGTAGTTCCAAAAATATTTTATTTTGATACATTTAAAGAATTCAACGAAGAATTTAAAATAGGAAAAAATGATTTAGTAATTACAAATGAATTTATATATGAACCATATATGAAACCTCTTGGAATAGATACCAATCTAATTTTCCAAGAAAAATTTGGAACAGGTGAACCATCTGATGAAATGATAGATTCTATGACAAAAGAAATGAAGAAATACAATTTCGATAGAATTATCGCCTTTGGAGGAGGTACAATAGTTGATATATGCAAGATATTAGCACTTGATGTTCCAGAGAAGTCTATTGATTTATTTGAAGGAGAAGTAGCACCTAAAAAAGTAAAAGAATTGGTGGTAGTTCCTACAACATGTGGTACAGGAAGTGAAGTAACAAATGTAGCCATTGCAGAGTTAAAATCTAAGCATACTAAAAAGGGTCTTGCAGTAGAAGAAACTTATGCAGATTATGCAGTATTAATTCCAGAATCAGTAAAAGGATTGCCTTATAAATTTTTTGTAACAAGCTCAGTGGACGCTCTTATACATGCTATTGAGTCTTATCTATCTCCAAAGGCAAGTCCATTTACAGAAATATATTCTTTACAGGCTATAAAAATGATTATGGATGGATATAAAAAGATTGTGGCTAAAGGAGAAGAAGAGAGATTCAATCATCTTAAGGACTTTGTACTTGCATCAAACTATGCAGGAATTGCTTTTGGAAATGCTGGTTGTGCAGCAGTGCATGCTTTATCTTATTCGATAGGTGCAGCTTTCCATGTTGCACATGGTGAAGCAAATTATCAGTTCTTTACTGAAGTATTTAAGATGTACTCTAGAAAAAATCCTAATGGAAAGATTACACAATGTACAAAAATTTTAGCAGATGCTCTTGAATGTGACCCTAATTGTGATGTTTATGGAGAATTAGAGAAATTCTTAAACAAATTAATAGCTAAGAAATCTTTAAGAGAATATGGAATGGTGGAAAGTCAGATAGATGAATTTACTGATAGCACAATAGCAAATCAACAGAGATTACTTGCCAATAATTATGTAGAACTTAGTAGAGAAGAAATAAGAGAGATATTTGCAAATCTTTATTGATACAATTTTTTATTTATATTAAGTATAGATGATATAAATAATGATAATTATATAAATATAAAAAGTAAGAGGACTTAAATTTACTTAAAATTAAGTTCTCTTATTTTTGTATAGCATTAAATGTAAGTACATTTTTAGTTAGAAAATGTACTTACATTTAAGTCTATTACCTTATTTGAAATAATTTGTAGAATTTCAAATTCCTTGACAGTAATAAGTAAGTAATTGTATAATCAAACTGAAATATAATAATAATATTAGTAAAAATGAAAGGATATAAATCATGTATAAACCAGAGAATTTTTCTAAAAAATCTGTATTAATAAATTCGTTTTTAAGTAAATTTTTAAAGATAGTTGGATGGGGTTTAGTAGGTTTATTCACACTATCAGCTTTAGTATTGTCAACTATTTCAATTATAATTGGGTGGGCAGTTATACTTCCTATTCAAGTATGTGCTTTATTTTTAATAATAGGTGGAGTTTGCATTTTTAAAGGTAAAAGATTAGGAGACCAAATTTCTCGTTACAAAAAATACTGTACAATCATAAGTAATAAAAATATTATTCCAGTAGAACTTATTGCAGAAAGCACATCTAAATCATTAAAATTTATAATAAAAGATGTGCAAAAGATGATAGATAAAAATTACTTTATAAATACTTATATTGATAAAAGAAACAATCAAATTGTCTTGACAAATGAAGATGGAATTCCACCAGTGTATGAAGATGTAGTGTGTGAAGTTGAAGAAGATGAAGTTGAGAATAGTAATGAAGTTGATATGATTATTAAAAAGGGAATGGACTATTTGAGACAAATAAAAGAAGCTAATGAAAATATTAAATCAGAATCAATGTGCAGCAAAATTGTACAAGTAGAAGATGTTACGAGTAAAATATTTGATGTTGTAAAACATGACCCATCAAAACTTACTCAGATACAAAAATTTATGGATTATTATATTCCAACTACTTTGAAGCTTTTAAATTCATATCATACATTGGAAGAACAAGGCATAGACAGAGAAAATATAACAACAACTATGGAGAGTATTGAAAGTACAATGAGTACAATTGTAGTGGCTTTTGAGAACCAACTGGATTCTCTATTTGAGGATGAAGCTATTGACATATCTACAGATATTACTGTCTTAGAAAATATGTTAGTTCAAGAGGGATTAACAGGTGGAAAGTTTTAACTGTAATATAAAAAATATTCTGTTATTTTTGAACAGTTAATTAGTTATAAAGGATAAAAATGTGCAAGATATAAGTATATAATTAGTACTTTATGAAGGAAGAGGAGAGAAGTATAGGATGAATAATTTAGATGATATACCAGTTATGCCAACACTGACACTTGACCCATTTGGTGAAGAAACAAAAACAAATGATATAAATAATTCTGACCTATTAATGAAAAAGAATGAAAAAGACCCAGAAGAAGAAAAACTATCAGAAGCTGAACGTAAAATGGTAAAAGAGTTTGCAGAAAAAATAGATATTACAAATACAAATATGATTTTGCAATATGGAGCTGGGGCTCAAAAAAAGGTAGCAGGATTTTCGGAAACCGCTTTAAAGAGTGTTAAAACTAGAGATTTAGGCGAAGTTGGTGATATGCTTACAAATCTAGTTACTGATTTAAAATCATTTTCAGCTGATGAAAAAGAACAAGGTGGTTTTTTAGGGATTTTTAAAAAGGCAAATAATAAAATTTCAAATTTAAAAACTAAGTATGATAGTGCAGAAGTAAATGTAGACAAAGTAAGTAAAGAACTTCAAAAGCATCAAGTTAAAATATTGAAAGACATAGCAATGCTTGATAAAATGTATGAATTAAACTTAGCTTATTCAAAAGAGCTTACAATGTATATTATAGCAGGGAAACAAAGGCTAAAAGATATGAAAGAACTTGAGATGCCAAAATTAAGAGAAAAAGCAAGTCTGTCTGGTTCAACAGAAGATGCTCAATCTGTAAATGATATGGTTTCACTTTGTGACAGATTTGAAAAGAAGATTCATGACTTAGAATTAACTAGAATGGTGTCACTTCAAATGGCTCCACAGATAAGATTGGTTCAAAATAGCAATAATCTAATGGCAGAAAAAATTCAATCTACTATAGTAAATACTATTCCATTATGGAAAAATCAAATAGTACTTGCTCTTGGAATATCTCATTTGAATCAAGCTATGAAAGCACAACGTGAAGTTAGTAACATGACAAATGAACTTCTACTAAAGAATGCAGAAACATTGAAAATGGGAACAATAGAAACAGCTAAAGAATCAGAAAGAGGCATTGTAGATATAGATACAATTAAGAAAACTAATCAATCTTTAATATCAACTATTGATGAAGTAGTTAAGATACAAAATGATGGTAGAATAAAGAGACAAGAAGCAGAAGTTGAATTATCAAAAATAGAAAGTGAACTAAAAAGTAAGCTTCTTGAATTTACAGTTAAATAATAACTTATAAATAATAACTTATATTAAAATAAAAAGTGTAGTTGATTGTTTTACAATTAACTACACTTTTATTTATATTATAAGTTTCTGTTATCTTTTAGCATAACATCATGAGCTCCACCTTCAACTATACTAGTAGAAGATACAAGTGTTAGCTTAGCATTTTTTTGAAGTTCAGGAATACTAAGAGCACCACAGTTGCACATAGTAGAACGAACTTTACTTAGAGAAAGTGTCACATTGTCTTTTAAAGAACCAGCATAAGGAACATAAGAGTCAACACCTTCTTCAAAAGAAAGTTTCTTATCTCCACCAAGGTCATATCTTTGCCAGTTTCTAGCACGTGCAGAACCTTCTCCCCAATATTCTTTCATGTAACTACCATTTATATTAACCTTATTAGTTGGACTCTCATCAAAACGAGAGAAATATCTACCAAGCATTATAAAATCAGCACCCATAGCTAAAGCTAAAGTTATATGATGGTCATAAACAATACCACCATCAGAACAAATTGGAATGTAAATACCTGTTTTTTCAAAGTATTCATCTCTAGCTTGAGCAACTTCAATTATAGAAGTAGCTTGTCCGCGTCCTATACCTTTTTGCTCACGAGTGATACATATAGAACCACCACCAATACCAACTTTAACAAAGTCAGCACCAGCTTCAGCAAGGTAAAGGAATCCTTCACGGTCAACTACATTCCCAGCTCCAACCTTAACTGTATCACCGTATTTTTCACGAATAAAATCAAGAGTTATCTTTTGCCACTCAGAAAAACCTTCTGAAGAGTCTATACATAAAACATCAGCACCAGCTTCAACTAAAGCAGGAACACGCTCAGCAAAGTCTCTAGTATTGATACCAGCTCCAACTACATATCTTTTAGAAGAATCTAAAAGTTCAAGTGGATTTTCTTTATGAGAAGAGTAATCTTTACGGAACACCATATATACAAGATTACCATTATCATCAAGTACAGGAAGAGAATTAAGCTTATGGTCCCATATAATATTGTTTGCTTCTTTTAAAGTAACATCTTTGTTAGCATAAACTATGGATGACATAGGAGTCATAAATTCACTAACTTTAGTATCTAAATCCATACGACTTATACGATAATCACGACTCGCAACAATACCTAATAATTTACCAGTTGAAGTACCATCTTCAGTAACAGCAACCGTAGAATGTCCAGTTTTTTCTTTTAGTTCAAGTATGTCTTTTAATGTATTGTCAGGTTTAATATTTGAATCACTCACAACAAATCCAGCCTTATGAGATTTAACACGTGCTACCATAGCAGCTTCACTTTCAATAGTTTGAGAACCATATATAAATGAGATACCGCCTTCTTTAGCAAGCGCAATAGCCATCTTGTCATCAGAAACAGATTGCATAATAGCAGAAGTTAAAGGTATATTCATATGAATATCTGCTTCCTCGCCCTTTTTAAATTTAGTAACAGGTGTTTTTAAACTTACATTAGCAGGTATACAATCAATAGAAGAGAAACCTGGTACAAGTAGGTACTCACTGAAAGTATGCGATGGTGTATCAAAATAAAACGCCATTTTTTAATCACTCCTTAATATTTTTATACTTTATTATAATTGATAGTATTAATTATAACTTATTCTTTAATTTTATTAAAGTATTTTGTCAGATATTGAGATTTTTGAAAAATTTAAACTATTTTAACTGAATTTGTTTAATATATGTTGCTTTACACAATCAAACTGTATATTAAATAAGGTTTTATTTAATGTAGTAGCTAATTTGAAGTTAATTCTTAGTATATAATCTCTTGCATTATGTTTATATACTCCTGTTACTAATATTGGGTATAGAGCATTTTTTATTGAAAGTATAAATTAATTAAATCTATATTAGTATGTCCAAAAGTATCCCTAAAAAATTTATTTCGTAAAATTCTTAATCACTTTTGTATAAGGTTTTATGATATTCATCAAATACACAAGTACTTTATAAATATAGTATTATTTATAAAGATTGATATTCTAAAATACTACATAAATAAAATTAAACAAAAACTAAAATGAAAAATGTCATTATCGTAAGTGACATAGAAACGATTTCTTAAAGTTGTTACTATAAAATATAAACTCTATAATAAAAGTATAACAAAAGGGAATCATATCGATATAGAATATAATTCAAATGGAGGTAAAATTATGAGCAGTTCTAATCAATCGACAATAAAGACATCTATACAGCGAGTAGGTAAATTTTTAAGTGGTATGGTAATGCCAAATATAGGAGCTTTTATAGCATGGGGTCTTATAACAGCATTATTTATACCAACAGGATGGATGCCAAATGAAAAATTAAGCACTATAGGCGATCCAATGATAAAATATCTTTTACCACTGTTGATAGCATATACTGGTGGTAAAGCTATAGCAGGACAAAGAGGGGGAGTAATAGGTGCAGCAGCAGCTATGGGAGTAATCGTTGGAGCTGATATACCAATGTTTATTGGTGCAATGATAATGGGCCCATTTGCAGGATGGGTAATCAAGAAGTTTGATAAACTTGTAGATGGAAAAATACCAACAGGATTTGAAATGTTAGTAAATAACTTTTCAATAGGTATAATAGGTATGCTTCTTGCAATATTAGGTTTTTATGCAATTGGACCAGCTATAGTAGCAGGTACAGCTCTTATAGAATCAGGAGTGCAATTTATAGTTAGTAAAAGTTTATTACCTTTAGTCTCAGTATTTATAGAACCTGGAAAGGTACTGTTCTTAAACAATGCAATAAACCATGGTATATTAGGTCCTATAGGTATAGCTGAAGCAAAAGAAGCAGGTAAATCTATAATGTTCTTATTAGAAAGTAACCCTGGACCAGGATTAGGTGTTCTATTAGCATATTGGATGTTTAGTAGAGGAAGTGTAAAACAATCAGCCCCAGGAGCAGTAATAATACATTTCCTTGGTGGTATCCATGAAATTTACTTCCCATATATATTAATGAATCCAGTTTTAATATTAGCTACAATGGCAGGTGGAGCAGCAGGAATATTAACTTTTTCAATATTAGGAGCTGGACTTGTAGCAGCACCATCACCAGGAAGTATATTTGCACTTATGGCACTAGCACCAAAAGGAGGATTACTTCCAGTATTAGCAGGGGTTGCAGTTGCGACAGCTGTATCATTCTTAGTGGCAGCACCATTTGTTAAGAGAGCTTCAGCAAATCAAAGTGAAGAAGATGGTACTTTAGAAGAAGCTAAAGCAAAGATGAGTGATATGAAATCTGCAAGCAAAAGTTCGGATAAAAAAGTTGAAGAAAAGCAACTTGAATTAAATGAAATTAAGAAGATTGTATTTGCATGTGATGCAGGAATGGGTTCTAGTGCAATGGGAGCTTCTAGATTTAAAAATAGAATAAAAAACTTAAATTTAGATATAGAAATTACAAACTCATCTGTTGATAATCTTCCAGATGATACACAAATAGTAGTAACTCACAATACATTAGTTGAAAGAGTTGCCAAAAATAATTCAAATGTTGAGATAGTCTCAATAAATAACTTTTTAAATGACCCAAATTTAGATATACTGTTTAAAAGATTAGAATCTAAATAAAAAATAAAAAGTACCACTGATTAGGAGTGGATAAATTTGAAAAAAAAGAAGATTACATCTAGACAAAAAAAGATAATACTCATGATAGTAGAAAATTCTAAAAAGAATATTCCAATAACCATTTCTGAGATTGCAGGAGAGTTAGAGCTAAGCTCAAGAACTGTACTTAGAGATATGTCAGGAATTGAAAAATGGTTTGATGAAAATGATTTTAATTTTGTAAAAAAACCAGGTGTAGGTTTGATTTTAGAAGAAAATATAGAAAATCAAAATTTTATCATTGAGTTGTTAGAAGAAGAAAAAATAGAAAAAGAATACAGTAAAGAAGAAAGAAATTTAATTATATTATCAAAGCTACTAGTTTCTAATGAGCCAGTAAAATCTTATTACTTTGCAAAAATATTAAAGGTATCTGAAGGGGTACTAAACAATGATTTTACATTAGCAAGTGAATGGTTAGAAAGATTTGATATTGAGCTTATTAGAAAACCAGGGCTTGGTGTGTATCTCAAAGGTCAGGAAAAAAACTTTAGAGAAGCATATGTAAACCTTATATATGACTCATTTAATGAAAAAGAAATATTGGACATGGTTAGAAATATAAGTGAGAATATACAAACTGATAAAGCAATAGAAATTTTAAGTGAAAATAGACTTTTAAATTTAATGGACAAGTGCATAATAAGAAAAGTTGAAAGTACATTAACAAAGAAGCTTTCTGAATTAGATGTAAATTTAGCTGATAGTGCATATATAGGTCTTGTAGTTCATATTTCACTAGCTTTACAGAGGATAAAAAATGGTGAGAATATAACCATGGAGAAAAATTTTCTAAAGGAATTATCTTTAACCGAAGAGTTTAAATTAGCGCAAGAAATCGTAAAAGGTATAGCAGTTGATTTTAGTATGGATATACCATTAGATGAAGTTGGATATATAACTATGCATATTAGAGGTGCAAAGCAAAGGTCATCTTCAAGTCATAAAGAGTTAAACTTAGATGATATAGAAGTGATGGACATTACAAATAAAATGATAGATTTAGCAGAAGATGAATTTAAGATAAGTCTTAAAAATGATGAAAGATTATTTAAAGACCTAGCAAACCACCTGGGACCTTCTATAAACAGATTGAATATGGGATTAGAAATAAGAAATCCTCTTTTAGATGAAATAAAAACTAAGTATTCATATGCTTATAATGGAGTTGAAAAAATTTCTAAAATCATAAAAGATAAGCTAAATATAAATTTAATACCTGAATCTGAAATAGGATATATTGCAATGCATTTTGCATCAGCCATAGAAAAAAATCTAATGATGTATACTAATCTGAATATTGTTGTAGCATGTCCAACTGGAATAGGTACTTCAAGGTTTTTATCGACTAAAATTGAAAATAAATTTCCCAATCTAAATATACTTGAAACTATTTCAGCTATAAACATAGATGAAGAATATTTAAAAGAAAAAGAAGTCGATTTAATTGTATCTACAGTGGAACTAAATACAAACTTAGATTATATATGTGTAGGTCCATTTATGAGTTCAGATGATGAGTTGATAATCAAAGAAAAAATAAAGTCTATAGCTCAAAACAAATTAATGGATTTAAAAGTAAAAGATGATACTAAAAATAAAAATAAAGTATATGAACAGATAACAGAAAGCATGAACATAGGAAGAGATATTCTTAAGTTTTTAGATGAAATTCAATTTAAAAAATTTAAAAGTAAAAACTTAGATGAACTTATTATGGATTCATCAAAAATATTTGTAGAATCTAGTGAAGATGTAATATCTATAAAAGAATCCTTAGAAGAAAGATTAAAAATATCAATTCCATATATAGAAGAATCAAGGATTTTATTATTACATTGTATGAGTGAAAGAATAGATATTATGAAGTTAGCAATAATAAGATTAGAAAATAACATAAAACTAAATTCCAAGGAAGAAATTGAAAATGTGGTTTTTATGTTACTTCCTAAAAATTCACCAAGTTATCAAAGACAAATAATGAGTGAAATAAGTGGCTCATTAATAGATAATTTTGTTTTTACTAATAAAATAAACAAATTTTCTATACAAGAGATAATATTAGAAATAAAAGGTATAGTTTTTAATTTTTATACAAATAAATTAAAAACATTAATAGATAAATAAAATTTACATTAAAAAAGGAAGGTTGATATTATGAGTAAAGTATTAAATGAGAATAATATATTTTTAGGATTAGATAGTGTTTCAAAGGAAGAAGCTATAACTTTAGCAGGAAGAAAATTATTTGAAAATGGATATGTAAAAGAAGAATATATACCAGCAATGTTGGAGAGAGAAAAGGTAATGACTACATATATGGGAATGGGTGTTGCTATTCCACATGGTGTAAATGAAGCGAAAAAAGAAATATTATCTTCTGGAATAGTGATACTACAATTCCCTAATGGTATAGACTTTGATGGAGAAAAGGCATATTTATTAATAGGAATAGCTGGTGTTGGAGATGAGCATTTAGAGATACTATCTAATATAGCAATAGTTTTAGATGATGATTTAACAGAGAGACTAAAAAATTCAAATGACAAACAAGCTTTTATGGAAGCTTTTGCCAACTAATCTTAGGAGGAACTTAAAATGAAAAAGGCAATCCAATTTGGAGCAGGAAATATTGGGAGAGGATTTATTGGAGGTTTGTTAGTTAAGTCAGGTTATCATGTTGTATTTGCTGATGTTAATGAAGAAATATTAAATTCAATAAATAAAGATAAAAAATATACTATACACATAAGAGATGTAGAATGTGTAGATGAAGTAATTGACAATATAAGTGCAGTTTCATCTATAAAAGAAGAAATAATAGACGAGATTGTAGAAGCTGAAATAATAACCACAGCAGTTGGTCCTTTAGTTTTAACTAAAATAGCACCTACAATTGCTAGAGGTATAAAAACTAGAAAAGAAAAAGGATTAACAAATAATTTAAATATAATAGCTTGTGAAAATGCGATATATGCAAGTTCTTCTTTAAAAGAGGAAATACTTAAGTGTCTAAATAAAGAAGAAGCAGACTATTTAGAGAAATATATTGGTTTCCCTAACTGTTCAGTTGATAGAATAGTTCCTCCTGGTAAAAATGAGAATCCTCTTGATGTAACCGTTGAAAATTTTTATGAGTGGAATGTTGAAAAGCAAGGATTTAAAGGAGAAATACCTAATATAGTTGGAATGAATTTAGCTGATAACCTTATGGCTTATATAGAACGTAAGTTGTTTACACTAAATACAGGCCATGCTATAACTGCTTATATAGGGTACTTAAAAGGATACAAAACAATAGAAGAAAGTATAAATGATGAATATATTTGTAATATAGTGAAAAATGCAATGACAGAAAGTGGAGAAGGATTAATCAAAAAATATAATTTTGATTCAGAAGCACATTATAAATATATTGATAAGATTTTAAACAGATTTAAAAATCCATATCTTAATGATGATGTAGTCAGAGTTGGAAGAGAGCCGCTTAGAAAATTAAGCGATAAAGACAGATTGATTAAGCCTCTAATGACAGCAAAATCATATGGTTTAACAGTTGATAATTTAATTCTTGGAATAGGTGCAGCACTTCATTATAATAATAGTGAAGATGCTCAAAGTGTAGAATTGCAAGAACTAATAAAGTCTAATGGAGTAAAAAAAGCTATTTCTAAAATAGCTAATATAAGCAATGATGAAGTACTTCTAGATAATATAGAAAAAAGTTATATCTTTATGGAAAATCTATAAGTTTACTTAAAAAGGTTGGATTTTGTCAAGTAACTAATGAATGTTTTATTCTACACAGTTTGAATTATTTGTTGAATAATAGAGAATTATAATATATAATTAAAAAGAATAAATTAATATGTTTACCTGTATACTTTTGATAATATGGTTCAAATGTTTCTACTAAGCTACCAATAATAGCTTAACTACAGGAGTGAAGATGATATAGTTTATACTTATTTTAAATTATATATTAAGTTGGTTACTTTGAATTTTAAGCTCCTGTCTATGATATAGACAGGAGCTTTTTTAGTATTCTAAGATAAAATACAAGCAATGTAGATAGTAAAATTAAAGAGAATATAATTTTTTTTATTAAGATTAATATAATTTAGAAAGGTTTAGGTGGGAGTACAATGAAGGCTTTAGAGGAAAAGATATTAAGAGAAGGTAGTGTTTCAGGAAATGATATACTAAAAGTCGATAGTTTTTTAAATCATCAAATTGATGTAGCTTTTTTAAATGAAATAGGAAGAGAGTTTAAAGAAAGATTTAGTGGAGAAAAAGTGGATAAAATATTTACAATAGAGGCTTCGGGGATAGCTATAGCATCAATTGTTTCACAATACTTTGATAATGCGCCTGTAGTTTTTGCAAAAAAATCAGAATCTAAAAATTTAGATAAAGATGTGTATGAAACTAATGTATATTCATTTACTAAGGCAAAAGAATATGCAGTAAAAGTTTCTAAAAAGTACATAAACGAAGGTGAAAACATATTGATAGTAGATGATTTTTTAGCTAATGGAAGGGCAGCTCTTGGGCTTAAAGATTTAATTGAGCAAGCAAATGCAAACTTAGTTGGAGTAGGGATTGTTATTGAAAAAGGATTCCAAGCTGGAGGAGCACTTTTAAAGGCCAATGATGTAAGATTAGAATCTTTAGCAGTAGTTGAATCTATAGATAATGGAACTGTAAAATTTAGATAATTTATGATATTATATACTTGTGTTTAGCACATATTCTAATTATGGAGGATTTTTTAAATGAGATTTTTTATAGACACAGCTAATATTGAAGAAATAAAAGAAGCAAATGATTTAGGTGTAATATGTGGAGTGACTACAAATCCATCTCTAATAGCTAAAGAAGGTAGAGATTTTATAGAAGTAGTTAAAGAAATTAGTGAGATAGTAGATGGGCCGATAAGTGCAGAAGTAATAAGTTTAGAGCACAAGGGTATGATAGAAGAAGCAGAAAAATTATCTAAGATACATAAAAATATAGTTATAAAAATACCTATGACAGCAGAAGGTTTAAAGGCAGTAAAAGTATTATCTAGTAAAGGTATAAAAACTAATGTTACACTTATATTCTCTGCTGGACAAGCTCTTTTAGCTGCTAGAGCTGGAGCTACATATGTAAGTCCTTTTGTTGGAAGATTAGATGATATATCACAAAATGGTCTTGATTTAATTGAAGAAATTGTTGATATATTTAGTGTAAATAGTATTGAGGCTCAAATAATAGTTGCTAGTGTTAGAAATCCAATACATGTTTTACAAGCTGCTAGAATGGGAGCAGATATAGCAACAGTTCCTCTTAAAGTTATAAACCAAATGATTAAGCATCCTTTGACAGACAAAGGAATAGATAGCTTTATGAAGGATTGGGAAGGTGCTTCTTTAAAATTATAATTATAGAAATATGATTATAAGTATAAGAGAAGTTCTTATGGAAATTCTAAGCAATAAGGCTAGGCTATTTTGCCTAGTCTTATTTTGGTGTATAATATATTGAAATAAACTAAAATTTAAAGTAAGGAGGCGAAATATGGATAAAATATTAAGAGAGATACAAAGAGAAGACAAGAAAAATCCATACACTGACCAAGAACTTGCTGAAATATTAAATGTAGCTAGGTCTGAAGTAATAGCAGTTAGAAAAAAAAATAATATTTTAGATTCAAGAGAAAGAAGAAAACAAATCTTAATAAAAGATATATCTAAGATTGTAAATGAGAATCCACAAATGTCTGAAAGAAAAATAACTGAAATTTTAACCGAAAATGGCTATAATATATCAAGAAGTGCAGTATCAAAATTACTAAAAGAAGAAAATTTAAGCCAACCGAAAGCTGAAATAAAAGATAAAGAACTAGTATCCTCTGGAAAGCATGTAAAAGTTAGTAAGGCTGTAGAAGAGGATGGATTTGAAGAATTAATAGGTATAAAAGGCAGTTTGAAAGAGAAAGTAAACCTAGCTAAATCAGCAATCATGTATCCTCCTAATGGTCTTCATACTATAATATATGGGGAAACAGGTGTAGGTAAGAGTGAATTAGCCACATGTATGTACAAATATGCTGTGAAAAATAATATCAAAGAAGAAAATAGTCCATTCATAGTATTTAACTGTGCAGATTATGCAGAAAATCCTAACCTATTGATAGCTCAGCTGTTTGGAGTGGTAAAAGGTGCATACACAGGAGCAGATGCAAATAGAGAGGGTCTTGTAGAGCAAGCAAATAATGGAATTTTGTTTTTGGATGAAATTCATAGATTACCTGCTGCTGGTCAAGAGATATTATTTTCTTTAATAGATAGAGGTGAATTTAGGAGATTAGGAGAGAGTAGTTCTAATAGAAAGGCAAATGTTCTCATAATAAGTGCTACAACAGAAAATCCAGATTCTAATTTACTTCAAACATTTAGAAGACGTATACCAATGGTAATAAATTTACCTAATATGAGTGAAAGACCGAAATCTGAAAGATATGAAATAATAATAAAATTCTTTGAAAGAGAAGCAAAAAGAGTAAATAAAAACTTTATAATAACTAAAGAAGTGATGTGTGCACTTATGAATTATAAATGTACTGGGAATATAGGGCAGTTAAAGAGTGATATACAAGTAACTTGTGCTAGAGCTTTTAGTAAGGCAATATTTTCTAGTGACAAGGTAATTATAGATTTAGATAGCTTAAGAGATTATATAAAAAGTGGATATTATGATTGTAATTGTGAAGATGAAAAGTATTCTGAGTTTTCAGTTGAAGATATATATATAGATATTAGTGAGTTAGTAAGTGGAAAAAATAGAATTTTGTCTGATAATGAGATAAGTGAAATATACAATTATGCAGAAAAAGAATTGAAGGTTCTAGAAAGTAAGTGTTTTTCAGAAGAAGAATTAAAAAATGCATTTATAGAAAAATTAGATAATAAATTTAATGCTATTAAAAACAATAAAAACTTGTCTGATAGAAGAAGTCGAATAGATTGGGGAGGACAGTTAAAAGAATACACACTAGAGATAATGGACAAAGTAATTGTATTTATTAAAGAGCAATTTAAACATGTAAATCAAGGGTTGTATTTAGCTTTAGCGATTCATATTGAGCATGCTATAGATAGAATAAAAGATGGAAAAACTATAATAAATCCAAGTTTGGATAAGATAAAAGCATCAATGCCAATGGAATATGAATTATCCAGATATGTAATGGGAATAGTGGAAGATTTAACACAAGTTACATTCCCAGAGGATGAACTTGGATATTTAGCATATTATATAAATAAATTTTGTTACAATGAAGAAAGTATAAAAGATAAAGTAAAAGTAGTTATAGTTACACATGGTAAGGTTGGAATTGAAATGTCTAATGTTGTAAATCATATCCTTGGTATAGAATGTACATTGGGTATAGAAATAGCACTTACAGATTCACCATCAGAAGGAATAGAACATGTATTAGAAGAACTTAAAAAGATAGAAGCACAAAAAGGAATTTTAGTTCTAATTGATATGGGTTCTTTAGTAATCCTTGGTGATGAGGTTGAAAAAAGACTTGGTATTAGATGCAAGACTGTAAATAGGGTGGATACATTATTAGCAATGGAAGCAGGAAAATTGGCTACAATTGAAGGAAAAAGTTTAGATGGTATAATAGCGGATTTAAAGAAAAATAAAAATTATGCTATGGTAAACACAAATAAATTTAGTTATAGAAAAAATGAATATGGAAAGAAAAATGTAATTATTACATTATGTTTAAGTGGGGTAGGCACAGCTTTAAACTTAAAGGAACATATAGAAAAGCAAATTGAGGAATACGATGCTTCAATTGAAGTAAAGCCAATTGCTTTTTTAAATAATAATTTAGAAGATGAGTTAAATGACATTGAAGCTGAATATAATATTATTGCTATTTGTGGCACAATTGATATAGATTATAAAAATGTACCTTTTATTTCTTATAATGAGGTACTTGGAAAAAATGGAATTAACAAGGTATTAGAACATTTAAATAATAAACAACCATCTTTGAGTAGCGATAATCAATTGAATAATTTAATACATGAAGATTTGATTTTATATGATTTTGAAGGAATCTCAAAGGAGTATATAATCGATACTCTTGTATCAAAGCTTGAAGAAGGTGGGTATGTAGACTCAAAATATATATTAAGTGTGTATAAAAGAGAGGCTATGGGAAGTGTTGTAATGGCTTCAAAAGTTGCTGTACCACATGGACTTCCAGAAAATGTTATAAAGCCAGCAATAGCTATAGCAAGATTAAATAAGCCCATAGTATGGGACAATAAATTTATGGTAGATTTAGTGGTACTACTGGCACTTAAAGAAAATAATAAGAAAGAAATACGAAGCTTATTTTCAAAGATTAATGACCAACATACTTTAGAAGTTTTATTAAATACTGAAGATAAAAACGAAATAAAAAAGATATTAAGTTAACTAAGTATAGAAAAGATAGACACAAAAAATTTGCTTTAGTATAAAATTTAAAATTATTTAATTGCTAAGTAGTTAATTACTTGATATAAGGCTAATTCTATGAAATTGATTTATATGATTTTATAGGATTAGCCTTCTTTATTGATAAATAGAATATATAAACTATTTTAAAACTAAAATATAGAAGATATAATAAGGATAAGTTATTATGTTAAAAAATTACAGAGTGGTCATCATAATTATTTAGAAAATAATTTCATACAAGAAGATGATAAAAAGCCTGTTTTCTAAGGGAAGAATCTCAAGACAAGTACATTTCAAGTAAAGGTTGATGAAAGTGGAACATATAAAATTACTGCTACAGGGAAGAAAACTAAAGGAAGTGTGAGTTTTATAAAAAATACTGATTGATGAAAAATGAATAATCCTGCAGGTAAACATGGACATTTTCATTGTTATTGCAGGATTTATTGTATATTTTAGAGATTTATATTTTCTAAATATGTGCTACTTGATTTTATAACATCTATACATGCTTTCACCACTTTTGAATGAAAACTTAAAATAAACTTTATCATTAGAAAAATCTTTTTCCATAGCCACTAAGTCTTGTTCTTCTCCAGCCTTTCCACCAGTTCCAACTAAAAACACATCTTTTTCACTATCTATTTCTTGAACTGACCCCATATATTTGTAGTAGTCATTTATGTTATATGAGTGATATTCAGTAACTTTTTTATTTTCTTCATCTAATTTTATTTTAATAACTCTTGTAGATTTATTTTTTACACCATTATCATATAAAGTTATATATCCATCATCTGTAATTCTAGCATTATGTTGTCTTGAGAACTTTTGATTATCTGTTAAATCAAACTCATCACCCAATCCTCCTAAAGTCCAAATAATTTCTCCTGTTTTTCTATCTAATTTAATAACTTCATCTAAATTTCTAAATGAGCAGATTAGATTTCCGTCTTTTGGGTCGATAGTCATAGAATTAAAATGTACATAGTCTAAGGATGTATCACTTTTTTCGCTAAAATTATTTTGTTCAGCACTTTCTTCATATAGCTTTTCATAATCAATACTTTCCCACTGCCATACAACTTTCCCATCCTTTATTTCTTGTAATACACTATTTACTACATAAGGAGAATTTCCTTTACTCAATTTTGAAGGAATATTTGTCGCCTTAGTCTTTTGATAACTAGAAACAATATAGTGATTATCATCTATGTATATAAAGTCATGGTTTTCTAACTCAGTACCAGATTCTATGTTTTTACTTTTCTCCATAGTAATTTTATTTATTTCATTATAATTTTCATCTAATATTACAAGATATGATGGTGAGTATCCAACAGAACTTATTCGCTTTGTTGAGTCTTTATCTTGAAGTAAATATCCATATCTAATTTTACCATCATCTGTAGTTATTTTTTTAAAATCAAAAGGATTTGATTCGACTTCCTTGTAAAAAATTATATTTCCTTGGTTATTTAATTTAAATACAAAATTATGTTCTTCATTGTGTGTAGTAAGATAATAATCACCATCATAAGGGCTATTTGCAGTAACAGTATACTTTGGAAAATCTTTTGAAAGAGAGTTTATATAATAATTTCTATATGAGTTTTCACCATTATATATTACAGATATTTTTATTTTAGAAGAGCTATTGATTTCTTTTAACTTAAAAGTAGATTTATTATTTACATTAATTTCTTTATCATCTATTTTGACACTGTTTACATTTTTAGGATTTTTTATTGTTATACTATTTTGATTTGTTGAATTAAGTTGTTTTACGTTTTGACTATTAAAAATCCCTTCCTTAGATAGTGTTACATCATAACCATTTATAGTTATATTAAGTGTTTTTTTCGAATTACTTTGAGATGCAAAGACTTGTTTTACGAAAATACCAGAAACAAATAGAATACTACATAAAAATACTATCTTTAATAAATTTTTTCTTTTCATTCTTAATCCCCTTTTCATATTAAGTTTTTTATATTTTCATATTGATTTTATTATATAAATAAAAACATACTATGAATTTAATTATGCGTAACGTGAATTTTGCTAGACAATTACATGAAAATTTATTCACACTAAAATAACTAAACAACAAATATGAAAATTAATGCTATTTAGATTGAATTATTTTATAAAATAACTAACAAACAGAAAAAACCACCCATAAAAAATAAAAAAACCATTTCTGTAACAAAAAAAACCACGAAAATATAAAAATATATGGATAGTTAAGTGCTTAACAAGTAAAAATTAAAATAAAAATTAAAAAAAATTTATCTATGAAAGTCGGCTAAAATCCTACAATTGAACATTATTTCGAGGAAAATGTTTTCTTTTATTTCACAAAAAAAGCCACTTTTTGGCACGGTATATGCTTTATATAAAGGCAAGAAAAACAAGATATGAGATAAGAGCAATTAGGAGGTGCAAATATGGAGTTTATAAATTTTGTAAGTGATAAAGTTATAAACCTTAAAATGGATTGTAAAACAAAAGAAGATTTCTTTAAGGAAATACATAATAAAGTTTTTGAATTAGGCTTTGTAAAAGAAGAATTTGGAGAAAAAATACTAGGAAGAGAAAATGTATTTCCAACAGGCTTAAACTTAGGTGATTATGGAGTAGCAATACCACATACAGATGCAGAATATATTAAAGAACAATTTATAGCAGTCTGTACTTTTAATGAACCAGTAGTATTTAGTTCTATGGAAGACCAAGATGAAAAAGTATCTGTAAATTTGGCTTTCGTTTTGGGGCTTAATCAACCACACAGTCAATTATCTGTATTAACAGAATTGATGGGGATTATGCAAAATAAAGAATTAGTTGAGAAGCTAATAGATTCTACTGACAAAGAAGAAGTTTTAAAGACAATAAAGTCTTTATAAAAAATAAAATAATAAAAAGTACTAACAATAAAAATAAGACAATAAAAATTATTAGGAGGAAATAAAAATGAAAAAAATATTAGTAGCATGTGGAGCAGGAATAGCAACATCAACAGTAGTTTGTGACAAGGTAGAAAGATTAGTTAAAGAAAATAATATACAAGCAGAAGTTATACAATGCAAAATAGCTGAATGTGCAACAAAGCAAGATGGAGCAGATTTAATAGTATCAACAACTATATTACCAACAACTTATAATATACCAGCAATAAAAGCAACAGCATATATAACTGGAGTAAATACAGCAGCATTAGATAAGAAAATATTAGATGCTTTAAAATAATCCTAGCATAAATAAATTGAAATCATATTTAAAAAACAGAAAAAGGAGGATTTATAAATGGATAAATTATTAGCAGTAGTACAGTATATTTTAAACATGGGACCAACAGTAATACTACCAATAACAATTGTAGTCTTAGGAATGATATTTAGAATTAAGTTTACAAAAGCTTTAAAATCAGGTCTTACAATTGGTATAGGGTTTGTGGGTATAAACTTAGTTGTAAACCTATTAACTTCAACACTAGGGCCAGCAGCTCAAGGAATGGTTGAGAGATTTGGACTTAATTTAACAGTAATAGATGTTGGTTGGCCAACAACAGCATCAGCAACATGGGCTTCACCAGTTGCACCAATATTAATACCAGTTTGTTTATTAGTAAACTTACTATTATTATACTTCAATAAAACAAAGATATTAAACGTTGATATATGGAATTATTGGCACTTTATAGTAGCAGGTGCAGTTGGATATATAGTAACAGGAAGTTATATCTGGGCTATATTCTGTGCGATATTAATGGAATTATTAGTACTATTTATTGCAGAAAAAACAGCCAAGAATGTTCAGGAGTTTTATGATTTGGAAGGTATAGCATTACCAACTGGTTCAACAGCTTCATTTGCTCCACTTGGATATTTAGTAGGTAAATTTGTTGAAAAAATACCAGGAATAAATAAAATACAAGCAGACCCAGATTCTATACAAAAAAAATTCGGTATATTTGGTGAACCAATGATGATGGGGATTATACTAGGGATAATACTTGGAGCGCTTGCTGGATACGATGTAGCAGGAATATTCAATGTAGGTATATCAATGGGTGCAGTAATGTTACTTATGCCTAGAATGGTTAGAATATTGATGGAAGGTTTAATTCCAATTTCAGAATCAATAAGAGATTTCTTACAAGCAAAATATGGAGATAGAGAACTTTATATAGGTCTAGATGCAGCAGTAGCAACTGGACATCCAGCAGTTATATCAACAGCTCTTATACTTGTTCCTATAACTTTATTCTTAGCAGTTATATTACCAGGAAATAAAGTTTTACCATTTGGTGACTTAGCAACAATACCATTCTATATGGCATTTATAGTATGTTTTAGAAAAGGTAATATAGTTCAATCAGTTATAACAGGAACTATAGTAATAGCTATATCACTTTATATGGCTACAAATTTTGCAGATGTTCATACGCAATTATTACAACAAGCAAATATGATGCCAGAAGGAACAACAATGGTTACAAGTATAGATACAGGTGGTAACTTACTAAAATGGGGAATACTGAAATTATCTCAATTAGTTTCTTCACTTGGAATATTCTAATATTTAGTTAATAGAGATTACTCTTTTTTAGTAAAGTATGCGAAAATTTAACATTTAGCAGCTACTAGAAAAGAGTAATATTTTTTATAAATTTTTAAAAAATACAAAATACAAAAGGAGGAGATTTATCGTGAAAGCAGCAGTATTACATGGCACAAATGATATGAGATTTGAAGATATAGAAATAAAACCATGTGAAAGTGATGAGGTAAAAATAAAAGTTATGGCAGCAGGAATATGTGGGTCAGATCCTCCAAGAGTATTAAAACATTGGAAATATCCAGTTCCAGCTATACCAGGGCATGAATTTTCTGGAGTAATTGCAGAAGTTGGTAAGGATGTAAAAAATGTAAAAGTTGGAGATAGAGTAGTTGCAATTCCTTTTATACCTTGCAATGAATGTGAATATTGTAAGAGAGGGTTATTTTCATTATGTGATGACCATGGTATGTTAGGAGCTAAAACTTTTGGAGCTTTTGCAGAATATGCAAACATAAAAGCTACAAATGTTTTACCAATAGGAGACATGGATTTTGAAGATGCTGCTATGATAGAACCACTTGCAGTTGCTATGCATGGAGTACTTAATATAGGTATCCAAGTTGGAGATACTGTAGCTGTAATGGGTAGTGGAACAATGGGTCAACTAGTAATACAAGGACTTAAGATAGCAGGAGCTGGAACAATTATAGCAGTTGATATATCTGATAATAAATTAAGAGAATCAAAAGAATTAGGTGCTGATATAATAATTAATGCTAAAGATGTAAATCCAGTAGAAAAAATAAAAGAACTTACTGGTGGAAAAGGTGTTGATATAGCACTTGAATGTGCAGGTTCTAAAATAACTCAGGAACAATGTTTACTTATAACTAAAAAGAAAAGTAAAATAGGATTTTTAGGAATAGCATATTCAGATATAACTTTATCTGAGGAAGCATTTGAAAATATATTTAGAAAAGAACTAGAGTTAAAAGGTTTCTGGAATTCTTATTCTGCACCATTCCCAGGACAAGAATGGACTAAAGGAATCACTTTAGTTAATGAAGGAAAAATAAAATTAAAAGAAATGGTATCTCATAGATTTTCACTTGAAGATACTTATAAAGCATTTGAAATGATAAGAGATAGAAAAGAAGAATTTAATAAGATATTAATTTTACCACAAGGGGTTGAAAAATAAATGAAGGCAGTAGTTAAAACTAAACCAGGTTATGATAATGTAGAAGTATTAGAGGTAGAAGAGCCAAAAGCTACAGGAGATAAAGTTAAAATAAAAGTAGAATACAGTGGTATATGTGGTTCAGATATACATTCATTTAAAGGTGAATATGCAAATATAAAAGCTCCAGTAACTTTAGGTCATGAATTTTCTGGAATTGTCGTAGAAATTGGTGAAGATGTTAAAAATATAAAAGTAGGAGATAGAGTTACATCAGAAACTACTTTTGCAACTTGTGAAAAATGTATATATTGTGCAACTAAAGACTACAATTTATGCCCAACTAGAAAAGGTATTGGTACTCAAGCAGATGGAAGTTTTGCTGAGTATGTATTATCAAGAGAGGAAAGCATACATGTACTTCCTGAAAATGTATCTTTATTATCAGCAGCTCTTACAGAGCCACTAGCTTGTTGTGTTCATGCAGCTCTTGAAAAAACTACTATAGAAAGTGATGATACAGTATTAATAATAGGACCAGGGCCAATAGGTTTATTATTAGCTCAAGTTGTTAAATCTCAAGGTGCTACAGTTATAATGTCTGGTGTTACAAAAGATAAAGAAAGATTAGAAATAGCTAAAAATCTTGGAGTAGATAGAACTGTAAACGTAATGGAAGAAAGTCTAGCAGATGTAGTAAATGAAATGACTGATGGAAATGGAGTAAATAAAGGATTTGATTGTTCTGGATTTATGCCAGCAGTTAATGAAGCTTTAAGATTACTTAGAAAGAAAGGAACTTTCGTACAAGTTGGAATATTTGCTAAAAAACTAAATGAAATGGATCAAGAAGCAATAATTCAAAGAGAGTTACAATATATTGGAAGTAGATCACAAAAACCAAGTTCTTGGATTATAGCATTAGATTTAATGGCTAGTGGAAAAGTAAATACAGAAGCATTAGTTACAAGAACTGTTGGTTTAGACGAATTTAAAGAGGGTATTACAGCTTTAATGAACGGAGAAGAAATAAAAGTTGCAGTAAAATCTTAAAAAAACATTTGTATTATTTTAAAAAAAATTGTAAAATCTACTGTAGGATAAAAAAATGTAAGGTCTTAAAAAATAACAGGAGGAAAAAAGTATGAGCACTCTTAGAGATCATTCTAATAATATTAGAAAAAACATAATAAAAATGGTTGCAGAAGCTAAAAGCGGGCATCCAGGTGGTTCATTATCAATAGCTGATATGTTAACAGTGTTATATTTTGATAAAATGAACATATGTGTAGAAAATCCAAAAATGGATGATAGAGATAGATTTGTTCTATCAAAAGGTCATGCAGCACCAGCTTTATATGCTACATTAGCAGAAAAAGGATTTTTCCCAGAAGAAGAATTATTGACACTTAGAAAATTTGGTTCTAAGTTACAAGGACATCCAGACATGAAAAAAGTAGCAGGAATAGATATGTCTACTGGTTCTCTTGGACAAGGTTTATCTGCTGCAAATGGTATGGCGCTAGCTGGTAAATTAGACAACAAAGACTACACAGTGTATACTATATTAGGTGATGGAGAAATCCAAGAAGGTCAAGTATGGGAAGCTGCAATGACAGCATCACATTATAAATTAGATAACTTAATTGCATTTGTTGACTTAAATGGATTACAAATAGATGGTTCTAATGAAGAAGTAATGAATGTTAGTCCAGTAGATGACAAATTTAAATCTTTTGGATGGAATGTAATAGTAATAAATGGACATTGTTTTGATGAAATAGGAAATGCAATAGATGAAGCTAAAAAAGTTACAGGAAAACCAACAGTAATAATAGCTAAGACTGTAAAAGGTAAAGGTGTTTCATTTATGGAAAACAATGCTGCATGGCATGGAACAGCTCCAAATGCAGAACAAGCAGAACAAGCATTGAAAGATTTAGAAGGAGGTCTATAGGAATGGGAATAGCAACTAGAGAAGCTTACGGACAAGTATTAAAAGAACTTGCAGAAAATAAAGATATAGTAGTATTGGATGCAGACTTAGGAAAAGCTACAAAAAGTATATCATTTAAAGAAGTTGCCCCAGATAGATTTTTTGATATGGGGATAGCAGAAGGTGACATGATTGGTACAGCAGCAGGTCTTGCTACTTGTGGAAAGATACCTTTTGCAAGTACTTTTGCAATATTTGCAGCAGGTAGAGGCTATGAGCAAATAAGAAACTCTGTAGCATATCCAAACTTAAATGTTAAAATAGCAGCTACTCATGCAGGAGTAACAGTAGGAGAAGATGGAGGAAGTCATCAAGCTATAGAAGATATATCTTTAATGAGAGGTATACCAAATATGGTTGTATTAAATCCAGCAGATGCTTTAGAAGCAAGACAAGCACTATTTGCATCTATTGATTATAATGGACCTGTATATATAAGATTAGGTAGAGCTGCAACTCCAGATGTAAACAGTGAAAACTATAAATTTGAAATAGGAAAAGGAACTGTTTTAAGAGAAGGCTCTGATATAACAGTAATAGCTACAGGAATAATGGTAGCAAAAGCATTAGAAGCAGCAGAAGAACTTGCTAAAGAAGGTGTAAATGTAGAAGTTGTTAATATATCTACAATAAAACCTTTAGATGAAACATTAATAAAAGAAAGTGCTAAGAAAACTGGAAAAGTAGTTACAGCAGAAGAGCACAGTATAATTGGTGGTTTAGGTTCAGCTGTATGTGAAGCTTTAGCAGAAACTAAAGATGTAGTAGTTAGAAGAATTGGTGTTAAGGATGTATTTGGTCAATCAGGTACACCAGCAGACTTATTAAAACATTACGGATTAACTACTGAAGATATAGTAAAAAATATAAAAGAATTATTATAGATGTAAATATCATTGAATAATAAATTGATTTGATATAAATCAATTAAAGCTGTCTTAAAAATAGAAAGAAATTTCTACAATGGGACAGCTTTATTTTTACGATAATTGTAAAATATTATATAAAAAGGGGTGCTTTTTAATGAAAATATCTATTGGGTGTGACCATGGTGGTTACGAGTTAAAGGAATTTATAAAAGAAAACTTAATTAATAAAGGTATAGAAGTTGAAGATGTAGGAACAAATTCAAAAGAAAGTGTAGATTTTCCAATATATGCAAAAAAAGTAAGTCAAAATGTTCAAAGTAAAAAATCAGATTTAGGTATACTTTGTTGTGGTACAGGAATAGGTATGTCTATTGCCGCAAATAAATTTAAAGGAATTAGAGCAGCAGTTGTGTCAGATTGTTTTTCAGCCCAAGCTACGAGAGAACACAATAATACAAATGTACTTTGTTTAGGGGAAAGAGTTATTGGAAAAGGATTAGCAATGAGAATTGTTGAAGAATGGTTAAATTCAAGTTATAATGGAGAAAGACATGCAAGAAGATTACAAATGATTGATGATATAGAAAATGAAAACTTATAAATAATGAAAATTTATGACTAAGGAGGAAAGTTATGTCTATTATTTGTGCTTCAATAATGTGTGCAGACCAAATGAACTTAAAAAAAGAACTAGAAGCTCTTGAAGAGGCTGATGTAAAATTGCTTCACTGTGATGTTATGGATGGAATATTTGTCAAAAACTTAGCCATGGGACCAGAACTATTAAAGTCAATAAGCGAAAATACAACTATACCTTTAGATATTCATTTAGCTACAGAAACTCCAAATAAGTATATTGATATGATGTCTTATATAAAGCCAAAGTATATTTCTTTTCATGTGGAATCAAGCACAGATGTAAAAGCTGATATACAAAAGTTGAGAGATTATGGAATAGGGCCAGTGTTAGCAATAAGTCCCCAAACTAGTGTAGATAAAATAGAAGAATATATAGGTTTAGTTGAGGGTATCTTAGTAATGACAGTAAATCCAGGATTTGCAGGTCAAAAGTTTAATCTCTCTGTTTTAGATAAGTTAGATAAGCTTACAGAGATATTAAAAGATTATGATAATCCTCCATTTATAGAAGTTGATGGAAATATAAATAAAGATACTATTAGACTTATGAATGGCAAAAAAGTCGATATATATGTTGTTGGTACATCAGCTTTATTTAATGACAAGCCTCCAATTTCATATAAAGAGAAGATAAGAGAGCTAAAAGAAAGTATAAAATAGTTAATAATAAAATTATAAAATTTGTATATTTAGATAATGTAAATTTTAAATAAATTAGGAATTTTATAATATTTAATAAAAATTTTAATTGAGTAAGGAGAATGTTTATGGGTGACATATACAAACTGCAAAATGGGACAGATATTAGAGGAATAGCATATAAAAATGATTCTAAGGAAGTTAATTTAACTGTAGAAGAAGTAAAAAAAATAGCTAAAGCATTTCATATTTGGTTAAAAGAAAAAACTAAAAAAGATAAAATAACTGTTGCAATAGGAACTGATTCTAGAATAACAGGGAGTCAATTTAGAAACACTGTTATTGAAACTTTAATCAATGATAATTGTAATGTAATTGATTGTGAGATTGCTACAACACCAGCAATGTTTATGACAACTATTATGGATGGATACCACTCTGATGGGTCAATTATGATTACAGCTAGCCATTTACCTTATTACTATAATGGATTAAAGTTTTTTACAGAAAATGGTGGTCTAGAAAAAACAGATATAAAAGAAATGTTGGATATAGCTGTTAAAAATGATAGTGTACAGTCTGAAAGAGTAGACAAAAAAGGTACAGTTGTAGTAAAAAATTTAGTAGAAGATTATTCTAATTTATTGATAGATAAAATTAGAATAGGTGTAAACTCAAGTAAAAACTATGAAAAGCCTTTTTCTGGACTTAAAATACTAGTTGATGCAGGAAATGGAGCTGGAGGTTTTTTTGCTGAAAAAGTTTTACACATACTGGGAGCAGATACAACAGGTAGTCAATTTTTGAACCCAGACGGTATGTTCCCAAATCATATACCAAATCCTGAAAATAAAGAAGCAATGGAAAGCATTTGTAAAGCCGTATTAGATAATAAGAGTGATTTAGGAATAATATTTGATACAGATGTAGATAGAGCTGCTATTGTAGGTAAAAATGGTAAACCAATAAATAAAAATGCTCTTATAGCTGTTATATCATCAATAATATTAGAAGAACATCCAAATACAGCTATAGTAACTGATTCTATTACTTCAGAAGGTCTTGCTAAATTCATAAGCGAATTAGGAGGAAGACATCATAGATTTAAAAGAGGATATAAAAATGTAATAAATGAAGCTATAAGATTAAATAGTGAAGGTGAAGAGTGCCATTTAGCTATAGAGACATCTGGACATGCTGCTTTAAAAGAAAATTATTTTTTAGATGATGGAGCATATTTAATAGCTAAAATTTTAATAAAAGTTGCAAAACTTTCTTTAGAAGGAAAGACTATAGAAGAATTGATAGAAAACCTTGAAGAAGCAAAGGAAGAAAAAGAAGTTAGAATAGGCATCAATAAAGAAGATTTTAGACCATATGCAGAAGATATATTAAAAGAATTAGATTCTCATGTTAATGATGTTGATGGATGGTCTGTTGCACCAAATAACTTTGAAGGTATAAGAGTTAATTGTAATGAAGCAAATGGAGATGGTTGGTTTTTACTTAGAATATCATTACATGAGCCATTGTTAGCTTTAAATATTGAATCAAATAAAGTTGGTGGAGCAGAAGAAATTTACTCTGAATTAAAACTTTTCCTAGAAAAATATGACTTAAAAGGTCTTTAGGATTAATAAAAAACATACACTTATATTAAAGAATGGATGTAAATTTATACCTAAGATTACAAATATTACAAAATTGTAATCTTAGGTAACAGATATGTAACTGATTATGGAAATTCTATGTGATATTATAAATACAGAGAGATGAAATACATGATGATTTATAGAGAAATATAATTTAAAATGTATTAATATCGCACTAAAAGGTATAATCAAATAAATATGTAAATATAAACCCCAACATTTAGAAAGAGACCTCCAAGGAGGTTTTTTTCTTGTTTACTCCTAAAAAGCATAAAAAATAATTATGTATAGATATAAAATTTTTTCTTTAAACAAATACACAATGTCATGATATAATAACTTTATTAGAACGATAAGGGGATAATAATATTATGTTTAAGAACAAATATGTTGAACGTGTTGAGCAGTTTATAAATGCATATTTTGTAGATAGAGATGTGAAAAAATGTATGTCTTTTTTTCACAAAAATATATGTTGGATTGGTACTGGAAAGTTTGAAGTAGGGAATAGTATTGAAAAAGTAGAGTATTTATTAGAAGAGTATGTAAAACAATCACCAGATAGTTTTATTTTAGAAAAGTTATGGCTAGATAGTAAAGAATATTCAAAAAATTTACATGCTGTATTTGGAGAGTATCTAGTTGGTAAGAAAACTAAAAAAGGTTATAATTTTCAAGTAGAAATAAGAATAACATACTTATGTGTTGAATGTGAGGGAGAAATATTAATAAGTAGTGTTCATACTTCTGTTGCAAATGATTTACAAAAAATAGGTGAGTATTTTCCGATAAGTTTAATGGAAGCTGAAAATGATAATTATGGGCATTTAGTGGGAGATGAGATTATAAGAGTGATGGCCTACATCATTCAATCATTTAGAGATTACTATTTATTTGCTGGTAGATATGGTGGAGATGAATTTATTGTTTTGACAGAAAATATAGAAAAAGCAATTCATATTGAATCTAAAGTTCATAATAGTCTACTTAAATATAATTTTAAAGACCTCGACTATAAAATAACTGTAAGTATTGGAATTTCTGAATGGATAGACTTTGATTCTTTTGAAGCATTTTTAAGTGAGGCAGATAAAAAACTATATAAAGCTAAAAAATCAGGAAAAAATAAGACTATATATTAGAGTAAGTATATAAGTATATTAAAAATAGTTTTATGATTTTAATAAGGTTGTAAATTGCAAGTTAATCATTTATAGCATGTAATTTAAAATAAAAATTATTTTGAAATTTACAACCTTATGTATTTAATATTAATTAATTTTTTTAAAAGAAAGGGCTACTTTAAATAAATCAGCATCTATAATTATTTCCATAGTTGCATTTTGTAATTCAATTATATTTTGAGAAATTGATAAGCCCAGACCGGAGCCATCTGTATTTCTTGATATATCACCTCTTCTAAATCTTTCTATTAATTCTTCTGGTTTTAGATTTAGTTTATCATTTGAAATATTTTTAAATGTTACTATTATATTTTCATCTTTTATAAACATATCTATGTAAACTCTAGTATTTTTCATAGAGTATTTTAGTATATTGCCAATCAGGTTTTCAAATACCCTCCAAGTCTTTTTTCCATCTATCATAGTAAATACAGATTCTTCAGGTGTTTCTATTATAAAATCTAAATTGCTGTTTTGAATTTTATCTTCAAGCTCTACTATACTTTGAATTAAGAGCTCTTTTATATCAGTTTTTGTTATATTAAATTCTATATCACCACTACTAAGCTTAGAAGCTTCAAATATATCCTCTATTAATAATTTTAATCTTTGTGATTTTTTATCTAAAATATTTATATAGTCGTTTATTGTTTCTTTATCAAAGTCATTATTTTTTAACATATCAACATAGCTTAATATAGATGTAAGTGGAGTCTTTAAGTCATGAGATACATTTGTTATAAGTTCTGTCTTCATTCTTTCACTTTTTATATTAGCATCTACAGCAGCCTCAAGACCATCTGTTATATTATTTATACTTTTGGATAAAGCAGATATTTCATCGTCTCCTATCACTTCCAACTTATATTTTAGATTTCCATTTTCAATATTTTTTATATTTTTCGAGATATTATTTATGTAGTTAAACTTACTAGATAAAAAGTTGTATATAGAAGAATAAGAAATTATACTTACAAGTGTGAATAAAACCTCTATAACTATTGCCTCAACATAATATACACGCATAAATAATACTAAAACTATGTACTGAATAATTGCTTGTATAACTATAGAGATTAAAAAGGTTATAGATAGTTTCTTATTTATAGTTTTTCTATTATATATGCTAACAAGGTCTGAAAAGAATCTATATGTTATAGACATATCTTTTGGATTATAGCCACCATGTTTTATATTTTCATATATTATATAAATTACAGATAGAATAATAAAATTAAATATAATTAAATTGGCATTGTAGAACATTTTAGTATTTGTAAATATATAAAATCGTAATACTAGAAGTATTAAAATTAATATAAGTGTAAATTCAATCTTTACCTTAGAAAAGAAAGTGATGATGTTTTCTAAAAATTTAACTTTATTTTGGTTATTTTTTTTGTAGAATACAAGAAATAGTATAGTGAATATACAACTTAATAATGCACTACCTTCACAAATAAATTTCAAATTTGTTTTTTCTAAATACAAAGGAGGTCCAAAGTAGTAGAAACAAGGTATAGCTACCTCATTGTATAAATATTTAAATTCATTAACGCTAGCAAAGTTATTATTTAAATCATATATTGTTTCAAATAATGTAGAAAAGGAGAGAAATAATAGTAATAATAAAATAAATTTTGCTCTTGAATCATTAATAATTAAGTTTTTCAATTTTGTAACCAATTCCCCACACCACCTTTAAATATTTTGGTTCTTTTGAGTTTACTTCAATCTTTTCTCTAATTCTTCTAATATGAACAGCAACAGTTCTTTCACAGCTATAAGCATCTTCATTCCAAACTTTTTCATAAATCTCATGAGAGGAGAATATTTTTCCTTTTCGTGATAGGAGAAGAGCAAGTATTTTATACTCAAGAGGTGTCATTTTAACTTCTTCACCATCTAAAGAAACTATTTTTGTATCTGTATTTAGCTCAAGACCTCCACTTTTTAAAATATAATTAGTATCGTTTGAGTTATTTGCATTACTAAAGTCTCCTAAGTTTATATATCTTCTAAGTTGAGATTTTACTCGTGCAGTAAGTTCTAGTGGATTAAATGGTTTAGTTATGTAGTCATCAGCGCCCATATTAAGACCTATAATTTTATCCATATCTTGTGATTTTGCAGATAGAAGGATTATAGGAATATTCTTTTTTTCTCTTATTTTGAGTGTAGTTTTAAGACCATCTAAATTAGGCATCATTACATCCATTATTATTAATTTAATATCATTTTCAATTAATATATCCAAAGCTTCTAAGCCATCGTATGCTTTTAAAACATTAAGATTATCAGGTCTTAAATAGAATTCTATAGCATCTACTATTTCTTTATCGTCATCTACGACCAATATATTTTGATTCACTTTATTATTCCCCCTCGAAATTTTATTTTTAATCAATCTTTATTTTATACTAAAAATTGGTTTCAGAAAATAGTAAGTATATTAACTGATTAGCTCTAAAAATATATTAACAAATATAAATAACAAAGGAGTTTCATAATTATTAAGAATTTATAACAAATATTTATTTTAAAATAAATATTTGTTATAAATTAGGGGTGTGGAGTATAGAAGGAACATTTTTATCATTTAATAATTTATCAAAAGACTTGTGGTCAGATTTATAACCAATACCTTCTCTGCATTCTGATTCATCAATAAGTTTGTATTGTTCACACGCATTTTTTACTTTTTCATAATCCTCAATAGAATGAGCTTTATAAACTATTTTGTTGTTAAAACTTATTTCATGAGCAAACTTAGGTTTTACAAAGTATTTGGCATCTTTGATTTGACCAGAGTTATACAGACCTTGAATGACAGAGCCATTTTTTATATGTTGTAAATGGTCATCTAACTTATAAGTATGTGCTATATGGGTTACACTTTTAAATTTTTTTTCAAAAGTAATTGCAATTTCTTCCATAGAGTTAAAATTAGTAGTACCATTTACATTTTTTTCTGGCAATATTATTATATTTTCTCTTTTTACTCCTAGATTATTAAGAGAAGCTAAGAATTCTCTATTTCTATATTCTGATTTTTGGCTATCTGTAAGAGTTTCATATTTTTTATATCTATCGAAAACAGATATACCACATCCAGTAGATACTAAAACCACAAATACATGATTTTTTCCTCTTTCTTTTACAGCGTTTACAATAGCACTGCCAGCCCACAATACTTCATCATCTTGATGTTGAACATAGAAAACAACATAATCTTTAAATTTTCTATGACTATAATTAATATAGCTATTAAAACCTGTTAAAATCAAGCATAAAACTAAAATGATAGATAAAATTCCATACTTATTTATAGTAAACTTCTTGTTTTTAAGAGTCATTTAATCATCTCCTGAAAAGCTGTCTTAGTTATATTATCAATCAAAGTATTAAAAATTATTTCTTAAAAACTAAAAATTATAGAGTAGATTAATGGAATAAATTTTTTTTGTGCTAAAGTAAAATTAAAAAAATTTTATATATAAGTAAGAAAAAAGAAGGGATGGTTTAGATGGTTGATATCCTATGATTGCCACCTTTGGATTATCAAATTTATTTTTTATAAACTTAGGAAAATTCTTTTCACATATTTCTGGTTAATTATTTTTACAGTGAATAGTTTTATCTATCATATTGAGATATTTTATAACAGCATTTAATGACGCTATAAAAATGCTTCTATCTTTAGTATATCTTTTTTTATATCTTCTATCTGCATCATTTTAGACAAGTGATTAACCCTTTTTTCATTGCTTTAATTTAGTGCGGTGTTAAGTATTTAAACTAAATTCAAAGGCGTAGATTTAGTATTATTAACGCCTTTGAAAATTTAGATACTGTTATAATTTTGTTTGTTTATACTCGTTTATATAGTATACTAGTAAAATAGTATTAACATTAATTACACAACGATTTTAATTGTGCTTTTAAGAATAATGTTATATTTTTAAATATAGTTCTTTTATCAAGGTCATTTACATATATATCTTCAATGCATGAATCTACAATAAATTCCTCACATAAATCCACTTCTATGTCTAATTTAGGATTATATCTGTAACCATTTATTGTAACTATTGGTTTTCCAGGTGGTGAAATAACTATTCCTTCTTCATATGTCAAGCATTCAAATTTGGCATATGGAATTATATATGCTAAAAATGGTACTTCATAATGTGCAGAATGAACTGATTGTTCATCTACTAGAGCAGTATATACTATTTTCTGTTTTAATAAGCCATTCACTATTAGTTTTCTTCCATTTAAGCATGTTCCTTCAGCATTTTGTAGTATTGTAAATGCACTAGTATTTTCACAATCAATTGGTATTCTACTTAAACTTTCAACAAGTACAATTAATACACCATTTTCTCCAATTAATATATCAAATGAAGGTGTAATGATATTATTAATTATTGTTTGTAAAGTTGTTATTAATATTTCTATTAATGGTCCTTCAAGTGTACTAACTGTTTCAAATATATCATTGATAACAATTTGTATAGATTTTAGTAATCTTATTAAATCGTCTGCTCTACATATTATAGAATTAAGAGATTCGCATACTATTCTTGCTATATCAGTTTGAATTGTATTTAACAAATCATCAATATCAAATAAAAGAGAATTTACAGATGGTTGAACTAAATCTAGTAATCTTTGCAGTTTAGCTAATAAAGGATTTATAATCTCGCCTAATCCAGGTATTAAAGATATTGCATCCTTAATTGTTGATATTAAATCATTTATTCCACCAATCAATGTATTAATTGTTGTCTGTATATTTGTTTCTAGAAACTCATCTAATATAATTTCTATTCTATTCAATATATCTAAGCTAATATATAAATTATATGATTTATATGCAAATGGAGTTTCTATAAGTTTTACTGAAGTAATTGTTGCGCTTGCATAAACTTGATCTATATTTTCTATATCAGGTTTTAATCTTGGGATGGGAAGTATCTCAGGAATTGAAATCTCTGTCCAATTTAAGTTTTCCTTTTTACATCCATTCATATTTAATTTTGATACATCACATATACCTAAAGTTTTGATATTAAAGTCACATTCACAAGTTTTTTTATTACATCCCATTTTTATTCCTCCTCATTTTATTTAAATTACTTAACATATTTTTGATGCCTTTATAAAAATAGTTGTATTTTTAAAGACACTTCTTTCTGATAATACACATGCATATATATCCTCTATATATGCTGTTATCTTAAATTGTTGGTATAGTGGTGTATTTTTGTCTATTATTATAAATACTGAAAATGGTATATTAAAATGTGCAGAATGAACTGATTGTTCATCTAGCGCTGCTGTATAGATTATTTTTTGTCTTAGTAGTCCTTCTATTATTAATTTTCTTCCTGTCAAATTTGTACATTCTCCATTTGGTATAGTTTCTCCTGGTATAGAGTTTCCATTACATGAGATGTATCCGTTTACCAAAGGTGTTTTTATTACTCTTTGAGATATTATATCTACACAAGAATGTACCTCTACTATATCTTCTATATTTGGCTTTTGTGATGGTATATCTACTGTTTCTGATACAAAAAACTCTGTCCATTTGTTTTTATCTTCAGGACAAGGGCATTGTAAAACTTTTTCTATTTTTGATTCTGGATAGACACCAACAATATTTAATATCTTATCATCGCAACCGCATTTATCATGGAATTGATAAGATGTGCCATTTGTATAATTAGAATTTAACATTTCCTCTACTCCTTATTTTTATAATTTTATAATGTATTTCTTGGTATTGCATATAATAATAGTGTTGTATATTTCGATATAGTTCTTGCATCTAATAGGCTTACAGACAAATCTTCTATACACGCATTTACTTGATAATCTACATCAAGTGAGTCTAATTTCATTAATTGTGTGGCATTATTAAAAGTAATTTTCTGTGGTATAACTATATAGCTTGAAAATGGTACATAAAAATGTGCAGAATGAACTGGTTGAGATTTTTCATCAGCTGTATAAGATATTTTTTGACACAATTCACCCTCAACAATAATTTTTCTTCCTGTAGAGATTTTTCCTTCTAAGTTTGGTATAAAATCACAATTAGCATCTAAAGGTGATACAGGTGTCTTCACTACTTTTGTTCTCAATATATTTACTGATACATTAACTGAGTTTATTTGTTCAATATCTGGTTTTTGTATTGGGATATTTAAGGTTTCTGGTATATACATCTGAAACCAATAAGGATATTGACTTATAACCTGTGTAACATCGTCTGTGTCACATAAACCACTTATATCAATTAAATCCATATTACAAGCACATGCATTACTATTCATATTTATCTCTCCTTATATAATTTATTGAAAGTTTTTAGCTCTCAATATAATCTATTTAAATTTCGACTTTTTGTTACAAGTTTTCGAATATTTTTATTTTTTTAGTCTTTTTATAACAATATATGATTTTATATCATATATAAAATGTATATAGAAACTTTAATCTCTATATAATTATAAAATTAAGGAGATGTTTATATGAATGAAAGTATTTTAAAAACTGGAATTACCCCCTTAGAAGATTATCCAGATAACAAATGTATGAAATACTATAAAGAATTTATAGAAGATGATATACTATGTGTTCCAACACAAAAACCAGATATAGAATGTATTAATGAAGTAAGTGTAAAGATATGCATAGAAGATAAGGAGATTATTAACACGATACTAGGGCCAAAATTAGTTATAAAAGGATTAAAAAATATTAAGATTATATATACTGGAGATAATTGTCAGCAGTCTCTTCATTCTGCACATTGGAGTATACCATTTTGTCAATTTATTTTGTTAAAAGATTTGAGATATGATAAGTGTGATAATATTATAGAAACTATTTTTATTGGAATAGAGAATATTTGTGTAAAACACTTTGATTGTAGAATGATTGATTTATCACTATTATTTATAATTTGTCCACAACTTCATAATTGTAATAATTGTAAATGCTGTAGAAGTTATTGTATGCATAATCCAAATTTATGCTATTACGATAATGATACCTGTTCAGATAGTTGTAATAATGTTACACCATGTAAATATAGTCTTGGGGATAAATATAATAGCAAAATGAGATACAAATAAATATTTAAATAAGAGACAATAAGTATATTTACATATATTTATTGTCTTTTTATTCAATGAAAGTAAGTTTCTATAAGAGAAAATTTAATAATCATTATAAATAGATATATAATAAATTAATATAATATCGTATTATTAAACTTTATAATTGTTACTATTTGAGTTAAAATGTTGGAAAAAATTATATATCAGTAAATTTAAGATAATAAAAAAAGACCTCAATTACATGTAAAAATAAGGTCTTTTTATGGGTTTCAAAAAAAGTAAAAATATTATAGATTTTTACTTATACAAAAGAAGTTATCTATTTTAGATTTTAAATCCATTGAGATAACTTCGTTTGTATTATAGTTTGCATCTTATTATAAAATATTTCAAATAGCCAAAAAATTATATTATTTGTATTATTTAATATATTTAGCTATCAAAATATATTAGATTAAAATAATATACTCTATTATACTTAACATAGTTTTTGAAAGCTTTTGTTTTTTATAAAAATAAGATTTTTAGTAGTTTCTATTACATTTTTTTGTATAGCATTGTTTTTTGTACTTATCAAAACATTCTTGTATATTATCTTCATAGTTGTTTATATAAGGTGAGTTTTCATAATAAACATTATAATAGTCACATCCATGATGTTCATTATGATTACATTTTTTTGAACCACATTTTATAAATGCAATGGCTAATTTAATTAGTTCATCAATTAACTCCTCTATTTGATCTAATTCTTTTTCTAAATCACAAATTAGACAATCACAGAAAGAAGATTTTACATCTTTTTCATCATTGCATGAAATACAATCACTACAGAATATTAATAGTATAATTATTTTAGCTATAATAGATATTATTAAAAGTATAATTTGTACTAATAAGCAAAATAATTTTCCTACTAAAAATTCACATTTATCATTACAGTTTATTTGTCTTATAGCTTCAGCTAAACACTCAGATAATCTAAAAGCTCTTTTTAATTCTTCTCTAAGTTTGCAATTTTTTACATAGTTAGAATCTATTAGAGATTCTAATTCTTCGGAAAGTTCATTTAATATGCCATTGTCTAAATTGAAATTTAAATCTTTCTGAAAATCTAATTTAATTTTTGCATCAGATAAATCATAACTTTCGCCAACTAAAAAATATTTTATTATTCTCCATATTTGACAAGGTGTTAAATAAGCTCTTGTATTTGTATTTAAATATTCTTCTTTTGTCAATCCAATTACTAATTTCATTAAATCGCTAGAATATGATTCTAAATTATTCTTATAATATTCTAAACTCTTTGTATTATCCACTCTTTACCACTCCTATATATTTATTAGGATAAATTCAATATCCTAATATATATATATGACTTGGGTACATTTATGATACAAATAAAAACAAAATTTTACATTAATATATATATAAATACTATTTTTACTTGGATTATATAATTTTTTTATATTTTGTGTAAATATATGAATGAACATATGAAAGAACTTTTTCCTAATAAAGGTACAATAAGAGTATTGAATTCTATAAGTAGATTAAAAGAATCTTTACATAAACTAAAAAATCGTCCTGATAGCAATCAAGACGATTTTAATGAATAAATCATTACTTAAATTATTTTGAATTTGAAACTTCACCCTAGACTAATAGATTGTAGTTTCTTTTTTGTTTTTAACACAGATTTACATCTTCATTATATCGTATTTTAACAAAAATAAAACTGTGAATGCTAGAAATATATTTTAATTAATTTTTTAACATAATGCTATTTAAAAGTAGATAAAACTAAAAAGGGTGTTCTAGAAAATAAGGTTCATTTAATTATACTTGCTTACTAATATCATAACTTGATGCAAACAAGATTCTACTACATTTTTTCTGTACTCTAGTATAAAATCATCTAACTGTGTATCTATAAAATCACAATAATCATATGAACTGCCAATATAAGCAGTTAACATATGTGTACATCTATCCATTTTATATCTAAACATATATTATTATCCCCCTAAAAAACTTTCATAAAAACAAAAAGAAAAATATCTTTTTGGCAACTGGCTGACATAACTTATAAGATATTTTACAAGTCTTAGTCCCTATAGCTTTGCGTCACTAAATTTCTCTAGTTTTGCCGATTTAGTTTTATTCTACAACTACAATAATATAACAGAATTAGTTATTATTCAACATGACTATTTGAAAATTGGATAAATTTATAAATATGAACGTTATTTTACTTCAAAAAAAATAAACTAAACGTATAAATTATATGGTAAAAATTACCTGTATCAATTGTGATTAGAAGCTTCTATTATTAATTTGAGCTAGACAGAATTTGAGGGAGTGACAAAGCGTGGAAGAAGAAATATTAATAGAAGGGTTAGTAAGAGTAGAATTTATGGTAATGAACTATTTATGGGAAAAAGGTTCCTTGACATCTAAAAAAGAAATAATAAGAGACATAAAGCAGATGTATGGATAGCATAAGAGTACTCTAAAAATAGTATTAAAAGGATTAATTTTTAAGGGTTTTTTAGCTAGAGATATTATAAGATTTCAATTGTATTATAAAATAATAATAACTAGTGAAGAGTATGATACTTTTAAGAAAAAAGTATTAAAATCTACTAAGAACAGAAAAATTATACATTCTCTTACGACGATACATAAGCCCATGAGTAAAGAAAAACTAGATTATTTAGAAGAGTATTATAGGAATTTAGAAGAATAATTTAGTATAAATTGGAAATGTTATTTATACAAATTTTCTTGTTTTAAAAATTGTGTTGATATAGACTTTATCTATATATAAATTAATAGTTTAAAAGATGAAAATTATAGGTAATTACATAATAAAAACAATGAAGGTATGAAAGTATAACTTTTTGTACCTTTATTTTATTTATTATTCTGAACATATTTTAAATTATTGAATAGGCTCACTTTTGATTTATATAAATTTTAGTAGAATATTTATATAATATAGATTGATAGGGAGAAAAACAAAACTTGGATAAGTGCCTAGTATCATAGTAAAATAAATACTTGAAACTATATTTCTTCCACCATTCTTCCACCTATGAAAAAAACTACTCAATAAGAATTAATATACATCAATTCAGCTTAATCTAATCAAAACACTTAAATAAAAGTAATCTGAAAACAACATAATTCAAATCAATTAATTCAAATAAGCCTCAATTTATCTTAAATCTTAAGAAATATTTAAGATTTAGGATAATATTTTCTTAAGATTTATATTCTATTATATAGATATAAAGAAAAATTATAAAAATGTAAGATAATACAATATAACAATTTAGTCATTATTGAGAAAGGGAGTGAAAGATATTGTATAATAAATATAAGGATTATTATACAATAGAGGAAGTGAAAATATGTACAATATACTAGTAGTAGATGACGATAAAGAAATTGTTGATTCAATAGAGATATATCTTAAATCAGAAGGATTTAAAATACATAAAGCATATGATGGAATGAAAGCATTAGAAGTAATAACAGAAAATGATATTCATCTAATCTTAATGGATATAATGATGCCTAAATTAGATGGAATCAAAGCAACTGTAAAAATACGTGAAGAAAGAAATATACCAATAATTTTAATTTCAGCAAAAAGTGAAGATACAGATAAAATAATGGGATTAAACATTGGAGCTGACGATTATATAACAAAACCATTTAATTTATTAGAACTTGTAGCTAGAGTAAAATCAAACTTAAGGCGATATGTAACTTTAGGTAATTATGAAGATACATGTAAAGAAATTTTAAAAAGTGGAGCTCTAGAGCTAAATACATTGACAAAAGAAGTTAAGATTGATGGCGAAAATATAAAAATGACACCAATTGAATATAAGATAATTGAACTTCTTTTAGAAAATAAAGGACGAGTCTTCTCAATAGATGAGATATACGAAAAAGTATGGAATGAAGAAAGTTTTAATTCAGAAAATACAGTAGCAGTACACATTAGACGAATAAGAGAAAAGATTGAAATAAATCCAAAAGAACCAAGATTTTTAAAGGTGGTGTGGGGAGTTGGTTATAAGATTGAAAAATTTTAGCGGAAAACTTATGAAAGAAAAGAGTTTAATATTCAATTGCATTTTGATTTTAGTCGTTTTTACTTTTACACAAATATTAGGAATTCTTATATGTTTTAACTTCTTCTCAAGTAGCTTAATGTACTCTATGGGAATTATGCTTGTATTGAATTTTATTTTATATAAGATATTGACGATGTAGATGAGGTGAACAACTTGGAAAAATATAGAGCATTAAAGTTAGTAGCATTAATAATAGTATCTATTTCGTTTCCATTAGCTATACTATTTGCATCAATAGGATTTGCTGAGCCTAAACACAATATACAAAAAACTTCTACAAGTAGTGGAATTGTTCGAATATCTGATGATTTTTATGACAGCAATATATTTGATGAAAGTACAATACAAGAGATATTATACAATTTGAAACTATCTGTAAGTAGTGAAAATAACAAAGAAGAAAAACTGAAATTAAATGATATTTATTTTAACGCAGGACGAAAGGGCAAAAATATTGCTTTAGACAACGATTATGGTTACTTTAATAATTATGATGAACTTGTAAATAATAAGCTATCATCTATAGAATATTTAAACTCTTTGAAAAATATAAAAATGTATATTAGAAATACATATACAGGAGAGTTTTATACTAACACAATATATGATGATTTAGATGAATTTAAGCAAAAAGTAAAGGGTTATTGTGATGTAGAAATAGTAGTAGGAGTAGAAAACGATTCTTATACTAAAAAACTAAATGGGAAAAAATTAAAATTAAATAATATCGATTTAAAACTGAATAGTATAGATGAGGCATTTAAAGCTTATGTATCCTTTCCTAAAGAACTAAGTATAGATGATGGAGTTGTATACAATAACTTTGAAACATTTAAGCAAGCTACAGAAAAAGTGAAATTATTTTTTGTAGCTAGTTTAGTTTTAGCTATTATATGTTTATTGTCTATGATATTATGTAAACGAATTAAATGTAAGGCATTAAAGAAAGACAATGTATTTTTATTAATATACAATAAAATACCTATGGAATTTAATGCAATAATAATAGTTATCTCAATAATACTTCTATTTATGTATGTTATTAATACATCCTATGATACTTATGTTATATTACTAATTTCTATAGCATCATTACTAATTTCAAATAATATATTTTTTATAACTGTTCAGTTAAGCTATTTGGAAAATAAAATGTGTATATTTAAATCAAGTGTTATAGTTAGAATGATTTTATGGTTAATAAAAACTGTAAGGGAGGTCATTAACGCTATAAAAAAAGTATCTTTAGCAAGAAAAGTTATTGGTATAGTAATAATATCTTTGGTTTTAATAATTATAATCAGCGCTCAAAGTGTGAGCCTAGGATTGTTATTTTCTATATGTATATTTTTAGGTTTTGCACTTTATATAACCAAAAGGCTTTCTTATTTGAGTTATGTTATAGAGGGTACCGAAAAAATAAAAGATGGTGAATTAGACTATAAGATAAAAATTAGTGGAAATGATAATTTTACATCTTTAGCAGAAAATATAAATAATATTGGAGAAGGTCTAGACAAAGCAATAGAAGAACAGGTAAAAAGTGAAAGAATGAAATCTGACCTTATAACTAATGTATCTCATGATTTAAAAACTCCACTTACCTCTATAATAAATTATGTAGATTTAATTAAAAAAGAAGATTCTATACAACCAGACTATATAAACGATTATATAAATGTACTAGAATCAAAGTCAAAGAGGTTAAAATTATTGATAGAAGATTTATTTGAAGCGAGTAGAGTAAGTAGTGGTAATATAGAGTTACAAGTTAGTAAAATTGATTTGGTACAACTATTAAGACAAAGTATAGGTGAGCTTGAAGAAAAATTGTCTAAAAATAATCTAAATATAAGACTGAATGTTCCAAATGAAAAAGTGTATATATGGGCAGATGGAAGAAGAATGTATAGAGTTTTTGAAAATCTACTGTCAAATATAGCTAAATATTCTTTAGAAAGTACTAGAGTTTATATCGATGTTTATGAAAATGGTGACAATGTAAAGGTGGTTATGAAAAACATATCTTCATATGAGTTAAATTTTGACCCAAGTGAGATTATGGAAAGATTTAAAAGAGCTGATGAGTCAAGAAATACTGAAGGTAGTGGATTAGGGCTTGCTATTGCAAGGGATTTAGTAAATTTACAAGGTGGAAAATTCTATATAGAAATAGATGGCGATTTGTTTAAAGCAAATTTAGAATTTCAAAAATGTGAAGAAGAAATAAAGATAGATTAAAATAAAATTTCAAGATATAATATAATTTTTACAGAAAAATTAAGATATTGAAAGGTTTCCTATAAAACAATTATGTAGATACTTTTAAAGAAAGGAATACTTTTAATTAATTTTATGAGAATGTAGATAGATTTGTGTAAATATATTTTTTCTTATTCAATATTACTGGAAATTTTGATATGCTCCCTTTATAGTAGACAGTTGAAATAATAACAACTGATGCTATGAAGAGAGTATATTTTTATGTTACGAAAATCTAAAATAGATTTTGAAACAAAAATTAAACTAGTTGAAATGTATTGTACAATTAGCTATAGGAGATAGGAAAGTTGAAAAAATTTCAGATAAGTCTTTAAATCAACTATTTTCCATTGTATTTTAAAATAATTGTGCGTTTTCAGTTTTCTAATCATAAGAATACTCTTTTAATATTTCTGTATAAGCAAAACACTCTGTAATATGGTCGTTGACCATGCCTGTAGCCTGCATGAATGCATAAACTGTGGTTGAGCCGAGAAATTTAAAACCCATCTTTTTCAAATCTTTGCTTATCTTATCAGAAAGTGGAGTTGTTGCAGGTAAATCTTCAACTTTTTCCCAATGTCCCACAATAGAAGTATTATTTACATATCTCCAAATCATCTTATCAAAGCTGCCATGTTTATCCTTAATTTCAAGAAATACCTTAGCGTTGTTTATAGCTGAATTAATTTTCAAACGATTTCTTATAATGCCCTCGTTTGCCATGAGTTCGTCAATCTTTTTATCATCATAAAGGGCTATCTTATTTGGATTAAATCCATCAAATGCTTCCCTGTAGGACTCCCTTTTTTTAAGTATGGTTATCCACGAAAGCCCTGCCTGCATGCTTTCTAAAATTAGCATTTCAAATAGCTTATCATCATCATGTACAGGGCGTCCCCATTCGTTGTCATGATAATCTGTATATATTTGGGTATTTCCTGACCAAGCACATCGGATTTTTTCATTCATGTTATATTATCCTTTCTGTTTTATAAATAATCTACATTAATTCTGCCTTACAAAGATATTATACATTTATTCAACATCTCACACAATCAAATCTTTTTAATTTTAACTAAGGCTGGCAATAAGAAGCATTCCCAGAAATGGTACGTTTCCTACCTGCTCTTGTTGTTCCAAAATGATAATAACTGCAAGCTTATAAAATAATTTATATCTTTCTTTTAAAACAAATTCTCAATCGCCTTTATTCAAAGTTATTTGACATACATACAGTACGTATGTTATGTTGATGTTACCAAATATAAAGGAGATTATTTTTATGAAAAATAGTTTTTACCCTGTACTAATGTGCAATGATATAAGAAAAGAAGCAGATTTTTTTATAGAATTATTTGACTTCAGGGAAGTATTTAATAGTGATTGGTATATTAGCCTAAAAGACAATGATGACTTTGAGTTGGCATTGATTGATAGTACACATGATACAATACCTAAACTGTATAGAAAACAGTGTGAAGGCCTTATTCTTAATATTGAAGTTAACGATGTGAATACTGTATATTCAGAAGTAATTAGTAGAAAAAAATCATCGCTTTTGTTAGATATAAAAAATGAAGAATTTGGTCAAAGACATTTTATTATTGAAACTCCAAGTAAAATTTTGGTTGATATTATTCAAATAATTCCGCCATCAAATGATTATCTCGAAAATTATAAGAAATCAGGTAAAGAAAATGACTAAAAATAAAAAAGAATTAGCATCTATAAACACTACAAAAAATTTGATTGCTATTGCACGTAATCATTTTTCTACGTATGGCTATGAAAAGACCTCATTAGAAGCTATCGCAGAAGAAGCTAATATGACTAGAGGTGCAGTATATCACCATTTCAAAAATAAAAAAAACCTATTTAAAGCAGTTTTAAGTCTTGTTCAGTATGAAGTTGGACTAAATGTAGAAAAAGAAGCTATGGCATCTGAAGATATATGGGAACAGTTAATTTTAGGTTGTGTTGGATTTGTACAATCAGCTACTTTAGACTCTAACAAAAGAATATTATTAATCGAAGCACCTAATATTATAGAGTGGACAGAGTGGAAAAAAATGGATAATGACAATTCTGTTTTACTTTTGGAAGAACAACTCTTAATTGCACAAAAAAACGGAAAATTAATAGAGTTTGATATTCATGTGATTTCACATATGATTTCTGGTGCATTAAATGATTTATCTATTTTTCTTGCAGAAGCCAATACTTTAGATAAAAATCAAGTTTATAAAGCGATTTCTCATTTACTGAAAGGGTTTAGAAAAGATGGCTAAGAAAGTGAAAGACTACTATGACATTGAATATGTAAACTTCTTAGCTGAAAAAATAAAATCAGTATATCCAGAATTTATTATTAATAAGTTCTTTTCACTGATAAAACCAACTATTGAATTATTAGAATTCAATGAAAGGCAAGAGTTATTGGCAAATGCTTTAAAAGAGTCTATCAATTTAAATTATTCGGAGACTATTAATGTTTTTGAGAAAATACTAGGTCCAGAGTTAGAAGGTAGTTTAGGCATGTTTACAGAAGGTTATTGGTTATGGCCTATTGGAAAGTATGTAGAGAAGTTTGGTGGAGAAAATTTTGAAGTAAGCACAACTTTCAGTAAGGAGTTAACAAAAAGATTTACTAGTGAATATTGTATGCGTACCATAATAAATAATTTTCCAGAACAGTCTATGGCTTTGCTTTTGGAATGGAGTAAAGATAGTAATAAAAGAGTTCGTCGATTAGCTAGTGAATGTCTCAGAATACGATTGCCATGGGCAAAAAAAATGTATGTTGCCTTAGACTATTTTGATACTTATTTTGAATTATTGTCTAATCTAAAAGATGATACAGATAAAACAATTCAAAAGAGTGTAGCAAATAATCTAAATGATTTATACAAAGAAGATAAAGACAAATTTGAATTAATTATTTCTAGTTGGCAAACAGAAAATATAACAAAAGAATGTAAATGGATTATTAGGCATGCTTCAAGAACAAAAAATAAAAAGCAAGAAAGTTATTCTAATATTAAAGTCTAAGGGTATTAGGAGGAAGTGTTTTGTGGCTGATGGTAGCAACTTTTTTCTTTTTTATATTGTTGGTCTTTAGAAGTCTTTTTGTTGGAATTTTTAAGGATATTCATCATTTCAGAAGAGGGAAATTCTCAAAATGAGCAATCAATAAAAGAAACAAATGAAAAAGGGTAATATGTAAGTAAGAAAATGGCAGGATGATATCTTTCTAATGAAAAAAGTGTAATTAAAAAGTAGTTATAAAAAAACTCTATAAGAAAATTGTATTTTTCAACATGTTTTCTTATAGAGGCAAACATATATTGTATGTAATAACTGATAATCAATCTAATATCTTAAAAATATATTGGATTCATAAATGGTATTACAAGTTCTGTGACCTCTCCATCTGCATCAAGACCCCAATATCCGCTGTAAATACCATCGCCCATACCGCTTGTGAACATAATTAATTTGTAGAATGTTTGTGGTAATTGCCAAAGTAAGAAATTGCCACCTTCATTCTGTACATTGGGGTGCATTTCATAGCTTTTTTGAAAAAGTGTTGCAAAATAATCATTATATTTGTTTTTGTCTGGGTTTTCACTTTGCCATTTTGTGATAAAATTACTATACTCTTTTGCAACTTTTGCGTCTGAAAAACAGGCTAATCCTGTATCTACACCAAAGAAAGTCCATGCTCCTGCTTTTCCAAAATCTTCGGTTTTCTTTCCCTTTGGCATGGCAATTTCATATTTGATAGGTTTTTTGTCATTGATAATTAATCTTGCTGCTACAATTCTAAGTCCTGCAATTTTAGAATGGCAGATAGAAATTTCTACTGAATAACTTCCAACAGGTATTTTTCTTTCTAAATAAGTCATATATTCACTACCTAAATACGCAAGAGGGTCTGCAAGGACAATTTCTCCACTTGGGAAATCTGCTTTTCCTATTATGAATGGTTCCAGTTTCTCACTTTTTTGAAACAATCCTTGAAAGAATTCTATTGAATAGTTTTCCTGATTTAAAAATTTTAGGTTCTTTTCAAATGCTATTTGTGCAGGATGTTTAACTTGTTCTCTAATTTCTTTTCCTGTATTTGTATCAATAAAATATTTTCCGCTTTTATCAGAGTGAAACTCTAAATCAGTTCCTATTGGCATATAAAAAATATTCAAAGCAGTTGGTTCAATATTAATAAGTGTATTGAAATCTACAACTTCCATGTTCTCAGGATTATTTACATACTCCTGTGTATCCTTATCACCAAAAGCAATCCATCCATTTCCAAATTCACTATGTTCTCTAAAAAGCCACTTTAGTTTTGATGTTCCATTGAGAATCGATTTGCTGACAATACAGCCACCTGCACCAGTAATATACTGTTTTATTTCTGATTTTTCGACTTTTGTTTCTTTTTTATTTTCGCTAAATAATTTCATGTAAATTCTCCTCATCTTTTTAAAATTTTTTTGATAATCAACACAATAGATTCTGGAAGTATTTTACTAGTCTTTCAACTTGTATGGTAATAATTGTATTTGATTGTATAAAATCAGTACAGTACTATTTATTTAAGTAGACATAATTTGGGGATTTTTTATTCGGTCTAGCTTGTTTTTTGAAAAAATAATATGTGTCACTGCCATATTTTTTTAAAAATACTTTTTAGTATCGTATATCTTTTAGATTAGAGTGAAACTGTGCAAAATTATAAAATAAGGTAAAATCGTGTGCAATTATTTGGTATGGCACTATGTATGTAAAATATAGATAATAAAATTAAGGAGGCAGTATGAAGGAAAGGGCTAAAAAAATATTAGATTTTATTATTAAAAATAACAATGTAACATCACAAGAACTACAAGAAAAGTTCAATGTATCAAAGAGAACTGTTTACTATGATATCTTAGCTATAAACGAAGAATTAGGGAAAAGAGGTAATATAAAAAATATAAAACACAAATTTATATTTGAAGGTAACTTAGGTAATGTAAGAAAAATAATTTCGGCTGAAGAAGATAAATTTTTAGATAGTGAATATAGAAAAACTTTTATATTGAACAAAATATTACATGATGAAAAAATATCAATAGAAAAACTAACAAATGAAATGTTACTTTCAAAAAACACAGTAGTACAAACAATAACCGATATAAAAAAGTATCTTCAAACAATGGGACTAAAATTAGAATACAAGGGAAAGTACAAAGTAATAGGTGATGAATATGTTATTAGAGAACTTTTCTTGCTACTTACACAAGAAAATGTATTAGAAATTAATTCTATAAGTAATGAAGTAACTAACTTTGATACAAAGGGATGCATAAATCTTACAGATTACTCTTTATTAAATTTAACTAAGTTTACAGAGTTTCTAAATAAAAGAATAAGAGTTGGGAAAACCTTGTACTCTTATAAATATCTAAATGAAGCTAAAAAAATTAGTTACTTTAATAATTGTAAAGACCTTTTATGTGAAGAAGCTAATGAAAATGAACAAGCCTATGTGTGTGCTTATGTAAGTTCACTTCCTAGTTTAAATAGTGAAGTTAAGGAAGATGTTGTCGAAGCATATGTAGATAAACTTATAGACAAGTTTGAAGTAAATACAGCAATAAAATTAGAAAGTAAGCATGAGTTTAAAAAAAATATTTTAAGGCACCTGCATTCTTCTTACAATAGAATAAGATTTAAGTTTCCTATTAGCAACCCTATGCTAGACGAAACTAAGTATAAACATAAGTCACTTTATAAGATTATAAAGTCAATTATAGAAAATGAAGAAGAGTTTCCTGTATTTGAAGGTATAAGAGAAGAAGAAATAGGATTTATAGCAGCATATTTTGGAGGATACTTAAGAGGTTCTAGAGATAATGGTCTAAGAAAAAATAAAGTCTTACTAGTTTGTCCTAATGGTCTTATGGTATCAAAGAGTTTGGAAATACAGCTATACAAATACATACCAACTATAGAAATAGTAGGTATAGTATCTATTAAGCAACTAAAAGAAGTAAATATATACTATGATTACATAATTACAACCATAGACATACAAAATGTAAGTAATGTAATAGTTGTAAATCCTCTTTTAACAACATCAGACATTCAACTACTTATGAACAAACTCATAAGTGTAAAAGAAAATGAGAAGTATTTCAATCTTGAACTGATAATACAGGCTATAAGAAAAAATGGAGTTATTAATAACGAAGAATCACTAAAAGCTGACTTATTAAACATAATACATAAGATAGATGAAGGAGAGATGTATCAACCAATGTTAAAGGAATTAATTAATGAAGAGAGGGTCAACATAATAAGAAGTGTTAAAGACTGGAAAGAAGCAATAAAAATAGCCTCAAAACCATTGTTAGAAGACAACTCTATTGAAGAGTTGTATATAGAAAATATGATAAAGTCAGTTGAAAAGTATGGACCGTATATTGTTTTAGCTGATAGATTTGCTCTACCACATGCAAGCTCTAAAGAAGGGGTAAACAAACTTGCCATGTCCTTACTTATAGTAAAAGATGAGGTTGATTTATTAGGAAAGCCAGTGAACATATTTATGGTACTAGCTGCTATAGACAATACTACTCACATCAGAGCATTAGCATCGCTGTCGGAGATGATGTATGAAGAAGAAAATATAAAAGTAATAATTAATGGAGACAAAAGCTCAATACTAGAACTTATAAATAAACAAAATTAGGAGGAATTTAAAATGAAAATATTGGCAGTCTGTGGATTTGGTGTAGGTTCATCAATGGTATTAAAAATGACGATACAAAAGGTTCTAAAGCAGTTAAGTATAGAAGGGGAAGTAGAAAATACAGATATAAACTCAGCTAGAGGGGCTGATTGTGACTGTATATTTACAAGCCAAGAATTATTAAATGAATTAAAAGGAACTTGTAATGTACCAGTATATCCAGTTAAGAAGTATATGGATTTAACAGAAGTTACAGAAGTTGTTCAAACTTTCTTAAATGATAAGAAATAGTATAAATTTTAAAAAGTAAATTTAAGTTAACCGACATAAACTAAAAACTTACTAAAATTAAAAATAGTAAGAAAGAGAGGGGGAATTTAGTGATAGAAAACTTAAATAGTTAACCTATCACTAAAAAAATAATGCTTGATTTTATTTCAAATAATATTTTACGTAATCCGTCCATGCTAATTGGATTAATAGCAGCGTTTGGCCTTATACTACAGAAAAAGAAAGCATCAGATGTTATAAAGGGGTCATTGCTTGCAGCTTTTGGCATAATAATTATGGAAACTGGAACAGGGATGTTAGTTAGTTCAATAGCACCGATTAATGGAGCTTTCCAAAGTATAAGTGGTGGTGCAGTAACAAAAGGTTTGAGTGATGTTACTTTTACTGCAAGTTATGGAGGAATTATAGGTTTATCAATGTTTATAGGTCTAGGCCTTCACTTAATGATAGCCAGATTTACACCTATTAAGACAATCTTCTTAACAGGTCACATGCTCTACTGGTTCCCATTTATATTTGTAGCATCAGGAGTTGAAACTGGATTAGATGGTGGAGTATTAATAGCTTTTGCAGCAGTATTATCAGCACTTTACTGGTCAATAATGCCATGGTTATTAAGAAAATATGTATTTGACGTTATTGGAGATGACTCATTTACACTAGGACATCCATCAGGTTGTTTAGCACTTATATCAGGATTTGTTGCTAAGTTAGTAGGAAATAAAGAAAAATCTACAGAAGATATAAACATACCTCAAAGTCTGTCATTCTTTAGAGAAATATCTATAAGTGGTGGAATGGCAGTATTTTTAATGTTTATAGTGGTTGGAATAGTAATACCAGATGCATTTAAAGATACTAATGAGTTTATTGGAACATATGCAATAAAGCAAGGTCTTTCTTTTGGAGCAGGTCTTATAATAATGCTTCATGGGGTAAGAATGTTAATAAATCAAATAATGCCTGCATTCCAAGGTATATCAGAAAAAGTTGTACCAAACGCACTACCAGCTTTTGACTGTCCAATACTATTTAACTATAAGCCAAATGCTGTATTAATAGGATTCTTAGTTGCCATGTTAACATCTACAGCTATGATTTTAATATGTAACTACTTTAAAGTATTTAACATGTTACTTATACCGCTTGTTATAACTTCTTTCTTTGAGTGTGGAACAGCATCAGTAATAGGCGAATCACAAGGTGGTATACGTGGAGCTATAATAGGTACAGCTGTAGCTGCAATATTTATGGTAGCTTTAGTAGGAATATCTGCTGTAATTTACTCAGGAACTATTCAAAACTGGATACTAATATTTGGTGGTAACGACCTTTCGCTATTTGGTATAATCAGTAAGTTTATAGGTTCATTATTTGGAGGAGTATTATAAACATGGAATTTAAATACATAAATGAGATAAAAAGATTAATTAATATAATAGAAACTGAAGAAAAATCCAATATGGAAAAAGCAGTACAAATACTTGTTGAGGCAATAAAAAATAAAAGTGCTATATTTTCGTTTGGGGCTTCACATGCAGGAATACTAACAGAAGAATTATTTTATAGAGCAGGTGGCTGTGTTCTTATAAATCCAGTGTTTGCAAAGTCTCTAATGTTAGACACAGCTCCTATAACTCACACTAGCAAGATGGAAAGACTAGAAGGATATGGTGTGGCTCTAGCTGATAAGACTCCAATTAAAGAAGGAGATATAGTTATAATTCACTCAGTATCTGGTAGAAATCCAGTAAGTATAGAATTTGCTATGGAAGCTAAAGAAAAGATGGCAACATTAATATGTATAACTAATTTAAGCTACTCAAAGAGTGTATCTTCAAGACATTCTTCAGGAAAAAATCTTTATGAGGTGTGTGATTTAGTAATAGATAATCATGGTCAAAAAGGAGATGCCTGTGTAGAAATAGATGGTCTAAATCAAAGAGTTAGTCCAACTTCTACTGTAATTGCAACTACTGTGATGAATTCTATTATAGCTCAAGTTACTCAAGAGTTAGTTAATATAGGGTTAAAGAATCCACCAATTTTTTATAGTGCAAATATAGATGGTGGAGATGAGTTAAATAAGAAGATTTTTGATGAATATAAAGATGTAATTCACTATGAGTATTAAGGTGAAGAAAGTATTTTAATAAGGTCAAAAATGTCTTAATAATTATATAAATAAGTAGCATCGATTAAAAGCTGTAGGTAAAATCTACAGCTTTTATTATTTGGTAATACATCGAATGAAGATAAGTAAGAACCTCTTTTTTATTAATTAAAAGCATTCCTTATTTATTTTATAGTATAAAATATTAAATTATTTAATTTCTATAATAAATATATTTAATTGTTTTTAAGTATATTAGTATCTAATTTACATTTATGAATTAATCTTTTTATTTGCTAGTTCTAGCTCTAAGTTTTTTATAAAATTATTAAACTCATCTGGTTGTCTTTTTCCAAATAAGATTCTTACAATAACTGAATTAATTTTTCCAAATATATTTCTATCACTTTCACTTTCAGTGAAAATAAGTTTTGTATTTTCTAAATCAATGTGTATAAGTTCATATCGAGTAACAAAACTTTCTCTGTTATTGCTTGTTTTTATCTCATATATTCTATTCTTCTCAAAATTAGTTATTTCAACCTTAAATCTTTTATTATTTTTTTGTTGTACAAATGTACCTACTGCCCTTTTCTCATTAAAATTAGGGAAATTTAGTCTTGCAGATTTTATAAATATATTAAATATATCTTTTGCAGAGTATTTCAATAAAGCTTCAGATTTAAATGTTTTCATATTATTTTCCTCTCTGTGTGTAATTTTAATACTTGTAAATTATTTTTATAAATAAAATAGTATAATATGTCATATAAAGTCATATCTAAGTTAGAGATATGATTAAATTACTGTGTATATGAGCGTTTAATAAAATACTACTATATCGAATTAAAATTTAAAAACAGAAAGTGTTAAAAGCATAAAGGATTATAAATTTTTTTGTTGAGTAGATATATAATATTATATCTAATTAAATAAACTTTTCAATCCTAATTTTATAACTAATTTATATGATAATCTATATTATGAATTATAATATTATCAATCAAAAACAGTTAATACATTTAGTAAATTACTAAATGTACAAAAAGTAAATGTTTATCAAAATGTATGAATGTTTATGAAAACGTAGTCATGTACAAGTGTTGCAAAGAAAAAAAGTATTAAAATAAGTATGGCACGATAGTTGCTTATATATTTATCAAGAAAGGAGTTATCAAGCATGGAGTTGAGAGATAAACTTGTAAACATCATAAATACAGAAAATAAAAAAGACCCACTAACAGATGTTCAAATAGCAAAGTTTTTAAATACAACTAGAGAAAATATAACTAATCTAAGGAAAGAACTCAATATAAGTAATTCGAGACAAAGAAGATATCCCTATTTAAAGTCAGCGATTTCAGCAATATTGCAAAACAGTAAGGATATTTCTATTTCAGAAATTACCAGAGAGTTGATGACAGAAGGATTCAATATATCAAGAAGAGTTGTAGAGGAAATATTACCTAAGGAAAGTATAGAAATGGAAATAGTAGAGGTAATTGAAGAAAAATCAAGCGACCCGTTTGAAACTTTGATTGGAAATAAGGGAAGTCTTAGAAATGCTGTAGAACAAGCAAAGTCTGCTATATTGTATCCTCCAAAAGGTCTTCCCACTTTAATTGTAGGAGAAAGTGGAGTTGGTAAGAGTTTATTTTCTAAACATATGTATGAGTTTGCAAAGAAAAAGAAGGTAATAAAAGAAAATTCTAATTTTGTTGTATTTAACTGTGCTGATTACAGTGATAATCCACAATTATTGTTATCTTTATTATTTGGATATAAAAAAGGCGCATTTACAGGGGCTGAATATGATACACCAGGTCTTGTAGAAGAAGCTGATGGAGGAGTTTTATTTTTAGATGAAATTCATAGATTACCTCCAAAAGGTCAAGAAATACTATTTTCTATTTTAGATAGAGGCAAATTTAGAAGATTAGGTGAAACTAATGCTGAAAGAAAAGTAAGCATGATACTGATTGGAGCAACTACTGAAAACGTAGAGACTAATTTATTATTGACATTTAGAAGAAGAATACCAATGCTAATAACATTACCATCATTACATGATAGACTGTTAAAAGAAAAAATAGACCTTATATACAATATCTTTCAACAAGAGTGTAACAGAATAAATGCAAAAATATTTGTAGATAAAAATGTGATTGAAATACTTGCATTAAAAAAGTTTAGTGGAAATATAGGACAATTACAAAATATGATTCAAGTTCTTTGTGCAAGAGCTTTTATGAAGTTTATAAATTCTAAAGATGAAGATTGTGAATCAATAGTAGTAGTAGATATAAATGAAGTTTTAAAACTTAAGGATTCTTTCAAAGATGCTGCTTTTCAAGAGGTTGAATACACAGAAATAAGAAAGTATTTAAAAAATGCTATATTTATACCATTTAATTTAGAGGAATCTTCAATAAAAGAAAATGCTGTGAGTGATGAGTACATATTACCAGAGGATATATATAAAACAATTGAAAAGAAATATTATGATTTAAAGTCTTTAGATATTGAAGATATTGACATAGAAAATATTTTATGGACTTTTGTTTTAAATAGATTTGCTGACATAAAGTTTAATCTAGAAAATGATGAAGAAATCTTCTCAATGAGTGATTTAAATAGCTTTGTAAGTGATAGTCTAGTAAAACTGGTAAAAGAGCTAATGAATAATATAATTGAAAAAAATACTAATTTAGAAGTAAATAAAAATGCATTTAAATATCTAGCAATACATTTAGAAGAAGCAATAAAAAGGATTAAACTAAATCAAAAGATAATAAATGTAAACTTAGAAAAAATAAAAATAGATTTTTCAAAAGAATATGAAATAGCAAAAAATTTTGCAATTAAAATTGAAGATATAAATGAAATTAAGATTCCAGAAGATGAAATTGGATTTATAACACTTTATATAAAATCAGCCCTAAAGAATGAGGTAAAAAAAGATAAAGTTGGATTAATAATAATCTCTCATGGTCGTATAGCTACAGAAACTGTAAATGTTGTTAAAGAGCTTTTGGGAGTAAAATTTCCTGTGGCTATAGATATGCCTTTAGATGAAAAACCAATGAATATATATAACAAGGCAGTGGAGTTGTCAAAAATAATAGACCAAGGAAAAGGAATATTATTTCTAGTTGATATTGGGTCACTTACAAATATAGGACAAATAGTAAATAAGAGAACTAACATAAATACTAAAACTATTGATAGAGTAGATCTTTTAATGGCATTAGAAGCAACTAGAAAAGTTTCTATGGGAGATGAAGAACTCGATGAAATGTTTTTTTCTCTTGTAAAAGATAGGATGGGATATAACTATGAACTGGAAAAACACATAGATAAATCCAATGCAATTGTGACTTTATGTCTTACTGGAGAGGGAACCGCTAAGTACATAAGTAAAACATTAGAAGAAAAGTACAACAATACTAAATGTTATCAAATGAGTGCTTTGGATGAGAATATTTCCTATAAAATTGAAAAATTAAGAGAAAAAAACAATATATTAGCCATTGTTGGAACAATAAATCCCAAAATACCGGGTATAAATTTTATTCCATACAATAAAGATGTTTTTAAAAACCTAGATATATATCTTTCAAAAAAACAAGATGATAGTCAAATTAAAGGATATGGAAGAATGCTTGATGATGATTTAGTAATATTTGAGCCTGATATATATTTTAAAAAGGATTTACTAGAATATGTATGTTCAATTCTTATCAATAAGGGATATGTGGAAAAAGATTATTTGGATTCAGTTCTTCATAGAGAAGAAATGCTTCCAACATATTCTAAAGGGGCTACAGGTGTACCTCATGGAGATTCTTCTACGGTAAATAGTACAAGATTTGTTTTTATTAAATTAAAAAACCCTATTGACTGGGGTGTTGGTAATGTGAATTTTGTATTTATGCCAGTTTTTAAGACTAATGATAAAGATATTGTTAAGAATGTTCTTGAAATTTTAAAAGATGAAAAGTTTATGAATAGTGCTAAACAGTGTTTTGATAAAGAAGGTTTTAAGAAGATTATATTTGATAAATTTAAAAATATATAGATATAGCAACAATTTGAGAGGAGTTAGAGTAATGAATGTAGATTTAATATCATTAGGCTTAGAAGCTAATGATTATGAAAGTATTATCAGAGAATTAGGAAATAAAATGTATCAAAAAAAATATGTAAAAAATACATATATAAATGCAGTTTTGGAAAGAGAAAAAACATTACCTACAGGTCTTAATATTGGAGAAATGTGTGTTGCGATTCCACATACAGACTCACAACACGTAAATGAATCTAATGTAGCTGTAGGAATATTGAAAAATCCAGTAAAATTTAATTCAATGATAGACCCAACAGATAATTTAGATGTAGAGCTTGTATTTTTACTAGCAGTAAAGAATCCAGACTCTCAAGTAAAATTATTAAAAGATTTAATGTCAGTTTTTCAGAATATAAAGCTATTAAGAGACATAAAAAATGCATCAACAAAAGAAGAAGTAGCTGAATTGTTAAATTTTATAGAAATATAATGACAAGATGTTTTAGAAGTAAATAATAGAACATTAAAAACTTAAAACCAGTATTAACTTCTGAGCAATTTAATTTATATAAAATAAAAACTTAAATATAATATTAGGAGGAAATTATTATGAAACAATTTAATGTATTATCAGTATGTGGTTCAGGAACAGTTACATCATCAATGGTGGCAGGTAAATTAAAAGAAGTCTTAGGAGATAAAGGAATATCTATTACAACTACAGAGGCTAGACCAACAGAAGCATTAAATTTGGCACAATCAGGAAGATTTGATTTTATAACATTTACAAGCCCACTTCAATCAGGTGATTATGGAATACCAACTATAAATGCATTTGCTTGTCTTACTGGTATAGGAGAAGATGCATTCTTTGAAGAAGTTTTAAAGGTTATTGATAGTTTAAATAAATAGTGTTTAGAGTATAAATTATAGTATTTAAATCAATAATTTAGATACTATAATAGACTACTATTCAAATAACTACTATCAAAATAAATTTAATTAAAGTGACATCATTTAAGAATTTATTAGAATAAAAAATGACAACAAAAAGATATTTATTTAGACGTATTTAATTAATTTGATAAATGTTTAGAAATAGGAGGATAAAAGATGTTAACATTTATGAAATCTATAATCGATACATTTGGTTCTGCAATTATAGTTCCAATTATAATATTCATAATAGCAAAAATATTTAAAGTAACTACTAAGAAATCGTTTCTTTCAGCTGTATATGCAGGTGTTGCTTTGCAAGGTTTTACATTAATATTAAATTCATTTACACCAATAATAACACCAGTAATTAATAGAATGGTAGATAGTACAGGAGTAAATTTACCTGTGTTTGATGTTGGTTGGCAAGCTACATCATTAGTTGCATTTTCAACAAGTGCAGGTATGATATACTTAGGTCTTGGAATATTATTGCAAACTATTTTATTTTTAGTAAAGTGGACAGATGTATTCCAACCATCAGATTTATGGAATAATTATTCTTATATGGTCTGGGGAGCAATGGTAATAGGAGTGACAGGCAATTTCCCTTTAGGTATAGGATGTATGGTCTTGTTAAACTTATACAGTTTATTAATATCAGAATTAGTTGCAAAGAGATGGTCTAGTTATTATAGATATCCTAATTGTACAATAATAGCTATGCACAATGTTGAAGCTTCTGTCTTTGCAGTATTTGCAGACCCTATATATAACAAACTTGGACTAAATAAAATAAAGTTAAACCCTAAAGAATTAGAAAAGAAACTAGGATTTTTAGGTGAGCCGATTACTCTAGGTCTTTTCTTGGGTATGTTTATTGGTATACTAGGTAATATGACTAGAATAACTACTATGGAAGCTTGGGGAGAAATAATGAAAGTTGGTATATCTACAAGTGCTGTTATGGCAATATTCCCAAAAGTAGCAAGTATGTTTGCTCAAGCATTTGCACCTATAACAGAAGCAGCTAGAAAGATTATGCAAAAAGCTGGAAATCGCGAGTGGTATATAGCAGTAAATGATGCTGTGGGATATGGTGAACCTGCAACTTTAATATCAGGTCTTATCTTAATTCCAATAATGCTTGTAGTAGCTATGATACTTCCAGGTAATCAAGTATTACCAGTTGTAGACTTACTTGCAATTCCATATATGGTACAAGGTTTAGTTGCAGTACATAATGGTAATATACCAAAAGTAATAGTTTCAGGTATAATATGGTTTGGATTAGGATTATATATATGTACATCTACAGCTCCATTATTTACAGATATGGCTACAAGTGTAGGTGTTGCTATACCAGCTGGAGCTATGCTTATAACAAGTTTCAATATACTAGGAAAACCTTTAATGGGGTTAGTGTTCTTTGCATTCTTAAGTGCAAATCCACTTTATATAGGATTAGCAGTTGTAATTTACTTTATCCTATGGGCATTATTTAGAAAGAATAAAACAAGTATACTTGAATATTTAGAAAAACAAGCACTTAAAAATGTAGCAGAAGAACCTGTAGTAGCATAGTTTAAGTTTATTAAAATATAATAATACAATAAATTAAGAAATCTATAGTTGATTTTATAGAAGTGTCAGAGATTATCTGAAAAGCTATAAATGAAATGTAGATTTCTTTTTATTTTGATAAATATTAGGATTCTGTTTTATTGCACTCAACTATCAATTTTATGGATTTTATTTTGTTATTTAAAACATACTTTTTTACATTTATACAATAATGTAATTTGATTTTATAAAATGTATTATATATTGTCAAAATGCTTTGTATATAAGGTATTTGCAGAGATGAATTATTTGTTTTTTGTATGGCATAAATATTGCTATATATAAGTGTATAGCATGAAGGGAGAGGTTTATATGGCAAATAAGATGAGAGCATCAGTACTATACGATATAGGTGATGTTAGATATGAAATGGTTGATATACCAGAAATAACAGATGGAGAAGTACTTGTAAATGTTAAATATGTTGGAATATGTGGCTCGGATTTACCTAGGTCTATGGTTAGTGGATTGAGTGGAGGTACAGCATATCCATTAATTTTAGGTCATGAGTTTTCTGGCGAAGTTGCTAAAATAGGGTCAAAAGTAAAGAACATTAAAGTAGGTGATAGAGTAGCTGTTGCTCCATTAGTTCCTTGTGGAGAATGTGGTTATTGTAAAGAAGGGAATTTTGGATTATGTAATGACTACAATATAATTGGGACAAGAGTAAATGGAGCTTTAGCGGAGTATGTGAAAGTTCCTGAAGAGCATATTTTAAAATTACCAAATACCTTAGATTATGAAACTGCTGCTGGGATTGAACCAGCAACTATAGCATATCACGGGATTGCAAAAGCAGATATTAAGGTAGGAGATAGTGTAGTTGTACTAGGGTGTGGTCCAATAGGTCAGTTTGCTTTACAATGGGCAAAGGTTTTTGGAGCATCTAAAATTATAGCTGTTGATATTTTTAATGAAAAGCTAGAACTTTCTAAAGGTTTAGGAGCAAACTATATAGTAAATTCAAAAGAAGTAAATGCAATTGAAGAAATAAAAAAAATAACTAATGGTGGCGCTGATGTTGTCATAGAGACTGCTGGCAGTAGGTTTACTCAAGAGCAATCTCTACTTATAGCAAAAAAAAGAGGAACTATAGTATTTGTAGGAATTTCGCACACAGAATTACCACTTAGTGCAAAAGCTGCTGAGAGTATATTACGTGGAGAGCTTACTTTGAAAGGTTCTTGGAATTCATATACAAGCCCTTATCCTGGAAGAGCATGGACAGCAACATTAGATTTTATGGGAAAAGGAGATATTATTTTTACACCAATGATTTCACATAAAATAGGTCTTAATGAAGTAGGAGAATTTTTGCGTAAAATGGCAAACAGAGAAATAAATTTCAATAAAATCCTAGTAGAAATATAAAAATTTAAGAGGTATAAAAGATGAATGAAAAATTAAAACAAATAGCTAAAAACATAAGAATAAGTATTATAAAAAGTATAGCAGAAGCGAAGTCTGGACACCCAGGAGGTTCACTGTCAATAGTAGATATCTTAACTGTATTGTATTTTGAAAAATTGAATATAGACCCTATAAAATTTAATGATGAAAATAGAGATAGATTTGTATTATCAAAAGGTCATTCTGCACCAGCATTATATGCAACTTTGGCAGAAAGAGGTTATTTTGAAAAAAATGATTTAATGAGTTTAAGAAAATTTGGTTCTAAGTTGCAAGGGCATCCAGACATGAAAAAAGTAGCAGGAGTAGATATGTCTACTGGTTCTCTTGGACAAGGTTTATCTGCTGCAAATGGTATGGCACTAGCTGGTAAATTAGATAATAAAGACTATACGGTATACACTATTTTAGGAGATGGCGAGATTCAAGAAGGACAAATATGGGAAGCTACAATGACAGCATCACATTATAAATTAGATAACTTAATTGCATTTGTTGACTTAAATGGATTGCAAATAGATGGCTCTAATGAAGAAGTAATGAATGTTAGTCCAGTAGATGACAAATTTAAATCTTTTGGATGGAATGTAATAGTAATAAATGGACATTGTTTTGATGAAATAGGAAATGCAATAGATGAAGCTAAAAAAGTTACAGGAAAACCAACAGTAATAATAGCTAAGACTGTAAAAGGTAAAGGTGTTTCATTTATGGAAAACAATGCTGCATGGCATGGAACAGCTCCAAATGCAGAACAAGCAGAACAAGCACTGAAAGATTTAGAAGGAGGTCTATAGGAATGGGAATAGCAACTAGAGAAGCTTACGGACAAGTGTTAAAAGAACTTGCAGAAAATAAAGATATAGTAGTATTGGATGCAGACTTAGGAAAAGCTACAAAAAGTATATCATTTAAAGAAGTTGCCCCAGATAGATTTTTTGATATGGGGATAGCAGAAGGTGACATGATTGGTACAGCAGCAGGTCTTGCTACTTGTGGAAAGATACCTTTTGCAAGTACTTTTGCAATATTTGCAGCAGGAAGAGGCTATGAGCAAATAAGAAACTCTGTAGCATATCCAAACTTAAATGTTAAAATAGCAGCGACTCATGCAGGAGTAACAGTAGGAGAAGATGGAGGAAGTCATCAAGCTATAGAAGATATATCTTTAATGAGAGGTATACCAAATATGGTTATCCTAAATCCTGCTGATGGAATAGAAGCAAAAAAAGCAATATTTTCTGCTGTAAATTACAATGGACCTGTATATATAAGACTTGGAAGAGCAACTACTGAAGATATACATAATGATGATTATAATTTCAAAATTGGAAAGGGTGAGATTCTTAGACAAGGTTCAGATGTAGCTATAATTGCAACTGGAATAATGGTTTCAAAAGCTATTAAATCTGCTGAATTATTAAGTGAAGAGGGAATTGAAGCTATAGTAGTTAATATATCAACTATAAAACCAATTGATAGTGAACTGATAGTAGAAGTAGCTAAAAATACTGGAAAGGTAGTAACTGTAGAGGAACATAGTGTAATAGGTGGATTGGGTTCTGCAGTTACAGAAGTGTTAAGTGAAAAATATCCTGTTGTAGTAAAGAGAATAGGTGTAAATGATGAATTTGGTCAATCAGGAAATCCAGAATCTCTATTAAATTATTATGGATTGACTGTAGAAAACATAGTTAATACTGTAAAATCATTTTAAGTAAATATAATCAATAATAAAAGTAAACTAAACATAAATTTTATCAATAAAATATGGGAGGAATCAGAATGTTAGAGACTCTAAAAGAAGAAGTATTAAAAGCAAATTTGGAATTACCTGAAAGAGGATTAATTACTTATACATGGGGAAATGTAAGTGGAATAGATAGAGAAAAGGGTCTAGTAGTAATAAAACCAAGTGGTGTTGAGTATGATAAGATGACTGTAGAAGATATGGTAGTAGTTGATTTAGATGGGAATATAGTAGATGGTAAATTAAGACCTTCTTCTGATACTCCAACTCATCTAGTTTTATATAAAGAGTTTGAGGAATTAGGAGGGATAGTACATACACATTCAAGTTGGGCTACAACTTGGGCTCAAATAGGTAAATCTATACCAGCATGTGGGACTACTCATGCAGACTATTTTTATGGAAGTATACCATGTACTAGAAAAATGACTCGAGAAGAAATAAGCAGTGAATATGAAAGAGAAACTGGTAATGTAATTGTTGAAGAATTTATGGGAAAAAATCCAATACACTGCCCAGGAGTAATTGTAAATGACCATGGCCCTTTTACTTGGGGTAAAAATGCAAAAGAGGCTGTTCATAATGCAGTGGTTTTAGAAGAAGTTGCAAAGATGGCATATTATACAGAATTAATGAGTCCAGAGAATACTATGGATAGAGTACTTATGAACAAGCATTTTTCAAGAAAACATGGTAAAGATGCATACTATGGCCAAAAATAACTGTCTGGAGGTAAATTATGCTAGAATCTTTAAAAGTTAAAATTGTGGAAGTAGCAATTAAAGCAGAGAATTATGGTTTGTGTAAAGAAAAAGCTGGTAATTTTAGCATTAGAGATAAGGATACTGGATATATACTTATAACACCTTCAGGTATAGGAAGAGAAGAATTGAAAACAGAACACATTTGTGTATTAGACCTGGATGGGAATGTAATAGAAGCTGAGAAAGGTATTAAACCCAGTAGTGAGGTGCTAATGCATATTGAAATATACAAAGTGAGAGCAAATGTAAATGCCGTATCACATACACATTCTCTATATGCAACAGCATTTTCAGTGGCAAATAAACCAATTATACCAATTGTATATGAGTCAGTTAATTATGGTGGTTATGTAGACATTGCTCCATATGAAAGACCAGGGACTTTAGAACTAGCCAAAAGTGTTTCAAAGTTATTATTAGATACGGATGCATGTTTATTAGAAAGACATGGATTGACAACTGTAAGTAATGACCTTGAAGATGCTTTGTTAAAATCGAGATATGTAGAAGAAGTAGCAGAAATATACTATAGGTCTTTAGTATTAAATCAATTTAAAGAACCTAAGGCAGTAGATATTGATGAATTTGCAGAATGGAAATATCCAGAGGAAATAAAATTTTAATTAGGATGATTTGAATTAAAGAGATGAATTAAAATAGATATTGGCTTCTTTATATAGTGTAGTATTTCTTAAGAAATATATTTAATTTGATATATTCATTTAAAACAAAAAGAATATAGAACCCTAAATCAATTCTTGTATTGGTTTGGGGCTCTATATTTTCTATTTACACATTTCTATTTATGCATTTCTTTTTATTTGATTTTCTGGTGAATTTATATGTTCAAAGTATTTTTTAGTCTCAGATACTATTATAGGTGATAGTGCAAGTAAAGCTATCAAGTTAGGTATCGCCATAAGTCCATTTACAATATCAGCAATTACCCAAACTACTTCTAATTTTAAGAATGCACCTAATAATACCATAGCTACAAATACAGTTCTATATCCATTCATACCTTTTACACCAAATAGGAATTCAAAACATCTTTCTCCATAATAACTCCAGCCCAAAATTGTAGTGAACGCAAATAATGTTAAGCTAACTGTAAGTAATATTGGTCCAAATGTAGGAATAGCGCCATCAAAAGCTGCTTGAGTCATAACAGCACCATTTAAGTCTGAACACCAAACACCTGATATTACAAGAGAGAATCCAGTAAGTGTACAGATTATAATAGTATCTATAAAAGTTCCTGTCATAGATATAAGCCCTTGCTCTGCTGGCCACTCAGTTTTAGCTGCAGCCGCTGCTATTGGAGCACTACCTAAACCAGATTCATTTGAAAATACACCACGAGCGATACCATTTCTAATTGCTAGTGACATAGTTGCACCTAGAAAACCACCAGTTGCAGCAGTAGGTGTAAATGCACTTTTAATTATTAATACAAAAGTTTCAGGTATTTTATTCCAATAAGATATTAAAATGATTCCACAGATTACAATGTAGATAACTGCCATAAAAGGTACTATCTTAGTAGCGACATTAGATATACTTTTAAGACCTCCAAATACAACTAAAGCTACAAATACTGCTAGTACAACACCTGTAATTCTAGGGTCTACTCCAAAGCTACTATTGATAGCGTCTGTTATTGAATTTACTTGAGTAAAAGTACCTATACCTAAAAGTGCAACTAATATACCACTTATAGCAAAGAATATTGCAAGAGGTCTCCATTTTTCACCCATACCATTTACTATGTAGTACATAGGTCCACCAGATACTTGACCATTTTTATCTTTAGTTCTGTATTTTATTGCAAGGACACCTTCTGAGTATTTAGTAGCCATCCCAAAGAATGCAGCTATCCACATCCAAAAAAGTGCACCAGGTCCACCAGCTTTAATAGCTGTGGCAACACCAACAATATTACCAGTACCAACTGTAGCAGCCAATGCAGTACATAAAGCTGCAAAACTTGAAACATCACCACTACCTTTATTTTCAGCAGCGAATATTAACTTAAGGGCACGTGGAAGTTTTGTTATTTGTACAACTCCAAGTTTAACAGTAAGTAATATACCAGTACCAACTAGTAGTACCAATAGGGGCGGTCCCCAAATAAAAGCATCAACTTTGTTTAAAATATCAATTAGATTCATAAAAACACTCCCTCATTTTTTTGCTTTACACAATCAATAGAATTTTTAATGAAGTAATTGACAGGAAATTAGTATAATTTATTAATAATTTCTAGTGTAATAAAAAAAGCTAAATCTAAAATAGATTCAGCTCTGGATATACACTAATTAGCAACCAAAATAAAAGTATTAATAATACTAGTTTTGGTAGATAATCCCTGTCCTTTTGCCTGAGAGATTGAGCACAAATGCCTTGCCCCTTCGGCGCCCATAATGGGTCTCTCCAGAGTTCCGTAAATTTTACAGTCCTACTTTAAAAAGTACCTGAGAGTGTTACTCCTTCGGTGTGCCATATGGCAACTCTTCTATAAAATCTTAACCGGATATTGATTTGTCATAGCTTATTGTATTAATAATAGTAATATAAGTTTTTGTGTTTTGTCAACTAAAAAATTTAAAAACAAGGAAAAAATATAAAAATATAAGTCTAATTACGAATTATAAACTTATAAATGAAAAGAATATACGTGAAAACAAACAAAATAGAAGCTGTATAAATTAAGTGAAATATAAGTTTAGAATAAAAAAACAAGAAAATATTAAATAATTAATTAGAAGTGTTTTAATTATGGTAATATTATAGTTACAATATTAAGAAAGCCATTTATTTAACTTTTAAGTATAATGTAAGATTGAATGAAGAGAAAGGAAGTATTTTAAAATGGGAAAAATATTAGTACTAGCAGAGAAACCTTCTGTGGGAAGAGATATAGCAAAAGTTTTGGGTTCGAAAAATGAAAAAAATGGATATATAGAGGGGCCAAAGTATGTTGTTACTTGGGCACTAGGTCATTTGGTTACACTTGCTGACCCTGAAAGTTATGGAGAAAGATACAAATCATGGAGTTTAGAAGACTTACCAATACTTCCTAAGTATCTAAAGACTGTTGTAATAAAAAAAAGTGGAAAGCAGTTTAATACAGTGAAGGCTCAAATGAACAGAAATGATATAGATGAAATAGTTATAGCAACAGATGCAGGGAGAGAAGGAGAACTTGTAGCAAGATGGATAATAGAGAAGTCTCAAGTAAAAAAACCTTTAAAACGTCTTTGGATTTCTTCAAGTACAGATAAAGCAATAAAAGAAGGTTTTGCAAAATTAAAAAGTGGCAAAGAATATGAAAATTTGTACTATTCAGCAATAGCACGAGCAGAAGCCGATTGGATTATTGGAATAAATGCAACTAGAGCTTTAACAACAAAGTATAACGCACAACTTTCTTGTGGAAGAGTGCAGACTCCTACTCTTGCTATGATACTTAAAAGAGAAGAAGAAATAAGAAATTTTAAGCCTAAAGAGTATTATGGATTGGAGATAATTGCAACAAAGGGCAATTCAGATATAAAGTTTATTTGGAATGATAAAAACAATAGTTCCTCAACTTTTAGTAAAGAAAAGATAGAAAGTGTCTCAAAAAAAGTAAAAGATTTAGATATTAAAATATCTGAAGTAAATAAATCATATAAGAAAAAATATTCACCTGCACTTTATGATTTAACAGAATTACAAAGAGATGCAAATAAAATGTTTGGATTTTCAGCAAAAGAAACATTATCTATAATGCAAAAACTATATGAACATCATAAGGTACTTACTTATCCTAGAACTGATTCTAGGTATCTAACTTCGGATATTGTTGGAACATTAAAAGATAGAATAAAAGCTGTAAATGTTAGTGATTACTCAAAGGTTTGTAATAAATTATTGAAAAGTAATATTATAGCTAATAAGTCTTTTGTTGATAATTCAAAAGTAACAGACCATCATGCTATAATACCAACAGAGCAAAAAGTGTTTATGAGTGATTTTACAGATAAAGAAAGAAAAATATATAATCTTGTTGTAAAAAGGTTTTTGGCAGTATTAGGTCCTCCTTTTGAATATGAACAGACAACTATAAATGCAACTATAGAGGGTGAGACATTTAAAACTAAGGGCAATAAAGTAATAAATCTAGGCTGGAAAGAAAGCTATAAAGATATGGATGATGAAGATGAGTATGAAAGCATTCCAAATGTGTTGGAAAAAGATATTCTTAAAGTTAAAAGTTTAAAGATGACTTCAGGAAAGACAAATCCACCACCATACTTAAATGAGGCCACACTTTTAACATCTATGGAGAAAAGTGGACTTGGTACAGTTGCTACTAGAGCAGATATAATAGAAAAATTATTCAATTCATTTTTGATGGAAAAGAAAAATAAAGATATATATATAACATCAAAAGGAAAACAACTGTTAGATTTAGTTCCTGTGGACTTAAAGACACCAGAACTTACATCATCATGGGAAAAGAAATTATTAGATATTTCAAAAGGTAAGCTTAATAAAAATACATTTATAAATGATATGAAAGATTATTCAAAAGCTATTGTATTAGAAGTAAAAAGCAGTGATAGCAAATTTAAACATGATAATTTAACTAAAAATAGATGTCCAGAATGTGGAAAATTTATGCTAGAGGTAAATGGTAAGAAAGGTAAAATGTTAATTTGTGAAGATAGAGAGTGTAATACTAGAAAAACTATATCACAAACAACTAATTCAAGATGTCCTAATTGCCATAAAAAATTAGAGCTTCGTGGTGAAGGTGAAGGAAGAATTTTTACTTGTAGCTGTGGGTATAGAGAAAAATTATCCTCTTTTAATAAAAGAAAACAAGAAGAAAAAAAGAAAGCATCAAAGAAAGATGTTAATCAATATATAAAAAATCAAAATAAAAATCAAGAAGTATTTAATAATCCATTTGCAGAAGCCTTAGCTAAGTTGAAAAAATAAATAGTTTTCATGGTAATATTATACACAATCACAACTTTAACTATATATTAGTTATATGTACTGATATAATATAGGGTATAGTTTAGACATGAAAGTAGGGATGTCAAATGAGATTAAATTATATGTTTAAATACTATTGTGACGAATGTAAAGATATATGGAATAATTCAAGTATTGAATTATGTAAAGAAATAGAAACATATAGTGAAGAGTCACAAAAAAAGTGTGAAAACGAATTAGATAAATTGATAGATAAAGTATCAGTTCATTTAGAAAAGTATCCAAGTGATGTTGTTTTAAGAAAAATGTGGATAAAAAAAGGTGAAGCTTTTTTGCAAAAAACACTAGAAAAAGAGAATATTTTTAAATTAGAGAAAATGAATGTAGAAGATAGAAAAAAATTCTTAGAAATAACAAAACAATTTATCAGAGATGCTAGAGGATTTGATGATGATTTACCTATAGAGGATATTATGCAGGCCATGAGGAATGTATGGATTTCAAATGCGCTACAATTATTATTTGGAAAAGATGTTTATTATTCAAAAGCAAGTTTTGCATATAGTATGTTATATCCATATACAGACAATTATTTAGATAATACAAAGACAAATGAAATAGATAAAACTTTATTCAATAGTTGGTTAGAAAAAAGACTCTTAGGAGAACAAATTAAACCTAATAACTGTCATGAAAGTAAAGTATCTCAGATGATAGATTATATTGAAGAGGTTTATCCTAGAGAGGATTTCAAAGAAATATATGAGTCACTGTTATTAATATTTAGAAGCCAAGTAAAGAGTTTAAAACAGCAGGATAAAGAGACTTATTTGCATAAAGATGAAATATTATCCATTTCTGCTGAAAAGGGAGGTTCATCTGTTTTAGTAGATGGATATTTAATAAATGGGCTTATGACAAAGGAAGAGATAAAGTTTTGTATTGGTTATGGATTTTTATTACAAATATCTGATGATTTACAGGATATAAAAGAAGACTTAAAGTATAATCATAAAACTATTATGACAGAGATGTCAAAAGAGGGGTTATTGGATGAAATTGCAAATAAGTTAATAAACTTTACTATTGAATTAATAGATAACTTTAAAATTAACAGTAGAAATGAAGCTATAACAGATATGATAAAAAATGATTGTTTAATGTTGATTTTGTTTTCTATAGCTTATAATGCTGAATTTTTTTCTATAGAATATATAAAAAAAATAGAGAGATTTCTTCCATATACGATATCTTATTCATTGGAAATTAAAGAGAAGATGCGAAAAAAATTTAAAAATATTGATTTTTTAAATAATGAAAATGAATATAAAGAAATGATTGATACTATATGTGCAAAGTAGAAAAATAGTGAGATGTGTAATACATATCTCACTATTTTAAGTTTAAATAAAAATATTGATTTTAAGTTATTTAAATGCAGTAATAATCTCATTATCATGTAGGTTTTTAATGATTGTAGCTGCGATAGGAAATCCAAATAATCCAGCTATTCCGAATAGTTGAGCACCAACAAACATACACATTAGGGTTATTAAAGGATACAGACCAATTTGTTGTCCTACTACTTTTGGCTCCAATATTTGTCTAACAACAGTTATGATTATGTATAGTATTAAAAGTCCTATTGCCAAATGTATATTACCATTGATTAATGAAATAATCATCCAAGGAGTTAAGATACTTCCTGTACCTAATACTGGTAAAATATCAACAAGCGCAACGATGACAGATATAGTAAATGCATTTTCAACTTGTAGGATATTAAGACCAATAAGAAGTTCTACAAATGTTACTGATAGTAGTATGGCATATGCTTTTAGCAATTTTAAAATAGCATTGATACTACTATTTTTTATATTGATTATCATCGACTGACTCTTTTCTGGAAACTGTCTTAAAATAAAGTTTACTATTTTTTGATAGTCAAATGTAAAGAAAAAAGAAGCAATTAAAGTTATAATAAGTTTCAACATAAATGCAGGGGTTTTACTTGCAACACTTGCAATAGCATTAAGTGCATTTGTTGAAATAGAGGCAACTAAAGACATCATAGATTGACTGATATTATCCCAACCAAGTATCAATGCTAGATTAACATTAGGTGTACTAGCATCTATCTTAGAAAATAAAGTATTTAGTGTTGGCTGTATACCTGATTTATATATGTCAGGAAGTCTAAAAAATATGTCGCTTATACTTGCAAATATTTTTGCACCAAAACTAATTAATAAAAAGATTCCTAATCCGTAAAAGGCTAAAAGTACTACCGCAGAAATAAATGTACGATTTAAGTTTGTATTATCTGTAATAAGTTTTATAATAGGTCTTAAAATAAAGGCAATGATAAAACTAATCACAAAAGGCATCAATAATGGAAATAAGAATTTTAACACAACATATATAATACTTGCTATTAAAACTACATATGTAAATTTAATTATAAAGCTCTTTTGTTTTTGAATGTCCATAATATAAAACCTCCAATGTATTTAATAGTACTCTAAAATATGTCTTATTTATATAAAATACTACTGTATATTGATTATAAACTATAAAGCTTCTATGTAGTAAATAAATTATGTAAAATTTAGGTTAATTTTGTATAAAGATATACTTTTGTATTTTACAATTAATAAGCAGATAGGAAAAAATATTTTAAATAAATAGCATAAAATTGTGATAAAATTAATTTATAATGTTTGAGCTAAATATAGTAGATAACTTATCATATGATAGATAATTTTTAAGAGGTGGTAAGATGAAAAACTTTAGAGATTTAGGTGGAAATAAAACAGAGGATGGTAGAACTGTAAAGTATGGTTTATTTTATAGGTCTGCAAAATTATCAAATTTGAGTAAGAACGATATAAAGGTTTTAAAAGAATTAAATATCAAATACGTATTTGATTATAGAAGTGATGAAGAGGCTCGTAAACATCCATCAACAATAATATCAAATATAAAAAATATAAGAATTCCCGCAATGAGAGAATTAGAAGAATCAGGAGGTCGTTTTGGTTCTATAGAAGATATGATTGATGGGTTATTTGAAAAAGATGGTGCGTTTAATATGCTAAATAATAGCTATTATAATCTACCTGTAAATAATCCTTCATATAAAAAACTAGTAGAACTTATAAAAGATTACTCTAATTTGCCAATACTAAATCATTGTACAGCTGGTAAGGATAGAACTGGTGTAGGAAGTGCTATAATTCTTATGATTTTGGGTGTATCAAGAGAAAATATAATGAAAGATTATCTAAAAAGCAATGAGTTTGCAGACAAGGAAATAGAAAGGTTTATAGAATATAAACCTAAATTTAAAGATATTCCAAAAGTAAGATTAAATTATATATTTGGTGTAAATGAAGAATATATGAAGACAGCTTTTAGAAGAATTGATGAGGAATACAATAGTGTAGAAGAGTATCTGTATGGAGAATTTAATTTAAATAAAGAAGAGATAAAAAATTTGAGAAATCAATATCTAGAGTAAAAGGTGATTTTATGAGTTTAAATATAACCGCTAGACAGATAAATATAATAAAGATACTGTTAAATTCAAAAGATACAATGAGTGGACTTGCCTTAAGCCAAGAAATAGGGTGCTCTTCAAAGACTATACAAAATGAAATAAAGGATATTAACAAACAGCTTAAAAATGGTAAAATTTTATCAATCAGAGGTGTTGGTTATAAGTTAGAGGGAAGCTTTGATGAAGTGAATTTAAATAGTAACCTTTATGATGATGTAGATAGGGTAGAATATATAATCAGAAAAATACTAACTTTAAGCAATGAAGAAAAAAATACTATAAGGCTTGAAGATTTAGCAGATTCTATGTATGTAAGTGTTTCAACAGTAAAAAATGATTTAAAAGAAGTAAAGAGGATATTGGATAAGTATTCAATTTCCGTTAAATCTAAGCATAAACAAGGTATATGTATTTCTGAAAATGAAGATAAGATATTAAATTGTATAATTGATTTAAGTAATAAGAGAGACAATCAACTCAGTCTAAATGATTTTTTAAATGATGATATAAAAGAAAAAAAGTTAATAATAAAAAAAATACTATTAGATGTATTAAATGAAAATGGATTAGTACTAACTGATATAGAATTTAAGAATGTATTAAATAATATATTAGTTATTTTGAGCAGGCATAAGTATGATGAAAAAGAATTTATAAAGGAATATGTAGAAACCTATAGCTACAAGAGAAGTTTAATATTAGAAAATGAACAGAACAAAGAAATCATAATAAATTCAATAAGAACGTTTTGTAAAAATTTAAAGCTAGCTACATCAATAGATATAAGTCATGATGATATATTTGAAGAATATCTATATAAGCATATCAGTAGCTTGTGTAAGAAAATAAAGTTAGGCATGAATCAATCACCTATAATAGCACAAGATATTAAAATAAAGTATCCATTTGCGTTTGAATTAGCTAATATAGCTAAAAAAACAATAGAACAAGATTTAAAAATAGAAATCAACGAAGATGAAGTTGCAAATATAGCTCTACATATAGGAGGTGCTATTGAGAGAGCATCCTATAATAATAAAGATAAGGTTTTCAAAGCGATAATAGTTTGTACATCAGGTATAGGCACCTCAATGTTAATAAAAGCTAAATTAGATAATATATTTAGAGAAAAGCTAGAAATATTAAAAATTATTCCTTCATATCTAGTTGAATATGTAAAGGTTATAGATGTTGATTTTGTAATATCTACTGTACCTATTGAAATAGGTGATATACCAGTAATAAACATATCTCCAATGTTGAGTGAAAAGGAAATTAAATTAATTGAAAAATATATAGAAACAGGCAATATATATTTGGATTTAGATATAAAAAACTTATTTGATAGTGAGTTGTTTTTTACTGATTTAGATTTTAAATATAAAGAAGAAGTTATAGATTTTATGGCAAGTGAACTTGTACAAAAAGGTTATATAGATGATGATATGAAAAACTCTTACTTTGAGAGAGAAAAAATAGCAACAACAGAAATAGGCAACATGGTATCTATACCACATGGAGCTATTGGAAAGGTTTTTGATAATAAAATAGCAATTGGAATACTAAAAAAACCAATTGCTTGGGAAATATCAGATGTGCGCTTAATAATAATGTTGGCACTTGATAAAGATAAAATATTAGATTATGAAGTTATATTTTCAAACATATACAAAAGAGTGGATTCTATAGCAAAAGTTATAAGCATATGTGAAAATAGCAATTTCGAAAAATTTGTAAACATGTTTAAATAGAGATATATACAGCATGGTGCTGTATATACACATGTAAATTTGGATAATATAAAACTAAATAAGATGAAAACGATAAATTTCTCTTTTAATTAAGAGAAATTTTTTGACTTTCAGGAATATTAATATGGAGTTAAGATATTAAACATAAGATAAATAAATAAAAAGAGGTGGCAAAATGATTTATACAGTAACATTAAATCCATCAATAGATTATATAGTTAAATTAGATGAATTAAATAGAGGAAGCACAAATCGTGTAAATGAAGAATACGTTTATCCAGGAGGAAAAGGTATAAATGTATCTTGTATACTTAAAGAACTTGGACATGACAATACATCATTAGGTTTTATAAGTGGTTTTACTGGTGAATATATAGTAAAGACGTTGGAGGAAAAAAAATTAAAGACAGACTTTATAAAATTGAAAAACGGTTTTTCAAGAATAAATGTAAAAATAAAAGTGTCAGAGGAAACCGAAATTAATGGACAAGGACCCAATATAAGTGATGAATATATCAATCTATTATATAAAAAACTTGATAAATTAAATCAAGATGATATTTTAATATTGGCAGGTAGTATACCGTCTACTTTGGATGAAAAATTATATGAAAATATAATGTCTAGGCTAGAAGAAAAGAATATAAAAATTGTTGTAGATGCAACAAAAAATCTTCTTCTTAATGTCTTAAAATATAAGCCTTTCCTAATTAAACCTAATAATGATGAACTAGAGGAAATGTTTGATGTCAAATTAAATTCAAATGAAGATATAGTAAAGTATGCTAAAAAGTTAAAAGAAATGGGAGCTGAAAATGTCTTAGTATCCATGGGTAAAGATGGAGCATTACTGATTACAGAAGATAATGAAGTATTTATAAGTGATGTACCTAAAGGAGCTGTAAAAAATTCTGCAGGAGCAGGAGACTCTATGGTAGCAGGATTTATATCTGGATATCTAAGTACTGGTGAATATGATTATGCTCTTAAATTAGGTGCAGCCTCAGGGAGTGCAACTGCTTTTTCATATGATTTAGCTGAAAGAAAATGTATTGATAAATTAGTAAACGAAATATCTGTTAAAAGATTTTAAAAATAACATAAAAAATATATAGAGAGGAAATGAGAACTTATGAAAATTATAGATTTATTAGATGAAAAATCAATTAAATTAAATTTAAAGTCAAAAAACAAACCAGAAGTAATAGAAGAACTAGTTGATTTAGTTGCAAATAGTGGTAATTTAAATGATAAAGAAAACTATAAGAAAGCAATTTTAGCCCGTGAAGAGATGAGTACAACAGGCATTGGAGAAGGTGTAGCTATTCCTCATGCTAAGACTACATCAGTTGACAAAGCTTGTATAGCAGCTGCGGTATCAAAGGAAGGTATAGATTATGAATCTTTTGATGGAAGCTTGTCAAATTTATTTTTTATGATAGCTGCACCAGATGGAGCTAATAATACACATCTTGAAGTATTATCAAGATTATCTACAATACTTATGGATGAAGATTTTAGAAATAAACTTATAAATTCAAATTCAGCAAGAGAATTCAAAGAAATAATAGATAAAAAAGAAAGAGAAAAATTCAGTGAAGAATATCAGGATGAAGAAATTAGTAAAGAAGATACTGTAAATAAGAAAGATAAAAATATTAGTAAATATCCTCAAGTTTTAGCAGTAACAGCGTGTCCAACAGGAATAGCACATACATTTATGGCAGCTGAAAGTTTAAATAAAATGGCTGAAAGTAAAGGTATCTTTATAAAAGTAGAAACTAATGGCTCAGCAGGAGTTAAGAATAGACTTACAAAAGAAGAGATAGAAAATGCTACATGTATAATAGTAGCAGCAGATAAAAATGTTGAAATGGCTAGATTTGATGGCAAAAAAGTTATAAAAACTAAGGTTGCTGATGGTATACACAAAGCGGAAGAACTTATAGATAAAGCTGTAAATGGAGATGCTCCAATTTATCATGGAGGAGGAGAAGGAAGTCACAACGAATCAGATGAAGAAAGTGAAAGTGGATTTAGAAAAGTATACAAACATTTAATGAATGGTGTATCTAATATGTTGCCATTTGTTATTGGTGGAGGTATACTTATAGCTTTAGCATTCTTACTTGATGATTACTCTATTGACCCTTCACATTTTGGTTCAAATACACCAATAGCAGCATTTTTTAAGGGAATTGGGGATAAAGCATTTGGATTTATGTTACCTGTACTTGCAGGTTATATAGCATATTCTATATCTGATAGACCTGCATTTGTTGTAGGTTTTGTAGGAGGAGCTCTTGCAGGAGATGGTGGTTCAGGTTTTCTAGGGGCACTACTTGCAGGTTTTATAGCAGGATATTTAGTAGAAGGACTTAAGAAAATATTTAACGTATTACCAACTTCATTAGAAGGAATAAAACCAGTATTATTATATCCTTTATTTGGAACTCTTTTGATGGGTGTTATAATGACATTTCTAGTAATACCTCCAGTTACAGCAATTAATAATGCTATGGTTGGATTCCTAAATAGTTTAGGTGGAACTTCAAAAATAGTTTTAGGATTAGTGTTAGGCGGAATGATGGCTGTAGATATGGGTGGACCTGTAAATAAAGCAGCTTATGTATTTGGTGTAGCATCGCTTGAATCAGGGCAATTTGAAATAATGGCAGCAGTAATGGCTGGTGGTATGGTTCCACCACTTGCGATAGCTCTTGCAACTACATTTTTCAAAAATAGATTTACAAAAGAAGAAAGAGAGTCTGGTAAAGTTAACTATGTAATGGGGTTATCATTTGTAACAGAGGGAGCAATACCTTTTGCAGCTGGAGACCCACTTCATGTTATACCAGCTTGTGTTGGAGGTTCAGCAGTAGCAGGAGCACTTAGTATGTTATTTAATGCAGCTCTTCGTGCGCCTCATGGAGGAGTATTTGTTATACCAGTAGTTACTCATCCTCTTGGATATATAGTAGCTATAATTGTAGGTGCTATAGTTGGAATGATGCTTTTAGCACTGCTTAAAAAACCATTGAATCAAAGAGCATAATAACTAAAATCTGTTTAATAAATAAAAATATGATGTTTTATAAAATTTAATATATTATTGAATTATCATAAGATAAGGGTTTATATAAAAAAGTGAGTTAAGTCTGATATACAGAGTTTACTCACTTTTTTTATAATAAATATATTACTTAGAATATTATAATTAACAAAGATTAAAATTTTTCTGATGGTTTCAATTTTATTATTAAATTATCTACACATTACATATTTTGTTTAATTTTATTCATATGTAAATTTAAATAATTTGGTGTATTTATATTTTTTAATTACATTTATTTGTTTCAAATCACTCATTTTAATTTTTCACAATATATTATAAGTTATGTCAGCTAGCTGACATAACTTATAATATATTTTAGTAGTCTTAGTCACTAGAGTCTTGCTAATTTAGTTCTACTCTATATGCTCTAAATCAATACCATATTTTCTTTCACCTTTTATAACTTTGAATTTATCATTTTTATTAGGATAAATAGTCACAACATTGTCTTTATACTCTGATTCATCACATTTTATACTAAGTGGCATAAGCTCTGATTCTCCATATAGATAAGTAACAGGCTTATTATTGTTCATAACAACAATTTGTACCATATCTCTATCTTTTGGAGAAGATATATTTCTCCATTTATATCCTACAGCTTTATATATATCGTTTGCTGATGTTCCAGACTTAAAGATAAATATTTTATCCCATTCAGGAGGCATTACCTTTGCTAGTCTTATTTCATTGTTGTTTTCACTAGCTTTCATAAGTGAAGAAGCGAATTGTCCGAATTTCTCATCTTCTTCATTTTTCTCAAATTTAACTAACTCACTAGATTTGTCAACTACACTCCATTTATCTTTATTTTTTTCTAACTTAAAGTTAATTTTAGAAATACATTCTCCATGTTTTCCTGGTTCAGTAACTATAACCTTTTCTCCCGATGTGTTTTTATAATCGTGTTGTTCAATTTGAACATGATTATGTCCTGCAACTATCGCATCAATACCATCAATTTGTTGAGCTAAATCCTGTATTCTATTACCTGGATTTTTAGGTTTTTTAGGCTTTTCACCTGTGTGTGCAACAGCTACTATTATATCTGGATTTTCTTTTTCCATGATTTTTACCCACTTTTTGGCATCTTCTACTAAATCATTCATATATAGTTCACCATCATAACCTTCTTGGTCTTTTAGCTCTAAAGATTTAGAATCCACAAGTTCTCCATTTTCATTTAGCTGTTTTCCTTCACCAACTTCTTTTATAGTAAGTCCAAGAATTCCTAGCTTTACATTTCCTTCTGGTGTATCAATATTTTTTATTATGTATGGTTTTGTATAGCTATCCCCATTTTTCTTATAAGTATTAGCTGATAATACATCTATTTTTTGTTTTTCAAAATCAGATATCATATTATCTAAATGATATTTATTAAGGGAGATAAATTCATGATTACCAAGAACTACAGCATCATAACCGACTTCTTTCATGTCCTTTGAAATAGGAGTTTCAATATAGCTTTCAGTTTTGTTGTTGTTATCTTTAAGCATAGCATTAGAATAATCATCCATACTACTACCTAAAGCTACTCCACGGTCAAAGAAGTCTCCAGCATCTACTAAAGTTATATTTTTATCTTTTTCTCTTTGTTTCCTTACATAAGAAGTTAATTCATAAGGGATGTTACCATGTAAATCGGTAGTGGCTAATACATTTATTTCTGTTGTATGTTTTGAAGTACACCCAGACATTAGCAATATAAATAAACAAGTAATGCCTATAATTATTTTGTTTTTCATAAAACCTCCATTTTATTTTTTTGAATATTTGTTTTAGTGTCATTAACTACATAATCCTCCTACAATATCAATGGTAATATATTACTATATAAAAATCAACTATATATTTCATAGACATATAAATTGATAGAGAGAAAAATAAACCTCCTTAAAGAAAAATCAATTAAAAGTAATCTCAAAAGAATTTTAAATTATATAATAAGATTGGTTAACTATAGCATCTTTGAGAACATGATAAACAAATAATCTATAGTCTTGTGTTTATTTTTTTATATTATTTATAATAAATAAACTCTATGATGGAAAAACTATTATTATTTAACATGTAAAGGAGTATTTAAAATGAATGAATCGTATTGGGTTTTAAATTCAAGTCCCAAAGAATATAAAAAATTAGGTGAGAATATAAAAGTAGAATGTCTAGTAGTAGGAGGAGGAATAACTGGATTAACAACTGCATATCTATTAGCAAAAGAAGGTAAAAAAGTAGCGCTTGTTGAAGCTGATAAAATAGGATATGGAACTTCAGGAAGAAATACTGGTAAAGTAACTTGTCAACATGATATAGTATATTCTAAAATAGAGAAAAAATATGGATTAGATAAAGCTAAATCATATTATAATGCAAATAATGAAGCTTTAAAATTGATTGAGAAAATAATCAGTGAAAATAATATAAAATGTGATTTCCAAAGGATTCCATCTTTTGTTTTTACAGAGAAGGAAGAAGCTATAAAGGATATTAAAGATGAATATCGTACATGTAAAAAAATAGATATAGATTGCGAATATCATGAAACTATAAATGATATTCCATTAGATGTAAAAGGAGCTATTCGTTTTTCTAATCAAGGTCAATTTAATCCAAAGCAATATGTTGATGGTCTGGCAGAAGTAGCAGTAAATTTAGGTCTAAAAATATATGAAAATACGCCAATAGTAGACCTAGAAAAAGGAGCTATATGTAGAGTTAAGACTAGAGATAATAATATAATAGAAGCTGAAAATGTTATAATTTCATCTCATAGTCCATGGTATGATGGATTGAATTTTTATTTTGCAAAGGAATATGCAGAACGTGCTTATTTAATGGTTGCAGTCCTACAAAATGAATTGCCAGAGGGTATATTTATAAGTATAGATGACCCAGCAATAACTTTTAGACAATGTAATGATGAAAGTAACAGCTTATTAATCTTTGGAGGAGGAGACCACAAAGTTGGTCAAGGTGGAACTGAAGAAGAAATATTTGATGATTTAGAACGTTATGGTAAAGAAGTATTTAAGGTGGAAGATTTTAAATATAAATGGTCTGCTCAAGACAATATGAGTTTTGATAATGTTCCTTATATAGGTTATATCAATAAAAGAGAGAATAATATTTATGTAGCTACAGGATTTTCTAAATGGGGAATGACTAATGGAACTGCTGCAGGAATAATAATAAAGGATTTAATAATAAATAAAACTTCTGACTATAAAGATACTTTCAATCCTTCAAGATTAGGTAGTTATTTTTCAAAGGACTTTATAAAGGAAAATGCAAATGTAGCAATGAATTATGTCACTGGAAAGTTAAAAATAGGTAGTGGAGATATGCCTAAAAGTAGTGGTGAAGGAAAGATTGTTAACATTGATGGAAAAAGATATGGTGTTTACAAAGATGATAGAGGAGATTTTTATATTGTAGATACCACATGTACTCATTTAGGATGTGAACTTAATTTTAATAGTGAAGAAAAAACATGGGATTGTCCATGTCATGGTTCAAGATTTGACTATAAGGGAAATATACTTGAAGGTCCAGCACTTAAGCCATTAAAACTTTATGGTCATGGCGATAATGATGTTAATCCTAAGTTATTATAGAATATAGAATGTTTTGGAAAGGTAAATTATTTATGAATAAACTTTTAAAGCCAATAACCATTTTACTTTATATAGTATATGTTTTATGTGCCATATTTTTTGCTACAAATAGAGCTTTTGGAAGTGTAGGTTTAGTAGCAATCAGCTTAATTGGTACTTTTATACTGAGTATTTTAAATAGGCAAAATAAAAGACTTTTGAGCAATGAATTATATATTGTACTTGCATTATTTATAATGTTTGCATCATTATTAGGGACTTGTTTTAATTTTTATGACATAAATTATTATGATGATTTTTTACATCTATGGTCGGGTATAATATCATGTATTGTAGCATTTTCTACAATTAAATATTTTTATATACAGAAAGATGTAAGTAAGATGAGTAAAATATTTTTAGTTATATTTGTATTTATGTTTAGTATGGGAGTGGCTAGTTTGTGGGAAATAGGTGAATTTCTAATGGATACTTTTATTGGGACTACTACACAAGCTGGGGGACTAGAAGATACTATGATTGATATGGTAGATGCTTTAATAGGTACAATTATAACTATTCCTTTTATAATAAAAAAATCAAATGCATAGTTTAAAATTAATTACAATGGATTTAATTAGTCATATGAAGTTTAAGAAATTATATGACTAATTAAATCCATTCTTTATTGTATGTAAAGTTTACGTTTCGCATTTTTTATAAATTTTACTCCATAAATAGAAAGTATTTTATCCTATTTTACTATCCATAATTTACAACATCTAGTATTGTCACACTTGTGTTAGTATACTGTTGTTATTTGATAAAATATATTATAAATTGTATCTTTAATAGTATTAAGAAGTAAAAAATTTAAAAAAGATAATATATTATAAAAACATGATATAATTACTATGAAATAAAGGCTATATTTTTGGCTGATAAAAGGGTTTTATAAAAGTTTTATGGTTACAGATGTTGATGAATTTTTGACAAGTAATTAAAAATAAATTATATAAATATAATTTTTATATTTGTAAGTAATTAAAAATTAAGGAATTGTTAAAAATAGTAATATTTTATGTGATAATATAAAGAGTAGATAAAGTATTAGGAGGAACATTGAGTGTTAAAAAAGTGGTTTGGTATTATGAAAAAGAGACAAAAAGTTGAGGAAGCAAAAGAAGAAGGTGAAATAATATTAAAAAATGAAAAAATTTTATATGAAGAAAATTTAATTGATAACGAAAAAAAAGTATTATACTGTAAAGAGGAAGTTATAAGTAAAGAAAATGAGTCTTTAAACCAAGAAGAACATTTGTCTGATAAAGAAGATGAAGTGTTAAGCAAAGAAGTAGTATATGATAATAAAAACAAAGTCTTATCTAAAGAAGAATTAATAATAAATAATGACAAAGAAGAATTAATAGTTAATGATGATGATATAACTTTAAATAAAGTAGAAATAGAAACTGATGATACGGAAATAGCAGAGAAAAGTATAAATAGCGAAGAAATACTAATTAATAAAAATACCACAGAATTAGATAAAAAAGAAGTGTTTATTACTGAGGAATTTATCAAATTAAATAAAAAAGAAATACTGCTTGAAAGTAAAAAAACAGATTCTAAAGAACTTGAAGAAATTGACCAAAGTGAAAATAATATTCTAGTAACAGACACTATTGAAGTTGAAGAAAAACAAGTAAGTGATACAAATGAATACTTGACAAAAGAAGATTTAAATTACATAAAAGAAATAAAAATAAGACGAGGAAGAAGTATAAAAGCAATAAACCTATATACTAAAGAAGAGAAGATTTTTGATACTCACATTCAATGTAGTAAAAATCTTAAGGTACCACTTGGCTACATAAGAGAAAATTTAAAATATGGATATATGGATTACTTTGGAGAAGCTATAAATTATTTAAGTAAAGTGTTAAAGGTAGAAGAATACTGTAAAAATGAATGGAGCTATCTAGAAAATAGTAAATCTCCATCTGAGATATTTAATATTCTTAATGACAAAATATTTAGTACAAGACTTTCTGATAAAAAGAGAAATGAAATTTTAACTAATGATAAGATTGAAACAATAAAAATGAATTATAAGTTTGAATGTATTGATGAAGAATACGATGAATACTTTAAAAAATATAAGTCTATAATCAAAAGAGGTGGAAAGAAAAAGATTGAATTAGTAAATAAAAAAGGCGAAGTATTAGAGATATTTAAGTCTTTAGAAGAATGTTCTATTTATTTGCAAAAAGAAAAAAATGAAGTTATACAAATGTTAAAGTATGGAGATACAAAAATAGGAAGAAATTTCATAAGATATAGTTTAAGAAATATTTAATTTCATTTTAAATTCATGAGAGTTTCATTTCTGATTCACACATTTAATATTATTTTAATGTAAAATAATAAAAGTGAAGTATTGTACAATTAAAATTAAGGAGGATATTAATGTCTGAAGAAAAAAATTCAAAAGAGAATACATTGAATGAAATTAAAAATTCAGAAAATGTAAGTTCTAAACAAGATGATGTGTCAGGTGAAACAAATACTGACAACAAAGTCAAGAAAAGAGAAATAAAATTAAGTAGTAAAAAACTTAAAGCAGTTATAGCAATTGTTGCAGTAGGGGCAATTTGCTTGGGTGGAGGCTATGTCTCTGGAAAAGAAGCTGGAAGAAAATTACCAGCTACTTCAAAGCGTTATAATAGTAATGAAGTAGTAGCTACTATTGGGGATAAAAAAATTACAGGGGAAATGTTAAGAAAAAGAATGGAGCCATTATTTTATTTAAATGCAAAAAATACTATGAGTGATGATGAAATACGTTCGTATGAATCAAATATGATTGAGACTATGATTACATCAGATATATTATCCTCAGAAGCAGCAAAAGAAAAGATAAGCATAACTGATGACGAATTAAATGCTCAATATGATAATCTAATGTCTAGTATAGAATCTGCAATGGGAATGACAAAAGAAGAATTTCTAAAGCAATTTGACTTGACTGAGAAATATATAAAAGACGATATGAAAAAAGAACTAATAGCATCCAAATACTTAAATGAAGCATCAAAGGTAACAGATAAAGATGCACAAAGTTATTATGATAAAAACAAGAGCAATTATTTACAAGTTAGAGCTTCACATATTTTAATAAAAACTGTTGATGATAAAGGTAAACAGGTCAGTGATAGTAAAAAAGCTGAACTTAAAAAACAAGCAGAAGAAATACTTAAAAAAGCAGAAGCTGGAGAAGATTTTGCTACTCTAGCTAAAAAGTATTCTGAAGATAGTAGTGCAGAATCAGGTGGAGATTTAGGATTCTTTGGGAAAGGTCAAATGGTAGAATCTTTTGAAAAAGCTGCATTTGCTTTGAAAAAAGGAGAAATATCTAGTAAGCTTGTAGAAAGTGATTATGGATACCATATAATTAAGAAAATAGATGAAAAATATCAACCATTTGAAGAAGTAAAATCAGATTTAGTAAGTACTTTAACATCAGAAAAGCAAAACTTACTTATAAATGATTTAAAGGAAAAATACAACGTAAAACTTACAGATAAATATCAAATGAAAGCAAAGCAATAGAATAAGTCAATTTATTAAAAAGAAGAAAATATTAATATATATATCTAAAAGCTGTTTTTGTTCTTAAATAGAGAACTTAAACAGCTTTTATTATTTTTCCATAAAATTAAATCGCTCAAAAATGAAATTATAAAAAAATAACATGCATAAATTAACGATGAAAACGTATTTTGAATTTAAATTATTTGATTGAAAATCTATATAAAATATAAAAAAAATAAATAAAAAAATTTAAAAGCTAAAAAAATACTATTCAAATATATATACTAAAGTTATTCTTTAAAAATACTTAAAAAATAATATTTTTCATAATTTTAAAAATAATAATAAAAAAATGAAAATATTAACAATAATCTATTGAGTAATATAAAAAAAGATGCTATTATAAGTATGTGTTAAAATGATTAAGCTAATCTTATGTACTGAATTTAACTATAAAAATAATAAGGGGGCGTTTTTTTATGTCAAATACTGAAAGCGTATCTAAAAAAGCTAGTCATCCGAAGAGTTTTTGGCTTGTTTGTATGACAATTTTATGGGAAAGATTTAGTTATTATGGATTAACAGCTTTGTTGGTATTATTTTTTACAGCGAGTGTAGCTCAAGGTGGTCTAGGACTTTCTACTCAAGAAGCAACTTCAATGTTTGGTTTGTTTACAGGTCTTATATATCTTACACCATTAATTGGTGGTTGGTTGGCAGATAAAGTTTTAGGTCAACAAAAATGTATATCTATAGGTGCACTTTTAATAGCAATAGGTGACTTTGTTTTGTTTGCATCGTCTACATCTATTAGTATGGTTTGGGTAGGCCTATCAATAATCATTTTAGGAAATGGTTTTTTTAAATCAAGTTGTTCCAATATAGTTGGTGATATATATCCTAAAACCGAGGTATCAAGAAAAGACGCAGCATATAGTTTATTCTATATGGCAGTAAATGTAGGTGCATTCATAGCTCCAATCATATGTGGATTGCTTTCTGATAATGTATTTGCAGTAAGAGGAGTAAACGGAGATATAGTGTCTTATGGATATAAGATGGCATTCTTAGTTTGTGGTATAGGTATGATGCTTGGTATGATTATATTTACACTTCTTGCGCCAAAGCTACTAAAAGAAGTTGGAAAACATCCAGTTACTAAGGGAAATAAAGGTGAAAAAATTGAGTATGGGCCACTTACTAAATTAGAGAAAAATAGAATAGTAGCAATGGTTGTGTTATTCTTATTTGTAGTTTTATTTTGGACAGCATACTATCAAACACAAAGTTCATTTATGATTTATGTAAGAGATAATGTAAATAGAACTCTATTTGGATTTGAAATGCCAGTGGCATGGCTTACATCATTAAATGCTATATTATGTGTAGCGTTATGCCCTGTATTAGCTACTTTGTGGGTTAAATTATCTAATACTAAAAGAGGCGATTTTTCTATTCCAGTTAAAATGGGATTAGGAATGATAATAATGGGTCTTGGTTTTATAGTTATGGTATTTGCCACATTAGCCAATGGTTCAGATGGAACAATAAAGGCTAGCATACTTTTTATAGTAGTAACCTATATATTTACAACTGTAGGGGAGTTATTTTTGTCTCCTATAGGTCTTGCAATGTTTAATAAGTTAGCTCCAGCTAAATATGCTACATTGTCTATGGGTGCATGGTATCTGACAAGTTTTTTTGCTAGTTTGTTATCAGGAAAAATTGCTGGATTTACAGCTACATTAGGTTTTTTACAAATCTTTGGAGGAATAGCAGGAGTCTTAATAATCTTTGGTTTAATATTACTTGGATTAAGAAATATGTTGACAAAATTAATGGCAATGGATTTGTTAACAGAAACAAAATAATCCATACTTAATTAGTGAAAATAAAGGAAATTACATTTGAATATAAAATCAAACGTAATTTCCTCTTTAATTATGAAAAAAAAGCTTTACACAGATAGATATTGTAATTAAAATTATAATTGTGATAATTAGAGTGTATAAGATTTATATAGATTATATAAAAGGAAAATTTATGTAATGAACTTTACATACTTATATATTTAGTTATTCAAACTATTATTTTGAGGAGGTCTTGTTGTGAATATAAAAGACAGAGTAAATGAATTAAGAAGACTTATGGAAGAAAAAAATATTGATGCTTATATGATTCCGTCTTCTGACAATCATCAAAGTGAATATGTAGGAGATTACTTCAAATCAAGAGAGTTTATATCAGGATTTAATGGTTCAGCTGGAACAGTTATTGTGACTAAAGATGAAGCTGGATTATGGACAGATGGAAGATACTTTATACAAGCAGAATCTCAATTAGAAGGAAGTACAATAAAATTATTTAAAATGGGACAAGAAGGTTGCCCAACTACTGATGAATATTTATATACAAATATTCCAGAAGGTGGAACTTTAGGTTTTGATGGTAAAGTTATATGTGCTAAAGAAGGAGCTACATTAGCTGAAAAATTATCTAAAAAAGGTATAAAAGTAGAATACCAATATGATTTAATAGATAGCATATGGCCAGATAGACCAGCTTTATCAGATAGTAAAGCATTTTTATTAGATGTTAAATACTGTGGAGAAAGTTTTAGTTCAAAGTTAGCTAGATTGAGAGAAAAAATGAGTGAAAAAGGTACTTCTACTCATGTAATAACTACTCTTGATGATATAGCATGGTTATTTAACATAAGAGGTGGAGATGTTAAATACAATCCAGTCGTACTTTCTTATGCAGTGATAACTTTAAAAGAAGTTTATTTATTTGTTGATGAAAGTAAATTAAATGAAGAGATATTAAATGAATTGGCTAAAGAAAATGTACAAATAAGACCATATAATGATGTATATGATTTTGTAAAACATATAGATAAAGATGAAAAAGTTTTAGTTGATGGAACTAAGATTAACTATGCAATTTACAATAATATACCTTGTGGAGTTGAAAAAGTTGATGAGTTTAATCCAGTAATGTTCTTTAAGGCTCAAAAAAATGAGGTAGAATTAGAGAATATAAGAAATTCACATGTTAAAGATGGTGTAGCTTTCACTAAATTTATGTACTGGTTAAAGAATAATGTAGGTAAGATGGAAATAACTGAAATAAGTGCTACTGAAAAATTAGAGGGACTAAGAAGAGAACAAGAAGGATTCTTTGAACCAAGTTTCAATACAATTGCTGCATATAAAGAGCATGCTGCTATGATGCACTATAGTGCAACTCCAGAATCAAACTATAAGTTAGAAGCTGAAGGACTATTCTTAGTAGATTCAGGTGGACAATATTATGATGGAACTACTGATATAACTAGAACTACAGTATTAGGACCTATAAGTGATGAATTAAAATTACATTTCACTTCTGTAGCAAGAGGTATGATAAATCTTTCTAAGGTTAAATTCTTACATGGTTGTAGAGGGTACAACCTAGATATATTATCTAGAAGCTGTATGTGGAATATGGGAATAGATTATCAATGTGGAACTGGACATGGTATAGGATTTGTATTAAATGTTCATGAAGCTCCAAATGGATTTAGATGGAGAGTAGTTCCTGAAAGATTTGATAGCGCAGTTCTTGAAGAAGGTATGGTAACTACTAATGAACCAGGTATATATATAGAAGGTTCTCATGGTATAAGAACAGAAAATGAAATAGTAGTTAGAAAAGCTGAAAAGAATTTTTATGGTCAATTTATGGAGTTTGAAGTTGTTACATTAGCTCCTATTGATTTAGATGGTATAGTTCCAGAATTAATGAATCAAGATGAAAAAGATTATTTAAACTGGTATCATAAATTAGTTTATGATAAAATATCTCCTTTCCTAACTGGTGAAGAAAGAGAATGGTTAAAAGTTTATACTAGAGCTATATAGTTTTGTAATTGAATACTATAAATAAATCGAGGCATTTTAATGCCTCGATTTTTGATATCTTATCTATTAAACTTAAACATAGTTTTTACTTTGATAATTCTACAAGTTTTTTATTCATTATAAGTAATATAATTCCAAATAGCAATAAGAATGAAGGGATTACTATAAATACTTGTAACATACCAAGGTGGTCTATAATAGTCTGTGTATAACCAGACAATTTATTTGCTGCAAATTTACCTAAGAACCAAACACCCATTAGGAATGAAATATATTTTTCTGGTGAAAGTTTATTTACCATGCCATATCCAACTGGAGAAAAACAAATCTCTCCTATACTTTGGAATGTTAAAAATCCAATTACCCAAAATACACTTGCTTTCTGAAGTGAATTAGGGTCAGTTCCTGTTTGTATAACTGCGACTATCATAAATAAAAATGCCACAGCTAATAGTATAAATCCTAGACTCATTTTTGAAGGTACACTTAAATCACCTTTTTTAGTCTGAGATAATTTTACCCAGATTAAAGCAGATATAGGACCAAGGATGACGCATAGAAGACCATTATATGAATCTATCCATGAGGTTGGTATTTGAAAATTACCAACAGTCAGATTTATGTGTTCTTTTGTATACAAAGCTATAGACATAGAAGCCTGGTTATATGCTATCCAAAAGAATACTGTAAAAAAAGCTAATATTAATATTACTATTATTCTTTTTTTCTCAACTGAAGTTAATGGTTTTGAAGCAAGTAATTTCTTATATTCTAATGATTTCTTTATAGTTTCTTTTCGACTACTAAATTCATTACTTGAAGATTTATAAAATTTTTTGTGACCAAATATAAAGAATAACAAACCTATTAAAACAGTAATTGAAGCAAATAAAAATACATATCTGTAACCATACATATTTATAGAAGTACCATTTTTCATAGCAAACCATTCATTAGCGACCAAACCACAGATTAAAGGGCCAAATAATGTTCCCAGATTAGTAGACATATATGTAATAGAAAAAGCCCCATCTTTTCTTGGGTCATCATTAGTATATAAGTTTCCAACTAAGGTATGTAAGTTTCCCTTATAAAAACCTATTCCTAATCCAGACAAGAATATCATGACGTTTACATCCATTTTGCTATTTGCCAGATATCCTAAAAAGTAGCCAATTGAAACCATTATCATTCCAAGCATAATACAATTTTTTGGACCTAAAAATCTATCACTAACCCATCCACCAATAACAGGAGAAAAATAAGTCCATGCTAAGAAAGATGCAAGCATTGATGCAGATTCTGCTGGTGTTAACCCTAAACCACCTTTAGATACTTGTTCAGCCAAAAATAATAAGAGTACTAATTTCATACCATAGTATGCAAGTCCTACAAATGTAAATATTGAACAACAAAAATATAAATCCTTAGGCTGTTTAAGTTTTTCTTGAGTTTTTAAAACTGACATATGTCGAGAACCTCCAGACCAATAATTTAACAAAATTTTTCCATACTATATGAGTATATGTTTTTTTTATAAAGACGTCAACTTATGGCATAAAAAAATAAAGCCTTAATAATATGTAAAAATAGCATTATTTTATAGATTCAGTAATATTTTTTTATAAGAATATATGTTATTATTATATTAAAATACAACATATTATGGAAAGGATATGCCAATTTAGTAGTTAGATTGATTGTTTGGCAGGTGGGATGAGCTATGATAAGAAAGAAATCTGAATTACAAGTAGAAGTAAAAGAAAATTTAACTGGTGGTGTTGGAAAAGTTAAGCTTGAAAACATATTACAAATTGATGAGCTTAAAGGAAAAGGAAGATTATTTAAAAGGATAACTTTACCAGTAGGAAGTTCGATTGGTGTGCATGACCATACAACTGATTTTGAGGTATATTATATATTAAAGGGGAAAGGTAAAGTTTTTGATAATGGGGAATTTGTAGAAGTAAATGAAGGTGATGTAATATATACTGCTGATGGTGAAGAACATTCTATAGAGAATATAGGGGAAGAAGAACTTGAATTTGTAGCAGTAGTTTTATATGTGTAAAATATGGAGGAGGAGTTATGACAAGCAAGATAGAAGAAATTAAAGACAAGATAAATAGATTTTGCAACTCCAATTTAAATCAAGAATATAAAGATATAAGTTTTAAAATCTTGCAAGACCTTTTAGATAATAATAAAGAGATAATTCATTCTTCTAGAGCTGATATATGGTCTTCAGCTATATTAAACATAGTTTTGGAGCAAAATCTCTTATATAATAAGAAGCATCCATTACATATAACCAAAAAGGAATTTTCAAAACAAATAGGTGTTTCTTTAAACACTATAAACAATAAATCATCATTGATAAAGGAAGTCTGTAATATTGACTTTTTAAATCAAGATACTATTGCTATCTCTAATATTGAGTTTTGGGTAAGAGAGAGTAATTCTAAATCCAAAGCCATAGATTTAGAGTTAGAAAAGAAAAAAATACTTTATAAAAGATATATTAAACTATCACAAGAAGCTAAAAACCATATTGAGTCAATTAGGTATATGGAAGAAGCTGTAAATATTGGGAAAAGCATGATTACTAAAGAAGATAGACAACTTGGATTTTGGAAAGGTATATCTACTAGAGCTTATATGGTAGCACTTGAGTCTCTTGCTAGGAAGTTAGAGAGTATTGATAATTTAAAAGAAGCTAGAAAGGTATTAGAGTATTTAATAGAAATCAATCCTGATGATGAACAAGGAATAAGGTATAAATTGTTCAATGTATTAATTAGGTTAAATGATAGAACAGCAATAAATAATTTATTTGAAATGTATAAAGAAGAAAAGTCTGCTACATGGATGTATAGCAAAGCTCTTTATTATTTTAAAAATAAAAATATGTTTTTAGCAAGTGATGCTATTAAAAGTGCTAAAAATAAAAACAAATATATTGGATTATATTTAATAGATTGGCGAAATGCCTTTGGTAGAGAGTTTGTTACAGCAGAAGAAAAGGGAGAAGCTGTCTATTACTATGATGAAAATATAGTACTGTGGAATGAAGTTAAAGGTTCTATGGATTGGTTATTGAAAAAAATGTTGGAATTTTCATAAAAAGAACTACTCCTTATTACTGATAAAAAAATAAGGAGTAGTTTTTTTATTTATACATCTAATTTTAAATCGCCTGGTTTTATCATACCTTTTTTTCTCATAAATTCTGATATTATTAGAGTTATAATAGCAGGAAGTACAAAGTTAAGTAAAAGTATACCAACCCACATCGTTATGCCACCTTTTCCAGCACTTTGCATGGCAGTTACTGTTCCAAATTGTCCAACTAATCCACAAGTTCCCATACCAGAGCCAATAGGTATATTTTCCATTTTAAATATTGTTGTAGATAATGGGCCAAGTATTATTGAAGCTATTGTAGGTGGTATCCAAATTTTCCAGTTTTTTATTATATTGGGTACTTGGAGCATGGATGTACCAAGTCCTTGAGCTACAAGACCTCCTACTCCATTTTCTCTAAAACTCATAACAGCAAAACCTATCATTTGGCAACAACAACCGACAGTTGCTGCTCCACCAGCAAGCCCTCCCAAACTTAACATCATACAAATAGCTGCACTACTTATGGGTAGTGTAAGAGCTATTCCGACAAGTGCAGAGACAATAGCTCCCATTATTATAGGTTGCATAGTTGTTGCTTGCATTATTATGTTTCCAAATGAAGTCATAAATGCAGAAACTGCTGGTCCAATAAGTTCTGCCACAAGTACTCCTATTAGTATTGTTACAGCAGGTGTAACTAATATGTCTACCTTTGTTTCTTTTGAAACTAATTTTCCAATTTCTACTGCAAAAAGTGTAGCGACAAATGCACCAACAGGTCCTCCTAATTCATTACCACAAGCACCAACAAGTGCACAAGAAAATAGTACAAGGGGAGGAGCTTGAAGTCCATATGCAATAGCTACTGCAATAGCTGGACCTGTAACTTGCTTAGCAAGTGGGCTTATAACTTCAGTAAAAAGAGATATGTTAAAGTTATCTCCTAATGTGTTAAAAATTGTTCCAATTAAAAGGGAAGAAAAAAGGCCGAGTGCCATATAACTTAATGCGTCAATAAGATACCTTTGAACAGAAATTTCAATATTTTTACTTTTAGCAAATGATTTAAAATTTCTTTTTTTGCAATTGATTTCCAATTTAAAATCCTCCTCATATAATACAAATATAATTTCTTTTTAATTAATTATATAACTTTTCAGCTGACAAGACAAATGTTATTTCACTAATTTAAAAGTATTTTAATAGCAATAAAATAACAGTAAATTTAGTTTTAAATTTTAAATTTATGGTTTATAATTAGTATAGGGATATTCTGAAATATAATAATTTTCCAGTTTATCCCAATATTTAACTTAGGTAGATTGCTTATAAAACAAATGATCATATACTAGGCTAAAAGGAAGTGGATAGATGAGATTTGTAGAAAATAAGAAATACAGAAAAATTGCCATAATTATATCTATTCCTATATTGCTTGTTGCGCAGTACTACCTTTTTAAATTTGGAATATTTAGACCAATGGTAAAAGGAGTAGAAATTGAAATTGTAGATGGGGAATATGTTAAAGATATAGATAAATATGTAGTAAAATTAAACGAAACAGTTACCTTGTCTACTGGTGAATATATTAAAGTTCCTTCATATGCTAAAGATCCAAATATTTGGTTTAATGTTTTAGATAATTCAGGGACTCTAAAAATAGAAGGAAATAAGATGACAGCATTAAAGGTTGGGTATTCTTCTGTTGGTATTATGAAAAATTCGAGAGTACTAAAAAAAGCTACTATAAAAGTAGTAGACCCAGAAGTAGAATCTTTAGATATGGAAATTAATGGAGAGTTAAAACATGTTGGTGATAGTGCCACTATAGAGAGTACAATAGAGGTTGACTATGAGAAGTTTAAAAAATCATATAAACCAATTTACAAAAGTAGCAACGAAGATGTTTTAAAAATTAAAGGAAACAAAGTAAGTGCAGTTGGAGTTGGAAAAGCTGTAATATATGCTAAGTGTGGAAACAAAGAAGTTGAGAGAACTTTTAGAATCCAAGCTAAAGTTGCTGAGATAAATATGAATAATATAAAAATAGAAGTTGACCAAAATGAGAAACTAAAACCAGATATAATAACTTCTCCACCAGGCTTAGAACCACCAAAAATACACTATGAGTTGGCTGATTCAAAATTACCTGTAGAAAGAGCTATAAGTCTAAGTAGTGATGGAAGTGTAGTAGGTCTTAGAGAAGGTAAAGAAAGAGTAAGGATAACTTGTGGAGATAAGTCTAAGATAATAACTGTAACAGTAGTCAAAGAAACTATAACTAATGACTATATACAAAATTTAGTAGGTTCACATAAAATAGTAAATAACAAAGTTATTATTAAACTTGAATGGGATTATATGAAAGATGTTTTTGACTATGATATATATCTTAAAGACAAATTATCAGGAGAATCATTTAAGAAAATTAAATCTATAACTATAAATGAGCGTGATTTAGGTAAATCCCAAAAGATATATGCTACTATAGAAATTGATGTAAAAGATAGTCAGAGTATAGATTATGATATTTATGTTCTAGGTAAGAAAGACTCAGATACAACTAAGCCAAGTAATGTAATAAACATTACTAATGTGAATGGTAATGGCAACTCAGATAATAATGATAGCATACAAAACATGAAGGTTGAAAATATATCAGCTAATGTTGACAGAGATAACAATGTTATTAGAGTTAACTGGAGTAGTGTATCTCATAAAGAATGTACCTATAGTATATATGTAAAAAATAATACTAATGGAGATGGTGAGTTTACTTTGTATCAAAGTGACATACAAGGGAATGAACATACTATAAGTATTCCTGAAGGAGATTTAAATTTAGATATCTATGTAGTTGCAAATTACAATGGACAAAATTCTAAAAATAGTGATGTTATAAATGTAAGATAAATTTATGATTTATTGAGAAATTAAATCATTATAAGAAGAGGATAGTATGGGGGTAATCATACTATCCTTTTTATTTTATTGAAATATACTGGTATTAAATTTTTAGTGTAAAAATATTTATTGCTAGTTAATATCATCTACAATTGAATCTAATGCTGCCTGTGTTGCATGTATTAGAGTTGTATCAAATAGTGGAACAGAAGTATCATTTTGCTGAATTAGAAGACCTATTTCTGTACATCCTAAGATAACGCCTTCTGCTCCTTGGTTAACAAATTTATCTATAATAGATAAAAAAGATTTTTTAGAGGATTTAGATACAATTCCTAAGCAAAGCTCATTGAATATAATGTTATTTACTATTGAACGTTCTTCTTCATTTGGTATTAAAACCTCAATTCCACTATTTATAATTATATTTTTATAAAAATCTTGCTCCATTGTATACTTAGTACCCAATAAAGCTACCTTTTTGATTTTCTTTTCTTTTAACTCATCAGCAGTCACATTTGCGATGTGTAAAAGTGGAATAGATATATTTTGTTGAATTTTATGTGCAACTTTATGCATAGTATTAGTACATATAACAATAAAGTTTGCTCCTGCGTCTTGTAAATTAATTGCAGCATCAGATAAGATTTTGGCACTTTTTTCCCAATTTCCGCTAGATTGACATTCTTCAATTTCTTGAAAATCTACACTATAAAGTATACATTTAGAAGAATGTAATCCTCCTAATTTTTCCTTGATTACTGTATTTATAACTTGATAATATGTAATGGTGCTCTCCCAACTCATTCCCCCGATTAAGCCTATAGTCTTCATATTCATCACCTTTTCATTCTATTTATTTTGTAATAGCTATTTACAAATACAAGTATAGCATCTAAAATATAAGCATACAATGATAAAATTGTATGGAGGACAATTATCTTTAAAAGGAGTAATTATATGCCAATAAATTCATTTGAAAATTATCCAATGACATGGAAACCACAATTAAACAATCGAAAACCACCAATATATAAAACTTTAGCAATGTTGTTAGAAGAAGACATTGAAAAAGGAAATTTAAATCCTGGAGATAAATTACCTCCACAACGAGAATTAGCAGATTTTCTCGATTTAAATTTAAGTACAATAACACGGGCATTTAAACTTTGTGAAGAAAAAGGATTAATATGTGCAAAAGTAGGAAAAGGGACCTTTATTTCTTCTGATGTAAATGTAAGCAATACATTGCTTTATCAAACAGAATCAAAAGGTATAATTGAACTTGGTACAGTACATCCTCCTTATGAACAAAATACATATATTATCAATTTTATTAAAAATGTATTAAAACAACCAGAAATGGAAAAATTTCTTCAATATATGTCTCCATCAGGTACACACATGCAAAAAAAATCAATTGCAAAATGGTTAGAAAGAAATAATATATATACTAAAGAAGAAAATGTACTTTTATCTACAGGTGGACAAAATGCTATATGCGCTACTTTATTAGGATTATTTAAGGCTGGAGATAGAATTGCAACAGATTCATTGAGTTTTTCTGGAATCAAGTCAATAGCTAAAATGATAGGCATTCAATTAGTTCCAATTCCCCAAGAGAATAATGAAATGTCAATCGAGTCTCTTGAAAATTATTGTAAAAATGAAAACATAAAAGGTATATATATCATTCCAGATTATCATAATCCAACAACACATTCTATGTCTAACTTATCACGTAAGAAAATAGCAGAGATAGCAAAAAAGTATAATATCATAATTATTGAAGATGCTATAAATAGTATTTTTAAACCGGATTTACAAGATCCAGTATTTTCTTTAGCTAGTAATAATACTATATATATTCTTAGTACATCTAAATTTATCTGTGCTGGGCTTAGAGTAGCGTTTGTAGTTGCTCCAAAACGTTATATAGGAAGTCTAGAAAATGCATTATATAATATGAATTTGATGGTTTCCCCATTTAATGCAGAAATAGTACATCGTTTACTGCATTCTCCTATTATAAATAAGATTATTGAAGAAAGAAAAGATGAAATTATAAAAAGAAATGAAGCTACTAATAAGATTTTATCTGATTATAATTTAATTGGTGATAAAAATTGTAGTTTTCGTTGGTTGATTCTTCCAGATGAATGGGATGGAAAATCATTTGAGATATATGCAAAAAATTTAGGTGTTCAGGTATATTGTGCTGAACGTTTTTCAGTTGGTAATTCTATTGTGCCAAAAGCTGTTCGTATTTGTGTAACAGCTCCAAAAGATGTAGAAGAATTAGAGAAAGGGTTGAATACAATAAAGTCACTTCTTAAAAATCAGAGAGATTTTCCTATAATTTAATTAAATAAATAAAAATGCGGAGAAATTTATTATAATAAACCTCCGCTTTTATTATTTGATGAAATACTTTACTTTCTATTAAAATTTTAACTTTAATCATCTTGAAAATATAATCATTTTATGGTAAAATAATTCTTAAAAATAGAAATAATTAATCATTTGTTAAAAAAAATGCATAATAAATTGTAATTTATTGACGATAGTGGGAAAATATTCATAAATGTATAAAATAACAGAAAAAATGCAAAAATAAAATCAATTTCATATGTTATAAAATCTATATGGCAAAATTAAATTTGCCTATCAGAATGATATAAACACACCAGAAAGGAGGATGCTATCAATAATGGAAATTAATTAATTTTGGTAGCTAAAAATTATGAATGAACAAACTAGAATATCCTTAGAGAGAGCTGCTGAACTAAAATCAAAAATTGATGATTATATTCAGGCTAGGAAAACAATTAACAGAGGTCTTGAAAAAGAAGAAGAGATAAATAAACGAAAACAAAAGATATTAAGCATATTAAATGGAACAGAAGAAGACTGGAATAATTACAAATGGCAATTATCAAATAGAATCACAGATGTAGATACTTTATCAAAGATTATTAATCTAACTAAAAAAGAAAAAGAATATATAGAAGAAGTTGGTACTCAATTTAGATGGGCAATATCTCCATATTATCTGAGTTTGATAGACCCAGATGATATATGTGACCCTATAAAATTACTTTCTATACCAACACATATAGAATTGGAAGATGAACAAGATGATTTAGACCCAATGGGAGAAGAGTATACAAATCCAGCAGGATGTATAACTAGAAGATATCCAGATAGATTAATAATAAATGTAACAAATGAATGTGCTATGTATTGTAGACATTGCCAAAGAAGAAGAAATATTGGTCAACAAGATTCTCATAAGTCAAAAGCTGTTATACAAGAATCTATAGATTATATTAGAGAAAATGAAGAAATAAGAGATGTATTAGTAACTGGTGGAGATACTCTTACATTAAAAGATGATTATTTAGAATGGATTCTTAGCCAACTTAAAGAAATACCACATGTTGATTATGTTAGATTAGGAACTAGAACTCTTGTTACAATGCCACAAAGAGTTACAGATGATTTTTGTAATATGCTAAAAAAATATCATCCTATATATATAAATACACATTTTAATCATCCAATGGAAATAACTAAAGAATCTAAAGAGGCATGTGAAAAATTAGCAAATGCAGGTGTACCATTAGGAAATCAAGCAGTGTTATTAAATGGTATAAATAATGATAAATTTGTAATGAGATGTTTAAATCAAGAATTGCTTAAAATAAGAGTGAAACCTTACTATATATTCCAAAGCAAACATGTAAAAGGAACAAAACATTTCAATACATCAGTAGATGATGGTCTTGAAATAATGGAATATCTAAGAGGATATACATCTGGAATGGCAATACCAACATATATAGTTAATGCTCCAAAAGGAGGTGGTAAGACTCCATTACTTCCACAATATCTTGTATCAAAAGGAACAGATTATGTGATGCTTAGAACATGGGAAGGAAAAGTTATAAAAATGGAAGATGAACCAGCTGTAGATATAAAGAAACTTATAAAAGAGCAAGCGCAGGATTAATAAAATATTTAAATATACAAAAAGAAACAACTTTAAAATAAAAATAAAATGGATGCTAAATTTATATCAATTTGCATCCATTTTTATATTAGTTATTTATTTTATTTATTATTTTGTTGTTGATTAACCAATTCAAGGTATCCACTTGGATGGAAGTAATATATCTCAGAAGTATTTTCATTTACAAAGTAACCAATGTCACCATCTGCATCTGGTAAAAATACATATCCATTAAGATTTTTAGCTTTTAATGCTTCAAAATCGCTAGCATTTCCTTGATATATGTAATCAACTTTATTGTTGTATTTTACTAAAAGTTCTTTAGCTTGTTCTTGAGTCAATTTAGTATCTTGACTTACAGGAATATTCTTTTGAGAATCAGCATAAGAAGATTCATTTACTGGTGCAGTTAATAACAAACAAGATAAAACTAATAAAGATATAAGTGCTTTTTTCATACTAAAACCCTCTTTCGTAATTAATTATATAAGATATTTATTACTTAATAATATTATATGCTTTCTATAATTAAATATTACCATTAAAGAGGATAATATTACAGTTACACAGCTGTAACCTTTGATTACAAAATCGTAATTAAATTGTATTTTTATTCCATTTGTATTTTATCATGTCTACGATTAACAAATTCACAAAAATATATTTTTATAACGCCCATAACAGGAGCTGATAAAATCATACCAGGTATTCCAAAAAATCCTCCACCAACAGTAACTGCTAGTATTGTAAAAAATGGACTAAGACCTAGTTGTCCACCTACGATTTTTGGTTCTATAAATGTAACTTCAACTTGTTGAATTATTATTAAGTAAATCAAGCAAGTTAACGCAGTTGTAGGATTGTAGAATAAGTTAATTACTACAACTGGTGTCATACCTATTACTGGACCAAAGTATGGAACCATATTCATAATACCCATTAGTGTACCAAACAATAGTGCATATTCAGACTTTAAAAAGTATAGACCAATTCCAGAAAGCAGTCCAACTATAAAAGAATCTAAAATCTTACCTGTAAAGTATTTACCAATATTTAAGTTCAAACTTTGACACAATTCTATTATAAAGTCTCCATATTTTTTACCTAAAGAAATATAAATAACTTTTTTTGTAAATGATAAGAACTTTTCTTTTTCTAATAATAGATAGAAACAAATTATAAAGCCTAAAAGGAATTGTACTATAAATTTTCCAACAGAGAAGGTAGTACTAAATATTCCTCCAAGTGAACCAATAAGTAAGTTACTAAACTTAGGCATTACACTCATAATTTTGTCACCATATTCTTTTAATGTATTAGGGTCTACTGATTGCAAACTTTTACCTAAATCAAATAAGAATTGTTCCGTTTTATCTATATATATAGGAACTTGAGTTACTAAGTCAGCTAAACTGTTTACTATTGATGGAACTGTAAATAGTATAAAAGATACTAGTATAACTATTAGCACACCATAAGTAAGAAGTAAAGAATATATCCTTTTAAAATTAAGCTTATTTTCCAAAAATTTTACTAGTGGATTAAATACATATGCTAATACAAATGCTATTATAAATGGAGTTAGTAATGACATCAGTAAACTTATTACTCCAAAAAAATATTTGTAATTATCAACAACTTTAATCAAAATATATGAAATAACTACAGTAAGTACAATATTTAAATAAATTTTTTTATCCTGCAAAACAACACAACCTTTCTTATATTTATTAAGTTTAGATTTACTTAAATTTAAAATCAAGTTAATATTTATAGCTTATTATACAATAAAAAGTAGTATTAATATAGTATGATTAATATGAAATTTGATAAGTGTACAATATATTGAAAGTTTTATCTAAATATTATTTTTATTTTCTTAAATTTACATATTACAAATATAAATAATTACAATTCGTTTCTAATTCTCTGTACATTTCTATTTATATAGTGCCTTCCAACATGTTTATATAAAAAATTTTTATACCATCCTATCTTTTGACTATATTTATTAAAAAAATTATCTGGAGTATCAAAGATTCCCAAATCATCAATTATTCCTTCTTTTTGAATAAATGTATGATTTACATTCCAAGATATTTGAGGATTTTGAAAATCTTTAGTGGCAATACCCCATCCATAAAATGAGCCTTGACAGTTATTGTATTTCTGCTGAATACTTGTAAGATAATTTTTGTCTAAAATAAGACCTTCTAATTTATACCATTGCTTTTCATAGTATACTTCTGTCCATGTGTGAATGATTTCTGTAGGTGCAATTTTGTAAATAATTCCTAAGAGTTCTAATTGAACTCTTTTGTCTAGAGTAAAACCATGAATCCTACATGGAATGCCAACTCCTCTTAAAAGTGCCATAGCAAGTATAGTTTTTGTATTACATTGTCCATATCCATCTTTTAGTATTTTACTTGCAGATATATTGTCACTTGCATTGAAACCAAAGTTGATGTCATCTCTAATAAAGTTATAAATTTGTTTGATTTTATTAAAATTATCTAATTGATTCCAATTATGTTTGCTAATAAGTTCTTGAATATTTCTTGCTCTAAAGTCTAATAATGTACTTTCTGATAAATATCTTTTCATAAAATAGAATTCTCCTTTATCTAGTGTAACTATATTTTATACCTTAGAGTAATTTGAAACTTTCAAAAACTTGCTGTTTTTTAATATGCCAGAAATATTCATACCAGTCATACATTTGTTGGTGTATGCTAGATGTGAAGCACTGTCAAAACCTGCCATCATAGCAGCATCAGTTATAGAGTATTTACCAGATAAAAGTAAAAAATATGCTTTTTGAATTTTATGTAGGAGAATGTAACTTTTTAATGGCATTCCTGTTTGTTCTTTGAATATATGGGACAGTCTGCTTGGCGAAAGAAAGACCATATCAGAAATATTTTTTATAGAATGATTATGACAGTCACACTCATTAAGTCTTTGCATTATTTTATGAATTCTTTTATCAACTATTGTGTAATTGTCTTGAGCAACATTAAGATATTTGAACACAGAATTTGTAAAATTTAAATAACCTTCTTTATCATGATTTTTTAAAAATTTAAAATATTTTTCTTGTATATGTTTAGTATTATGAATATCTATAATTCCATAACCCTTAATTTTGTCAATATATTTTGATTTAAGACTTAATGCAAGTGATGATGTTGGTTCAATTAACATAGTAAAACATACTTTTTCTCCTGTTGAAAAACAATGTTCTATATTACTATCTACAATAATGCATTTACCTTCTATATCATTGCCATCTATAGTTATATTTAAATTATCTTCAATTCCTATAAACAATTGTAACATCCAATGTTTATGCTTCTTTGATTGAATAGAATTTGTAAACGAAGAAATATGATTATTTGACATAATTATATAATTAATAAAATTACCTCCAAACATTTTTCTTATTGAGGAAATACAGGTTAAATGTACAGTATTTTTCAGTAAGATTAGTGAAATTTTTATTTTATTATACTTTAGATTTTAATTTTGTTCAATTATTTTAAAGTTAGATTACTTTTATAGTGAATTAATTTTATTTTATAGAATATTGGACCTATATTAAGATATTTTAAAATATAAATTACCTATGGTAAAACTTGCATATAAAAAATAAAAATTTTATAATTATATTACAGATTATTTAAAATAAAACATCAAGTTATAAGTTGAAGAAAAGAGGATGTCATGAAGTTATTTCAGCAAAAAACACAAGTTCATAAATTTGAAAATTCAAAAGAATTTATAGAAGAATTCAAGATTTGTAAATCAGATTTTATATTAACAAGTAAAAATGCATATGATACATATTTTAAAAGCTTTGGTTTGGATGCACATGTAGAATATAAAAGTAAGTATGGAACTGGTGAACCTGATGATATAATGATGGATAAATTATTGGATGATTTTTCAAAAACTAATTGTACAAGAATTATTGCTATTGGTGGGGGAGCAGTTATTGATATGGCAAAGTTGTTAGTACTGAAAGATGGAAAGAAATCAAGTGATTTATTTCAAAAAAAGGTTCCTTTAGAAAAAATAAGAGAATTAATAGCTGTTCCTACAACTTGTGGAGCAGGTTCAGAGGTGTCAAATATTTCAATTGCAGAAATAACAGAGATGAATACGAAATTTGGATTAGCTGTAGATGAATTATTTCCAGATTATGCAGTTTTAATTCCAGAGTTATTACTAGAGCTTCCATATTCATTTTTTGCTACAAGTGCAATTGATGCTTTAATACATGCTATAGAATCTTTTGTATCTCCAAAGGCAAGTATTTATACAGAAATTTTTAGTACCAAAGCTATAGAGATGATTTTAAATGGATTTCAGCAAATTGTGTTAAATGGAAAAGATTATAGATTTGATATTATAGAAGATTTTTTGGTTGCAAGTGATTTAGCTGGTATTGCTTTTGGAAATGCTGGGACAGGAGCAGTACATGCACTTTCATACCCATTAAGTGGAGTTTATCATGTTACTCATGGGGAAGCTAATTATCAGTTTTTTATAGAAGTGTTTAAAACATATAATAGATTATCACCAGATGGTAAATTAGCAAAAATAAATATGCTTTTGAGTGAAATAATGAATTGTAAAGTATCAGAGGTATATGAAAAAATGGAAGAGCTACTTAATAAAATTATTACAAGAAAAAGTTTAAGAGAATATGGAATGAAAGATTATGAGATAAATAGTTTTGCAGACAGTGTCTTGGATAGTCAACAAAGGTTATTAAATCAAAGTTATGTTAAACTTAATAAAGAAGAAATAGTAAATATATACAGAATTTTATATTGATAACCCAAATCTAAAAGTTAATTGCTTTATATTTAGCTATAACTCAAATTTATGAAAAGCGATGGTTTTAATTAAATCATCGCTTTTTATGACTGATATTTTTATAAGATAATGTATCTTGTACTTATTAAAAAATATATATTTCATTTAATTATGACAAATAAAGATAAAATTTAAATATTTTAGAGGTAATTTTATTTATATATAGAATTTTAGAGTAATGATATACAAATGTATTATATTACTATTTTATATCAAAAATAGTAATATAATAGTCATATACATTTAGAAAATTTATTGTTTAAAAGGAGTAGAACTTATGATAAAAAAAGAAATGGGTAATTTTAAAGGAAGTAGTGATTATGTAGTATCACCAGAACTAATGGCATCAGTTAATGTTGCTATAGCACTTGAAAAACCACTTTTAATTAAAGGAGAACCTGGAACAGGAAAAACTATGCTTGCACAAGCAATTTCAAATCAACTACAAAAAGATTTAGTAATTTGGAACATAAAATCAACTACAAAAGCACAGGATGGACTCTATGTATATGATACTGTTCAAAGACTTTATGATAGTCAATTTGGAGGTGAAGGAGTAGATGATATTGGTAAGTACATAAAATATGGTAAATTAGGAGAAGCATTTAGTTCACAGCAACAAGTAATTCTTTTGATAGATGAAATAGACAAGGCCGACTTAGAGTTTCCAAACGACCTACTTTGGGAATTAGATAAAATGGAGTTTTATATAAATGAAACAAAAGAAACTGTAACAGCAAAACAAAGACCTATAGTGATTATAACTTCGAATGCAGAAAAAGAGCTTCCAGATGCTTTTTTAAGAAGATGTATATTTCACTATATAGAATTTCCTGATAGAGATATGATGGAGGAGATAGTCAAAGTACATTTTGATAAAGTTGAAGAACATTTATTGGAACAAGTAATGACTACTTTTTATTGGATTAGAAGTTTAAGAGAGATACAAAAGAAACCTAGCACATCAGAATTAATAGACTGGATACAAGCATTGACTTTAAGTGGAATTCCAATTGAAAAAATAGAAAAAGAGGTTCCTTTTGCAGGGATACTGCTTAAAAATAATGAGGATATTGAATCTATGCAAAAACGTTTGTAGTCAATAGGAGCTGAATAATTATGTTTATTAAATTTTTTTATTTATTGAGAGCAAGAGGTCTAGATATATCTTTAAATGAATGGATGACTTTAATTGAAGCACTGGACAAAGGGCTTTGTTATTCAAATTTTTCTAATTTTTACTATCTTTGTAGGATGATTTTAATAAAAAGTGAAAGTAATTTTGACAAATTTGATGCAGTATTTTTGGAGTATTTTAAAGGTATAGAACACAAAGAAGAAATTCCAGAAGAGATTATGAACTGGCTTAAAAAGCCAAATGTTGATTTAGAAGGATTTGAAAGATTAGAACAAAATCCAAATATAAACCTTGATGAATTGAGAGCTAAATTAGAGGAACGTATAAAAGAACAAGACTCTCCACATAATGGAGGAAATTACTGGATAGGAACAGGAGGTACTTCTGAATTAGGTCATTCAGGCAAAGGTCAAACTGGTATACGTATAGGTGGAACTTCAACCTATGGAAGGGCTGTTCTTGAAGTTGCAGGAGAAAGAAAGTATAGAGATTTTAGAGATGATGAAGTTTTAAATATGCGTCAATTTCAAGTTGCATTAAAAAGACTTCGTCAATTTTCTACTAGAATAGATGCTCCAAAGACAGAACTTGACTTAGATAAAACTATTGAAGAGACTTGTAATAATGCAGGGTATTTAAAATTATTCTTTGAAAAACCAAGAAAAAATACAGTGAAGCTTTTGCTACTTATAGATTCAGGGGGTTCAATGAGAGGATATAGTACTTTATGTAATACATTATTTCAGTCTGTAAGTAAATCAAATCACTTTAAAGATGTAAAAGTATACTATTTTCATAACTGTTTTTATGATAGATTATTTACGACACCAGAATGCTGGCTAAGTAAGTCTATTGATACTGAATGGATATTACAAAACATAGATAAAAACTATAAAGTTATAATCGTTGGTGATGCCTCTATGGCACCTTCTGAGTTACTTCATATTGGTGGTAATTATAGAGGTCCATATAATGATACACCTGGGATAGAGTGGCTTAAAAGATTCAAAAGAAAGTATAGTAAAATTGTGTGGCTAAATCCAGAACTGAGAGATGGATGGGATTCAATCAGTTATTGGTATCAGACTCAAAGGTTAATACAAAGTGAGTTTAATATGTATCCATTAACTGTAAAAGGATTGGAAAAATCATTGAAAAATTTAATGGTTGCGAAATAATATAAAAAATGATGGTACAAATTATCTAAAAGATGTACCATCATTTTTTATATTATAAATTGTATAATTGAAATTTAAAAATTATGTAGCCTAATACATTTTAGACTTACAAAAAACATATACATTAATAATAATTTTAGAAATTGAGGTGATTATAATAAATTATGAATTAATCGTAAAATACAATGGAGATATATTAAGATTAGAGCAAGAATTAGGTGTTTCAGTAGAAATACTTAATTCTTCATATGCAATAATAACATCAAGTAATGAAGAAGATATAAATAGATTACTGACTTATCCAGAAATAGAGTTTATAGAAAAACCTTTTATATTACAAACCCAAGACATCCAAAGTTTTTCAAGCACAGGGATAACAGGTTTTAAAAATAGAACAGGATTAACTGGAAAAGGGACTATAATTGGTATAATTGATTCGGGTATAGATTATACTTTGCCTGTATTTAGAGATAGTGATGGAAGGTCTAAAATATTATACTATTGGGACCAGTCTATACAAGGAAATCCTCCAGCAGGTTTTAAAGAAGGAACATTATATACTAATGAAGATATAAATAATGCAATAGCTGGTAATACATATATACCTATTTCAACGACTAGTCTACATGGTACACATGTTGCAGGTATTTGTTCAACTATTGCAAGTGATGCTAGGATAATAGTAGTAAGAGTTGGAAATATACAGACAGATGTTTTTTCAAGAAGTACAGAGTTTATGAGGGCGATTAAATTTATTTTAGATAGGGCATTAGAATTAAGAATGCCTGTTACATTAAATATAAGTTATGGAAGTAATGAAGGTTCGCATAGAGGAACTTCTTTATTTGAGCAGTATATAGATGATATGTGTTTATTTTGGAAAAATAATATAGTGGTAGCGGCTGGTAATAATGCAGATAAGGGTGGTCATAAAAGGATTAGACTTCAAAATAATACTACAGAAGAAGTTGAGTTTGTAATTGGAGAAGGAGAACGTATATTAAATATAAACATATGGCCAGATTTTATTGATGATTTTAGTGTACATTTAGTAAGTCCATCAAATAGTCAGACACAATCAATTTCTCTAACTTCAGGTGAAATAAGAAATACTTTAGGAGAGACAAGAATTACTGGTTATTTTTATCCTATAGCACCATATTCTCTTACTAGAAGAGTTACTTTGCAGTTAAGTTCAAATACACAGATAAATCCTGGTTTATGGAGAATTGTATTTGAGCCTATAGATATTGTAACTGGTAATATAAATATATATCTACCAACTTCTGAGGGATTAAATAGAAACACGAGATTTTTGATTCCAACTCAAGAACTTACTGTTACAGTTCCTGGAACAGCAAGTAGAGTTATAACTGTAGGTAGTTTCAATTCAAGAACAGATATAGTATCCATATTTTCTGGCGAAGGAGATACACAATTAGGAGTGTTTAAACCAGACTTATTAGCTCCAGGCGAAGATATAATATCTTTTTTACCAGGAGGTACAAGTGGAGCATTAACTGGAACTAGCATGGCTACTCCTCATGTCACAGGAGTTTGTTCGTTGTTTATGGAGTGGGGAATTGTAAATGGAAATGATTTATTTTTATATTCACAAAAGTTAAGAGCATTACTTCTTAGGGGAGCAAGAAGACTAAGTAATCAGCAATATCCGAATAATTCATCAGGATTTGGATTTTTAAATTTATCAGACATAGATTTGTATACTTTATCTAGTATAAATCAAGATTTAGAAACAGAAAACATTGGATATAGAAGCATTAATAAGTCATTTAAAGATGAAGAAAATAATTATAAAATTATAGAAAGTTATAATGCTCAAAGAAATAATGACTTAAATTTGGAGGATTTTCTAAGTGAAAATATGGATAGACAATCAGGAACATTGGCAGGAATAAATGTAATTCATACTCCTGAATTTGAAGACGAGTTAGCATCATTGGGTATGAGTCAAGAATTTCTTAAGTTAAGTGACTCATTTGGTGTATTATCTATAAACACTACAGACTATAATAGTATACAACGAGTTTTGGAACTTCCATCAGTTATAAGGACAGAATCAACTATAAAGATGACACTGCTTGGAGAGATTAATCAAGGTACTTTTGGTGGTGTAGTTGCAACCGAAGAAATAGGTGTAAATTTTTTTAAAAATAATCCAAATATAACAATAACAGGAAGAGGTACTCTTATAGCAATTGCTGATACAGGAATAGACTATCTACATAAAGACTTTATATATGCAGATGGAACTTCAAAAATAGCTTTTTTATGGGACCAAACAAAGGATGGAACTCCACCTGAAGGTTTTTATATTGGTACAGAATATACACGAGAAGATATTAATAGAGCAATTGCAGAAAATGATGCTAGTCTATCTCAAGATGAAGTTGGGCAAGGTACTATGATAAGTGGTATATGTGCAGGTCTTGGTAATGTAAATAAGGAATATGCAGGAATAGCTGAGGATGCTGAATTAATAATAATAAAAACTGCTAAGATAGAAGGATTTTATAATAGTGCAATGTTATTTGCTGCGTCTCAGTATGCATATAAAAAATCTTTTGAACTTGGGAGACCATTAGTAATAAATATATCTTTGGGTAGCAATAGTTTAGTTGGATTGACCAATAGAAGTAATAGTGAAAAAGCATTTTTTACTAGAGGATTGTGTATAACAGCAGGAGCTGGAAATGAAGGGAACACTCAGACACACACATCTGGAAGAATACCAAATGTAGGAAGTGCTGTTGAAGTCGAGTTGGAATTAAATGAAGAAGAAGAAGAATTATCAGTTGAGCTTTGGTTGAATAAACCAGATAAAGCAGATGTAATAATAGTGTCTCCCACTGGTGAAGAAAGTAAAAGTGTTGGAATATCAAGTTATAATAGGGTAACAGGTTTATTTGATTTAGAAGGAACCGAGTATTCTATAACATATGTATATCCAACTACTTTTTCAGGTCAGCAGTTTACCAATGTTACCCTGAGAAATGCTAAAAGAGGAGTGTGGAAGATTAGATTAGTAGGGGTTTACATTGTAAATGGAATATATAACTTGTATCTTCCAAATAGAGCTCTTTTAAAAAGTGGAACTAGATTTAGAGAGGTTGACCCTTTTTATACTATAAATTATCCTGCTGTTCAGGACGATTTAATAACTATAGGAGCTTACAATACTATTAATAATAGTTTGTGGCAAAGTTCATCAAGAGGGCCAACTATTGAAGATAGATTAAAGCCAGACTTAGTAGCACCAGGAGTTAATATAATAGCTGCATATCCTGGAAATACATACGCGACTATAACTGGTACAGCAGCAGCTAGTGCACATGCTGCAGGAGCTGCTGCGATGTATTTTCAATATACTTTTGTTGATAGAAGATATCCAAATCAAGCATACGTCCAAAAAATAAAAACTTTTATGCAGGCTGGAGCTAGAAAAAATCAAACTACAGAGTATCCAAATACAAGTGTTGGATATGGAACTTTGGACGTTAGAGGTATGTTTGATGTGTTAAGATAGGAGGGATTTATGGAAAAATCTTATTGTATAATTTATCAGGGTGATATAGAAACTGCACTTCAACAAAATGGAATAAATAGATATATGGTTTTAAATAGTCAGCTTGCAGTAATATATGTACCTATGGACTTTGATGAAACTATTTTAAATAATATACTACAAGTTGCTTGGTGGGAAGAATCTGCTCCAATGAGTAGTTTAATTGAAATAACTAATAATATGAATAATGGAGAAACTATTACAACAGCTACTGAATCAGAGTATATTTATGAGAATCCATATAATGATATAACAGGAAGAGGAATTTTATTAGCAGTTATAGATTCTGGTATAGATTATTTACATCCTGATTTTGTGAACGCAGATGGAACAAGTAAGGTTTTACGATTATGGGATCAGGAAGAAAATACAAATCCACCACCAGAAGGATTTATTTTTGGGAGTGAATTTACAAGAAGTGAATTAAGTTTAGCTATAAGTAGAAATGATGGAAGTTTAAGTCAAGATAATATAGGTACTGGAACTTTGGCTTCTGGTATATTAGTAGGAAATGGAAGAGTAAATTCACAATATAGAGGTATAACTACAGAGTCAGATTTGATAGTGGTTAAATTAAAATCATATACAGATACCTATTATGCTGGAAGGATAAATTATAGTGTTTCAGATTTTTTAGCAGCTATAACATATGTTACTAATATAGCAAAAACAGAAAATAAGCCTATAATAATAAATCTTACTATCGGAGTTAAGTCAGGTGCTGTAGCAACTACTTCCATATTAGACACATTTAATATATTAAGTAGTGCTGGTGTTGTATTAGTAAGTGGCGCAGGTAATCAAGGTAATACAGATATTCATTATGCTGGAAGATTTAGTAGTTTAAATGAAGTCCAAGATGTAATAATACAAGATGGTGACGATTACGCACTTGATATAACACTCAATACAAATGGCCCAGATAAGATAGGGGCACAAATAATATCTCCTTCAGGTGAAGTTAGTCATGATATAAGATATTCCCCAGACTTTTATGTATATAGAGGAAAGTTTAATCTGGAAAATACTACTTATTCAATGAGATTCATCTATCCATATATCACTTCTGGAAATGAAAGTCTAGAGATAAGACTGAGAGATATAAAACCTGGTGTGTGGACGTTGAGGCTAACTCCAGAACTCCTAATAGGAGGAGAGTATGACATATATTTACCAAATAAAAACTTGATAGCACCAGATACAAGATTTTTAGACCCAGACTCAGTGGCTACAATAACTATGTATGCTGCTGGTGATGATGTAATTACAGTTGGTACATTTAATAATAAGACTGATAGTATGTGGATTGGTTCATCAAAAGGGCCAATTAGAGGAAGAGGAATTAAGCCAGATATAGTAGCCCCAGGAGTAGATATAATATCTACATATAAAAATGGAACATACAATACAGCAACAGGTACAGGCGTTAGTAGTTCTATAGTTTCTGGAGTCTTGGCCTTATTAATGGAATACTTGGAAAAACAAGATAATATCCCAAGGTTATCATTGTTTACACAAGTTTTAAAAACATATTTAATATTGGGAGCTACGAAGCTCGATATATATACATATCCAAATGTTTCACAGGGATATGGGATTTTAAATTTAAAAAATACAATTCAACAGATAGCAAATACTTTATAAATAAAAAATATGTAAATAATGGCATTTTATCTGTTATAAATTTTACTTATGAATTTAATTTGAAAAATTGCTAAAACTATTACAAAATAAATATATAGAGGTGATAGTTTTGGAAAGTAAAAAAGCAAGAGCATTAAAAGGTAAAGATAACAAAAGACTTAGAAGTCCACTTCTAGTTGGAAATGAATCAACAGCAGCTTGGGCAGATGTTGAAAAATTAAAACCTCATAGTAAAGTTTCAATACCTTCACTTAATAGTGTTGAAGAAGCAAAAGATTGGGTTGACAATGGAAGTAAACTGTAAAGACTTCTATACTTGATAACAAAAATAAATAATTTATTGTATTTAAGTAAAGTAGTATTAGTTTAAAAAGCTTAAAGTTAAACTTAGGCTAATAAACAGTATACTACTTTACTTTTTTTATAAATGTCAGAAGGCAAAATGTAATTTATAAACATTTGAAAGGGAAATATAAATTTTTGAATATAAATGTTTATATTATAGATTATATAAGACTAGTAAATATCAATTGTATAAACTTATTGACTAAAAATTTATAAATTGGTATAATTTTGTTAATTAGCGGAAATAATAGAAGATAAATACTGTGAAGAGAAGAGTAGATATAAAATGTAGTTTTAGCGAGTTGAGGATGGTGAAAGCTCAATACAAGTTTTATATTGAAGAACATCTTGGAGTTTCTAATCGAAAGCTTATTTAGCAAGTAGACTTAGACGGAAGGCACCGTTATAGGCTTTAAGCATTGCTTAACTAAGAGGTCATTTATGACAACTAGGGTGGTACCGCGAAAGTAATAGTCTTTCGTCCCTTTATACAGGGATGAAGGGCTTTTTTTATGGAATTATATTTAGAAGAAATTACTAAAAATTAAACTAGGAGGCTTTAAAATGCAAAAGGAATTTATAACAGTAAAAGAATTGTACAGAGATAAAGAACAGTACATAGGAAAAACTGTCAAAGTAGCTGGGTGGATAAGAACATCTAGAGTATCTAAAAACTTTGGCTTTATAGAATTAAATGATGGAAGTTTCTTTAAAAATATGCAAATAGTATTTGATGAAAAAGTTGAAAATTTTAAAGAGATAGGTAAATTGGCAATAAGCTCATCTATACTTGTAGAAGGTGAGTTGGTATCTACAGAAGGAGCTAAACAACCAGTAGAAATACATGCAAAAAATATAGTTGTAGAAGGTGAATCAGATAGTTCATACCCACTACAAAAGAAAAGACATACACTTGAGTATTTAAGAACAATAGCACATTTAAGACCAAGAAGTAATACTTTTTCAGCTGTATTTAGAGTAAGATCAATAGCTGCATATGCAATACACAAATTCTTTCAAGAAAGAAACTTTGTATATGCACATTCTCCAATCATAACAGGTAGTGACTGTGAAGGTGCAGGAGAAATGTTTAGAATAACAACTATGGATTTAAATGATATTCCAAAAACAGAAGATGGAAAAATAGACTATACACAAGATTTCTTTGGGAAAGAAGCTAATTTGACAGTTAGTGGGCAATTAAATGCTGAAATAATGGCACTTTCTTTTAGAAATGTTTATACTTTTGGACCTACATTTAGAGCTGAAAACTCTTATACAGGAAGACATGCTTCAGAATTTTGGATGATAGAGCCAGAAATAGTTTTTGCAGACCTTGAAGATAATATGGAACTTGCAGAAGATATGATAAAATACGTTATAAACTATGTTTTAGAAAACGCTCCAGAAGAAATGGAATTCTTTAATAGTTTTATAGATAAAGGATTGCTAGAAAGACTAAATAAAATAGTAAATTCTGAATTTGTTAGAATAACATACACTAAAGCAGTAGAGTTATTACTTGAATCAGGACATGAGTTTGAGTATCCAGTAGAATGGGGATGTGATCTTCAAACTGAACATGAAAGATATATAACAGAACAAATATACAATTCTCCAGTATTTGTTACGGATTATCCAAAAGATATAAAAGCGTTCTATATGAGAATGAATGAAGATGGTAAAACTGTTAGAGCAATGGATTTATTAGTTCCTGGTGTTGGAGAGATAGTTGGAGGTTCTCAAAGAGAAGAAAGAGAAGACGTACTATTAGATAGAATTCATGAAATGGGATTAAATGAAGAAGATTACTGGTGGTATTTAGAACTTAGAAAATTTGGTACTGCTACTCACTCTGGATTTGGTCTTGGATTTGAAAGAATAATTATGTATATGACAGGTATGTCTAACATAAGAGACGTTATACCTTTCCCAAGAACTCCTAAAAATGCTGAATTCTAATAATTATAACCTATAATATAATTATATAATTTTTCGATATAATAAATAGCTTGTGTGCTATCTGATTTAGATACATACAAGTTATTTTTATTGTGTTTACAAATATATGTAGTTTGCTTATTCATATTTTATTATACAATGTAATTATAAGTTACTTATACTAGGAGGATAAATAATTGGACTTGGCGATTATACAATAGAAGATTGTGAAATAATTGGTGAACAAACTGCTAAACTTTATTTTAATCCTATTGGGTATCCTTATGGTGGAAACAAAGTTCTTCAAGAGGCACTAAAAGCTTTTGGAGTGACAATAGTGAGTGTGATTGGATAACGTTTATTATGATATACTATAACTAGTAGAGTAATTTTTTGGAAGTTTAAATATAAATTATATTTAAGCATTATCTTTATGTAAATAGTATAAAAATATATAAGGTGATTTAAATCTAAAAAATTATTGAATAGTATATTTATTACACAAAAAGTTTTATCATTATCATGAGGGGGAAGTAATAATGTTTAAGAAAGGGTTGTTTATAGTTTTAAGTTTGGCACTTATATGTACAGGTTGCAGTTCAAAAAATGGTTCTAAAGGTAAGCAAGCAGACAGAGATAATTCTCTTATACTATTAAAAAATGATGAGAATAATTCAGACGATATGACAGATGTATACATAAAGACAGAAGGTAAGGATGAAGAAAAAATAGCATCAGATGTACCTACATATACTAAAAAAGATTATATAAATGGGGAACAATCAATATTAATTCAAGATAAAGAAAATAATTTATATAAGTATAACCTAAAAAAAGAAAAGGAAAAAATAGCATCAGATTTATCTTCTGATGAAATTAATTCATATGAATTTATGCCTTCTTCAAACACTATAGCATATATATCATCAGAAAAATCTTTGTATGTAAAATACGATGGAAAAGATAAAGAAAAAATAGCTAATGATGTTGTATTGTATAGGATGTCTACAGATGGAAAATTCATATATTATATGAATACAGATGAAGAGTTATATCTATATAAAGAAGATGGAAATAAAGAAAAAATATCTACTGATATACAGAGCTTTGATATTGTAAATAATAAAGGGGATGTAATATTTATAAATAATGATGACAATTTATATTTAAAAAGCACAGATAAAAATGATAAGGTCAAAATTAGTTCAGATGTATCAAATTTATGGGGGGTAAAATCTAATGATGAAGAAATTATGTATATAAGTGAGTATAATTATAAGGATTTGAAAGGTGAGTTATATTTGTACAAAAATAATGTTAGTGAAAAAATAGCATCAGATATTAGGTCTTATAAATATAGAGATAATAAATTTTATTTTATAAATAGTGATGATGAATTGTATGAGAAAGAAATAGGTAAAGAGGAGTCTAATAAAATAAAATCAGACATTAATTATGTAAGTTTTATTAAAGATGGAATTGTATTTACAAATTCTGATGGAGATATATATATTAAGAAAAATAATAAAGAAGACGAAAAAATAGGCAATGATATGAAAGAAAATTCTAATGTATCTATTATTAATGATGAGGAATTACTTTATATTAAATCAAGTGGGGAGTTATTTTTAGATAAAGACAAGATAGCAAGTGATGTTATTGGCTATTCATTTAATTCAGAGAATATAGCATATTCTACTAAAAATAAGGAAATACATTTTTATAATTTAAAAACTAAGAAAGACAATATAGAAATAAACAATGTAGGTAAATATTCAGAAGTTTATTTAGGGAATAAGTTGATTTACTCTAAAAATTTGGAGCCAAAAGATTTAAATGGTTTTTGGAAAGCTGATGAATATAATATATTTGAATTTGAAGAGCCAAATAAGATAAAACTTTATAGTAAAAGTGAAGAAGAAAGTAATTATACAGTTAAATATGAAGAAGAAAGTTCAGATAGTAACAGCATAGTATTAAAAGGAAAAGATACTTTATCAAAGGAAAAATTTACTATAACTAAATTTAATAGTAATGAAATTTCATTGCAAGCTAATAACGTGAGTGGCACACTTAATAAGATTTCCAAAGAAGAAGCTGAAAAATTTATTAAGAGTATAAATAACAAGGAAAATAGTGAAAATACTGATAAAAAGAGCAATAAAAGTGATTCAGGTTCAAGTTCTAATACGAAAAATAAGGAAGTAAGTTATGATGATGATTATATTATATATGATAGTGATTCTAGAGTATTAACTAAAGATGAACTTGGGCTTTATAGTAAAGAGGAGTTAGCCTATATAAGAAATGAAATATTTGCAAGATATGGATATGTATTTAAAGAAGAACCATATAAGAGTTATTTTAGTAATAAGTCATGGTATCAGCCAGATTATAGTATAGGAGCGGATACAGATATTTTAAATTCTGTAGAGAAACAAAATGTATCATTGATTAAGGAAATGGAAAACTAAGTAATAAGAAATTTTAAAATACATGTCTAAATGTAGTATAAGATAGTCTATAAACATTAAAATTGAAATGTGAATTAATTTTAAACATAAATTAATCATATATAAAATTATTAAATCTATAAGTTAGACTTAAGCATAACTTATAGATTTAATAATTCATGTATGAATCTAAAAAGCTAATTTATAGATTTGCATAATATTATCTAAATGTTTTGAACAAAATAAATTTCTTATTAAGAAAATATAAATATAAGGATTGATACTTTCATTTCTATACTTTTAATAAAATGCAACACAATTACGACCTTGTTCCTTTGCAATATATAAAGCTTTATCACAATAACTTATAAATTCATTTAAAGTTATTAATTCTTCGACTTTCTTTGTATGAACTCCGATGCTAACAGTCACACATTTTGAAGGAACATCATCACGTTCAAAATTACAATACTCTATAATCTTACGTAAACATTCGGATTTAAGTTTAGCATTCTCCTCATCACAATTGAAAATACATATAAAAAATTCTTCACCACCATAACGGATAGCATGTTCATTTTCAGAATTTGTAAAATCTAAAATTACTTTAGCAATATTTTGTAAACAGTAGTCACCTTTTTGATGTCCGTAAGTGTCATTAAATTGTTTAAAATAATCTATATCTATCATCATCCCTGTTATAGGCTCTTGATTTGAATGGGTACTTAATTTTTTTTGAAGAACATCTTCTAGATATCTACGATTATTCATTTTAGTTAGGTCATCAGTCATAACCTTAAGATTTAATAAATTATTCATATGATAGATTTCTTCGTATTGTTGATGGATTATCATTTTATCATAATAAGTAAATACACGACTTCTATATAACATTGTAGAAACAAAAATAGCAAGTGATGTTATAAAAAATGTGTTTACAATATTACTGAACTCATTACCTGATACAGTTTGAATTCCTGGTAAGAGTAGATTAAGAAATAAAAAACATCCTCCAAAAACTACTATTGATTGACCTAATTTTAATACTGAAAAAGCAGCAGCTGTTAACATTATATAACTGAATACACTCAAATCATTTCCACCTAACTGGTCAAGCAAAGTAATTACACAACCCCATAAGCAGAAAAAAGTTACATAAATCACCCATAAGTTTATATAACAAGTGCAATGTTCCTTTTTTTTATTCCAAAGATAAGAAAAAACAAACATAAAAATTAAAGAGATACAAAGTAGTATTATATACATACAAAAATACCATTGACGTCTTGGGGTGGCAAAAGGGCCACCATCTCTAGCTGATATTGATATCATCATAATTAGTTGAGATATTATTATTATGATACAAATAATTTTGCCTGTATGATAAAGATAATTGCAAAGTTCTCGTTCAACATTTTCTTTGTGTTTTTTATCTAGAGGGAATCCAAAGAATTTTTTGAATTTTTCTAAGTTCATATAAGCCTCCATTAAAAATAAAACATAAAAATAAGTATTCCTTTTCTTTTCTTAGATACTCGGAATACTTTGTTTACAATTTAATTATAGCAAAATATGATATATGTAACAATCTAAATTTATAATAGGTGATATTTATTAGTTAATATTAAATAAAGTTTTGTATTAGTATCTTATTATAATTAAGATGAGTAAGTTATTTATTTTTGAATATTAGACAATTATAATGAAATACTAATATAAGACAAACAAAATAGATAAATATATCCAATTAAGGTATAATTAAGTTTTATTGGATGAATCTCTGACTAGTAATGTATGTAAATTGAGATTAGTATAAAACTTAAAGCGTTGAAATTGCAACGTTATAGACGACTATATGAAATTCATGAATTTAGTTTTTAAAATAGATAAATGAGAGTTTGCCACCCATTTGCCACCGTACTATATTTTTTGGTGGCAAACTAATTTGTAATTCTTTCAAATATATCTACAGTTTCATTTTTCATCTTATCAGTTACGTGTGAATATGTATCCATTGTAGTTGATAATTGGCTATGACCTAAACGGTTTTGAATATCTTTAATGTTAGCCCCATTTTCTAATAGTAGGGTAGCATGTGTATGTCTTAGACAATGGAAATGGAAGTCGTTGTTTAAGGCTTCTCTAATTTGTCTTACAATGGTATCCATAGTATGGATAGTTACATGCTGACCATTTTCTTTAGTACAAACCCAATCACTATCAAAATAAAATTCACCATATTTTAGTTTCATCTTCTTTTGGTATAGTTTATAGTCTTTTAATTCTTTTATTAAAGTATCGCCTGTAAATATAGTTCTGCAAGAGCTTTCTGTTTTTGGTTGGCTTAATTCAAACATTCCATTCTTCCTTTTAATCAGAGTATGTTTTACTGTGATAGTTTTATTATCAAGGTCTATATCATCCCATGTTAGTGCAGAAACTTCGCCCCTTCGCATACCAGTATGGAAGCTTATGAGTAAAACTATATGTTGAAATGAATTTTGAGGAAATATATTTAGTATTTGATTAAATTCATCTAGTGTAATAGTTTTAACTTTTTTAGTTTCTGGTTTAGATTTTGACTTTGGGATGCTTACATATTGCATGGGATTTTCTCGTATGTGTTTGTAAGGGTATACTGCTGATTTTAATGACCTATGTAAGATAGCTTTTAACACTTGCAATGTACTTTGAGAATAGTCCTCTTTGTACTTTTTGTTTATGAAATTTTGTAGTATTGCTGGTGTTAGAGCTTTTACTTTGTAAGCACCTAATTTTGGTTTTATATGTTTTTCTATGTTTATTCGGTAGCTTTCTTGAGTGTTGTATTTACAGTTAAGTAAAACATATTCTTTGAACCAAAAGTCGAGATAATCTGATAAGCTGATATTGCTTTCATCAAATACTATACCAGAGTTCTCATATTCATTTAGTGCTTCTCTTAAGGCTTTTTCAGCTTCTTTTTTTGTATTACCACCAATTCTTTCTACTTTTTTTCTTTTTCCTGCTACTATACCTAAGTCAAAGTAGTAATACCATTTGTTGCTTCTTTTTCTTACCCCACCTTTCATATTAATAACTCCTTTCTTTTAAGAATGTATGTTTGTTTTTTGTTTATATAAAAGAGCAGAATTACTGCTCTTTATATACATGTTATACTATTTTTTTTGGTATAATTAAAAAAATAAATTATATTACAATATATATTTGAAATAATTAATTTTAATGTCTGTATGTAGAATAATGAGTCTATGAAAGTAGAATAATTGAACCTAAAAAATATCTTCATATATATAGAAATTTGGTAAATTAGTTAATACTAAAAATTTATTATTTCCTAAGTCCAGCATATTTTTCTTTCGTGATAGAAACTCTAGTCTTTTTAATAAAAATTCAACACTGACATGTAAATTATCAGCTATTTCATATACACATGTTATATTAGAATTAATAATATGTATAAGTTCTTTTTCTGTTATAAGAAATTCACATGCCCATTTTAGTGCTTTATTTTCACATTTATCTATCATAAGTTTGCTTCTATAGTTATTGTTTGAAGATATGTGATTTCCAACACTAGTAAAATGATGTCCTAGTTCTTCTGCTAATACTTCTATTAGTTTAGTATGATTTTGTTTTAATGAATTAAGTAATGATATAATTCTTAGCCCTTGTCTGTTTATGTACAATCCTTTTATGTCGTTTACTATGGTGTCAGTAAAGTAAATTTCTATTTCTTCTTTATTTGCTAAGTCTAAAAGTATATCTAGTTTTTTCATTGAAATCCCCCTATAAAAAGAATGTATGTTTGTTTTTTGATTATATAAAGAGCAGATAAAAAACTGCTCTAAATGTTTATTTTTTATATTTACTCATCAAAAATTCTATATAGCTATTAATATGCTCTTGAGCCTCTCTGGGTAGGCTTTCATAAGAGTTAATTATTTTTTGTGTTTCACTAGTAGTTGTATGGTTTTCAACTGGCATTCTGGCAAGAAGATAATCTGTAGAAACATTAAAGAAATCTGCCCAATTTTCTAACATGCTTGTTTCAGGTCTTCTTTTATGATTTTCATATTGCGATATTGTTGATTTATTAAAATTTGTAAAGTAAACTTTATTAAATTTTGAAACTAGTTCATCTTGAGTAAGCTTTTTTTCTTCTCGTAATTGTTTGAAGCGTTCTCCAAAATTTGACATAAGCAATTCATCTTTAGATAAACTTCCATAAGGTCTTGATTTGTGTGTTACAAATGTATTTATTTGATTTTTAACAGAGGATATACCTAATAAGTAATCAGTAGACACATTAAATATTTTAGCAATACTAGATAACATATAAGCATCAGGAACTGTTTTTCCTTGTTCATAATAACCATAAGCACTTTTACTTAAGGTTAATTTGTTTGCAACATCTTCTTGAGTCATGTTTTTCTCAGCTCTAAGCTCTTTTAATCTTTTTTGAAATAATATATTATTGCAAGAATTTTTATTAGAAGAATTTTTTGTTTTATTATCATATCTGCCTATTAAATAATCAACAGTAGTACCAAAATATTCAGCTAAACTAGATAGTATTTCTGGAGCAGGAGTTCTTTTACCCTGCTCATAAAATCCATATGCACTAGTTGTTATGTTAAGATAGTTGGCAATTTCTTTTTGCATTACACCTTTTTCTTTTCTAAGAAACTTCAATCTATCTGATAAAATACTCATGTACTCACCCCTTGAAACTAGATTATTATTAATTTATCTTCTATTGTTTGGTTAATTTAATAATAATCTGAATTTATCTATTAAGTATTAATTAGTTTTAAATCTTACTTCTTGTATTTATTTATTAAAAATTCTATATAGTCATTAAGTTGCTCTTTTGCTTCCTCAGGTAGATCCTCATGTGGATTTGCTTTGTGTGCGGCTATAGTGTCTATATGATTTCTAACAAGTGTTGTGCCTAGAAGGTAATCTGTTGTGACATCAAAATAATTAGCAAGTTTTACAATATCATCACTTTTAGGTGAAGCAAGATTATTTTCATATTTTGATAAAGTGTCTATGTTTATTTGCAGTTTATCAGCAAGTTCTTTTTGTAATATGTTTTTTTCAGTTCTTAGAAGTTTTATTCTTTTGCCAATCAAAGAATTATTGGGTTGTTTTATCTCATTATAATTTTCTATATCAGTTTTACCAAAAAGGTAATCAATTGAAACATCATAATAATTTGACATTGATTCTAACATTTCACTTTTAGGTTCTCTAGTTCCATTTTCATATCTTCCAATAGAGACTTTTGTTGTACCCAAATCATTTGCGACTTGCTCCTGAGTTAAACCTCTTTTTAGTCTTAACTCCTTTAATCTTTTACTTAAATTACTCATTTAAAATCCTCCTAATCGATATTTTGAAATATCCATTTGGTTACTTGATAAGTAGATTATAATACTAAGTAACCAAAAAAGATATAAAAGTAACCAAAAATAAACTTTTTTTATTAAAAAACTATTGACAAGTAACCGAAAAGGTAATAAGATATAAGTATCCAAAGTGGTTACAGAAAGGAATGATTAATGTGAATAGAAAATTAAAAGCAGCAAGAGTTGAAATTGGTTTAACACAAAGACAATTAGCTGAATTAATAAAGATGCCTTTTTCTACATATCAAAAAAAGGAACAGGGGTATACACAGTTTACAATAAAAGAAGCTAGTGAGATAGCTATAGTATTAAATAAAAAACCAAGTGAAATTTTTTTTAACTAAATAGAAACCAAAATGGTTATAAAATATAAATGGAGGTGTTAGCATGAGTGGTCTAACAATAATTGAACAGGGGAATAAGCTATTGGTTGAGAGTAGAGAGATAGCAGAATTAATAGAAAAGAAACATGATAACTTATTAAGAGATATAAGAGGATTATAGAGGACTCATCAAATTTGAAGAGTCAAGATTTCTTTATAGAAAGTGAGGAATAAATATGAACAACCTAATGATATTTGAAGGAAAAGAAGTTGAAGTATTTGAATTTGAAGGTAAAGTTTTATTTAATCCTAAGCATGTAGCAGAATGTTTAGAGATTTCAGATGTTAACAGCAGTATTAGAAAATTTAATGATAATCAGGTAGTTAAGTTGAATAATTCTAAAATGCATAATATGCAGTTTAGAAAATTACATAATACAGGAGAGATTTTTCTTACTGAAAGTGGTGTGTACAAACTAATTTTCAAATCAAGAAAAGAAGAAGCTGAAAGATTTCAAGATTGGGTTACAGATGAAGTTTTACCAAGCATTCGTAAAACTGGCACATATAATATGGTAAATCAACAATCAAAAGATAGTTATATGATAGATAATCCTATAGAGCGTGCTAAACGTTGGATAGAGGAACAAAAGGAGAAAGAGCAGTTACAATTAGAAGGTAAAATGAAAGACCAAGTTATAAATGAACTTAAACCAAAAGCAGATTATACAGATATGATACTTAAAAACAAAGGTCTTGTTACTATAACTCAAATAGCAAAAGACTATGGAATGAGTGGAAAAGAAATGAATAAAAAGTTACATGAACGAGGAGTGCAATACAAACAAAGTGGACAATGGCTTTTATATAAACAATATCAAGGGAAGGGATACACTCATTCAGAAACAATAGACATAACGAGAAGTGATGGAATGTCTGATGTAAAAATGACAACAAAGTGGACTCAAAAGGGAAGATTGTTTTTATATGATTTATTGAAAACAAATAACATATTACCTGATGTAGAAAAGGAATATAGTTATCAAACATCAATGTTAGGTTAGTAATTTGGTAAAATATAGAATATTCAAAAAGAGGTGATTAGATAAAAATGAAAAATAGAAAAACTCCAAAGGCAGTACCTAAGGAGCCATCAAATTTAACTGTGATGATTGTACCTAAAAACGAAGATAGTTTAAATATCAAAATAAATAAGATTAAATCTTTGATAGATGAATTAAACGAAGAGATTAGTACAATACCATCTGAATTTAAATCACATTTAAAACTTTAGAGTAGATTTTAAATATTCTTCTGTAGCAGTGCTAAGCATTTTATTCCATGTAGAAAACTTAGTATTTTTAGAAATGTAAATATCAAATTCATCTTTTGGAATAGCTTCAAAGTCTCTTGAAGAATTAACATTGTAATTTCCAGATTTCAATAGTTCATCAAAAGATGTGAAGTTTGTATATTTGGTCATGAATTTAGAATTACAGACTTTATCAATAGGAACTTGTCCAGTTGATTCTTTAATGTTTTTTTCTAAGTTTTTCAAGGATTTTTCTAAATCTTTAAATCCATTTTTACTCATTATTTTGTATCCTTTCTGAGTGATTTGGAATATATTCCATATTTATATTATACCATGTAGAATGGAGGGGATTCTAATATTAATAGGCGACAATATAAGTCAAATACTAAGAAAAAGAGGTATAAAACCTTATAAATTAGCAAAAGAATTGAATGTAGATGTAAGTGGTCTATATAAACTGTTGAAAAATAAAAGAACTAACCCAACTATAGATACTCTAATAAAATTAGCTAATTATTTAGATATTACATTAGATGAATTGGTTGGAAGATAAATAATTTAAAAGAGGGGAGAAAAGCTTTATATGAGTGTTTCTGAAAATATAACAAAGCAATTTAGTGATAGTTTAAAAAGCTTAATAGAAGTGGAGTTAAGTAAACATAACTTAGAAAATGAAAAAGTCAAAGCTAAGGAAAAAAATCTTCAAGTATTAGAGCCAAAAGACGTAGTTGTATTAATTAAAAGAGGTTATCCAAACTACTTAATATCAATAGATGAAGCTAGAAAAGTACTAAAAATGGATTCCAAACTAACTCGCCAATTAGTAAAAAAGGGGCTAATAAAAACATTGAGTTGGGGAAATGGTAGAAAAATATCAAGATATGAATTAGATGATTTTATTGATAGAAACCAAGGACGAAACTTAGACGAGCTTTTGAAGGAAGCAGAAGAGGAAATAATTTAAAAAATATTTTAAGGAGGAAAGTCAAATGGAAGGACTAGTAATAAAATTTGATTTAGATAAATTCAAGGTAGGTAATGTAGTAAAAATAAGTTCCAAAAAACTTAGCTTTGAGGGAAGTTGCTTAATTGTACAAGCATCTACGCATGAATTAAATCTAGCATACTATGACAAAGAAAGGGGAAGTATGGAGTATCAAGCTCTAACAATAGAAGATGTAAAACATAGTGATTATGAAATTAAATTTCTAAATTAAAAAGGGGGCAAACAGTATGGAAACAGCTAGATTAATTGCAATAGGTCAAATTAAACAAGCAGAAAAAGAAATAAATAAATTGAAAGATATAGGAGAATTTGAAATCAGTAATTTAAACTGGTGGGAAGCAGTAAAGTTTGCTAGTAAAAATATATTAGAAGGATTAGAGCATGATATCAAATTAGAAGCTTCAACAGAGTTTAGAGAAGCTATGATGTATCAAGAAGAGCTTGAGAGGGATAGACCAATAGATATTCAGATATAGAAAAGAGCCTTTGCAGAGGCTCAATTCAAAAATAACTACTTTAAAGTAATCCAAAGTTACTTTAAGTATATAGTAAAGTGGGGGTATTATGCAAATAAAAACTTTAGAAGATAGATTACTTTTATTAAAATTTACTAGATTTGAAGGCCCAGAGTTAGAGGAGAGCTTAGGATGTATAGCAGCATTAGAATCTTGTATAGAAAAACATAAAAAAGGTTGGACTGTAGAACAGTTTAAACAGCATTTGGAAAAACATAAATCAGAAGGGCTATATGGTGACTACATAGATGGCTTTATGTCAGTATTAGAACGTAACATAAGAGAAATGGAGAGTGAGACTGTTGGAAGTGAATAATATTTACATTAAGTTGATGGATGTAAGAATTAAGTTTAATAAATTAGATATTAAAAAGAGTGGTCAAAACAAGTTTGCTAACTTTAAGTATTTTGAGTTAGCAGACTTTCTACCACAAGCAACTGACTTATTAGAAAAAGCCAAATTATGCCCCATAGTGACCTTTACAAATGATTATGCGACACTAACATTGATTAATGGAGAAAATCCAACAGAGGAGATAATATTCACTTCTCCAATGAGAGATTTACAACTAAAAGGTTCTAATGAATTACAAGCTCTAGGAGGAATTGAAACTTATCAGACTAGGTATCTGTACATACAATTACTAAATATAACAGAAAATGATACTTTTGATGCAACTAGTGGAAAAGAAGATTATAAGAAAAGTGATTTAATTAATTCAAATAACAAATGTAATGAAAGTAATCAAAATAAGATAAATCAGAATCAAATAAAAAGGTTATTTTCAATAGGAAATACTGTAGGTAAAGATTCAGACAGAGTAAAAAGTGAGGTATATTATAAATTTAATAAGGAAGTTAAGGATTTAAGTAAACAAGAATATGACCAGATATGTGTTGGATATGAGAAATTACAAAGAGAAAAAGGGATAATTAAGTAGGTGAATCTCTTGAGTGATAGGGACAGAACAACTATTGAAAAAGGAAATATACTAAGTGATGGGTATGGGCTTTCTCCACAATTAGTGGCTAGAGATTCATGGTTAACAACAGGAGCAAGAGCCTTATATTTTTATCTAACTAGCTTTGCAGGAGCAAGTGGAACGTGTTATCCATCAAGAGATATTATGACTCATGAACTTGGAATAAATAAAGATACATTTAGCAGATATTTGAATGAATTAAAAGTTAGTGGCTATATAAAAGTATATAAAAATAAAACTAGAGAAGGAAAAATGCAAAATAATATATATGAAGTAGTATTTGATAGGAGCTATATAGAAAGCTATATATCAGTTAGATGTGAAAAAGAAAATAAAAATAAGAAAAAACCACGTCCGAAAAAAGCAGACATGGAACCATATCCGAATTTACCGGACATGGCTCAGCCGGACATGGAAAAGTCGGACACTATAAGTAACAGTATTATAAATAACAGTATTAAAAGTAGTTTGTATATAGAGAAACCTGTGGATAACTCTTTAAAGGAGTTTAAAAAGCTCTATGAAGAAAATATAGGAGTAGTATATCCAATTACAGCTCAGTGGCTAATAGAAGTTTCTAGTGAAATAGAAATAAGAGTATTTAAAAGAGCAATAGAAATATGTGCTGAGAAAATGAATATGAATTTAGCATATTTAAAAGGAATACTTAAAAAATGGAAGGATGCAAATATAGCTACATATGATCAACTAGAATCATATAGGTTACAACATGAAAATAATAAGACAGTAATAGTTAATAATCAAGTAAGTAAAAATAAGTTTGCTAATTTTGAACAAACATTCACTCAGTATAGTAATAAGGAACTAGATGAAATTATCAAAAAGAGTCAAAAAGCAAAATTTAAATAATATTAATGGAGGTAATAAAATGAATCAAGTTGTATTAGTTGGGAGATTAACTAAAGACCCAGAACTTAAATATATACCAGGAACAGGTACGGCAATAGCATCGTTTACAATAGCTATAGATAGAAACTATGTAAATAAAGATGGAAAAAGAGAAACTGATTTTATACCAATTGAAGTAATAGGTAAATCTGCTGAATACTGTGCAAATTATATAACTAAAGGGAAATTAGTGGAATTAGAAGGGAATATAAGAGTTGATAATTATCAAACTCAATCTGGCGAAAAAAGAACTTTTACTAAAGTAAGTACAAGAGCAGTGCAATCCTTAGAAAGTAAGAGTAAATCAAGTAATTCATATAAAGAGAGTGTACAAGATGAAACAATAGGACTAGACCCTCAAGGATTTGAAATTATAGATGATGATGAGTTACCATTTTAATCTAAAAAATTAAGTATGAGGTGAAATAGATGTATAAAGTAGAAAGGTATTTTAGTGGCTCAGTAGTGGACAATCTTATAGAGGATGACCTTACATGTAGGAACTATTTAGCTCTATATTGCTGTTTATTAGGAATTATGAGAAATGGAAAAAAGGTATATCCAAGACCAGAAAAGATGCTGTCAGAATTTGGTGTAAAAAAAGAAAGAAAAAGAAAAAAATCACTATCAGTAAGACTGAGTAATGTTGACACAGGAGAAATCAAAGAATTTGAATCATTAGATAGTGCAGCATGTTTCTTAAGATTAAAACATCAAGCAGTTTATCAAACTATAAAGAAACAAACTAAAACCAGAAGTGGTTGGAGAGCTGAATATATTGAGGAGGAATAATGGAAGTTTCAAGAACAGAATACACAATCAAAAGAGCAAAAGAGCTTTATGATAATGGAGAAAATATATTTTCTGCAATAGATAAAGCCAGAGATGAGTATGAGGAGATGTTGAGAAATGAATATTTTAACTAGTATTACACTTATAATAAGTAGTTTCATAGTTGGTAGAGTTTATGAATACAGAATAAATCTAAAAGAGTGTGAAAATTGTAATAACAAATATCATAATGAATTAGGAAAGAAGTGATTCTATGAATAAGAGAATAATTTGTAACTGGTGTGGTAAATTATTTTACACTCAAAAAGAATCTAAAAAACTTTACTGTTGCAAGAGATGTGAAAAGAAGGCTAATAAGGCTAGGGGTAGAGAAAATGAATAAATTTCAAAAAGCAGTTTTTAAAATGGTAAAACAAGATGAAAGAGAAAATTTATGGCAAGGATATGAAAATTGTAGAGTAGGTAGAAGTGTATCAAGTTCAATAAGGAGGTATGTAAAAGGATTTAAAAGATTTGGATATAGTGTACATGAAGTTTATAAATTCATAAATGATATGGATAAAAACTAGTGATTTTAAGAGACAAAGGGGTATTTGATTGAGTAAGTATAACAATAAAAAAATTGTGATAGATGGAATTAAATTTGATAGTAAGGATGAATCTGAGTATTATTTATATCTAAAGTCTAAAAAGGAAAAGGGAGAAATTAAAGACTTTGGATTGCAACAGAAATTTGAGCTACAACCTAAATTTAAAAAGGATGGTAAAAACTATAGAGCTATTACATATACAGTTGACTTTGCTATCTATAAATGGAATGGAGAAGTTGTTTATATAGATGTGAAAGGATATAGCACACAACAAGGTGAGCTTAGAAAAAAGCTTTTTGACTATAAGTATCAAGATAAAATACTTATATGGATTGCTAAGAGTAAAAAATTTGGTGTAGATGGTTGGATAGAATATGATGAGCTTAAGAAAAAAAGAAAAGAAAATAAGAAGAAAGTAGCTTAGATAAGTAGGGGTGATGTTATGGCAAGTAAAGTTAGAAAGGAGTTTTTTATAGCAACTAAGAAGCACCTTGAGAACTATAAACAATTAAATATCAATATTGAAAGTCTAAAACTTCAAATAAAAAATCTTAAAGAGTGCCATTTAGGCGATTTTATGAAAGGCTTAAGCTATGACAGCATTCCTATAAGTAAAACTAATTCAATGAGCAATCAAGTTGAAAATGAGTTAATTAATATTGAAGAAAAGATAATAGAAAAACAGATAGAACTATACGAGATGGAAGTATTAAAATATACAATAGATGTATCCATAAGCAATTTAAAACCTATACATAAACAAATTATAATGTATAGGTATATTGAAGGCTTAGAATGGAGTTTAATAGTTGATAAGGTATATTTAGAAGAAAGACAATTAAGAGAGAGAGCTAACCAAGCTATTAGTTCAATATCAATAGCTTTATTTGGTAAAAAGGCATTAATAGAACAAGAACCATTATTTAAAATGTTGGATTTATAGACAGTTAATAGCTGTCTATTTTTTTGTAAAAAAGATATATGGAAATTATTGACAATATCACGTATGCGTGATATAATTAAAGTATAGAAAGGAGGTGAAAAGAAAGTGGCTAAGAAAATAAAAGAGTTCAGAAAACTCATAAAAGAATTAACTGAACTCGTACTCGAAGTTGGCACACTATTAGCAGTCATCAAAATGGTAATAGATAGCCTACATTAGTAAAACGTTAAGAGTGGAAGTTGCACCTTCCCTCTTAACTAAATTATAAAACATAGTCACTAAAAATACAATGAATAAGTATAGAGAGTTAACATTTGAATTATTGAAATTACTGTATGACACTATTAAATTAATTGGAGCATTAATCTTGTTATATTATGTTATTAACTCAATTTTCTAGCAATGATTAGGGGGGATTTTATGAATCGATTTGAAGGCATTTATAGCTTTGCAGAAGCAACAAAATTATGGAATTTGAAAGATTCTACACTTAGAAAAGCAGTTGCGACAGGTAAATTAGTTGAAAATATTGATTGTAAAAAATTTGGTCGTGATTGGGTAGTAACTATTGAAGCAATGGAAAGAGAATATGGAAAATTAGATAATATAATGAAAGACCTAGATTAATTTCTAGGTTTTTTATTGCCGTTTTTCTGCCGATTTTATGATTTAAAATATGAGATAATAGTATTGTGGAAATGAATATTTCCCTCTCAAAACTAAATATATATGCGAGCTAGGTTAAGGGATTCACCTAGCTTATATGAACAGACTAGGCAGGGCATGAGGATGCTGTAAGTTCAATTCTTACAATGTTCAAACTTATTAATACACTATATGTAGATAATTGAGATTAAAACAGAATTTAATTCATTGTCTAAAAGAGTGGGGATTGGTAACCTCACTCAATATGCAAGTACTGGTGTCAGTGTTTAGGTTCAATTCCTAGAACTTGCTCCCTTAAAAATAATATGTATCCCCTAAAAATAAGACTTAGATTAATTTCAAAGTCTTATTTTTTTATTATAAAACAGAGAAAGTAAATAAAGAGGTGGTGGTATGGAAAATTTAACTGAGAAACAAAAAAGGTTTTGTGACTATTATATTGAAACTGGAAATGCTACTCAATCAGCAATAAAGGCTGGATATAGTCCAAAAACAGCAGCAGTAATAGGTGCTGAAAACTTAACTAAACCTAATATTAAAAATTATGTTGATGAAGAATTGAAAATCCTTACTTCAAAAAGGATTGCAGATGCAAAAGAAGTTATGGAGTATCTAACAAAAATATTAAGAAATCAGGAAAAAGAAGAAGTTGTAGTAGTATCTGAAAATGGTGCTGAAACAATTAAGAAGGATGTAAGTATAAAAGATAGAAATAAGGCAGCTGAATTATTAGGAAAAAGATATGCTTTATGGACTGAAAAAATTGATTTAGATGGAAATGTTGGAGTAACTATAATTGACGATGTAGGAAATTTACAAGATGAATAAAAAAATATCTGAAATAATAAATAAAAGCTTCTATGAATTTTGGAAGATAGGCAACAGTAATAAGTATCTATATCATGTATTAAAAGGTGGAAGAGCTTCAGCTAAGTCAACTCATATAGCTTTTTGGCTAACTATGGCTATGGTTAAATATCCAGTAAATACTGTATGTTTTAGAAAAGTTGGAAACACAATAATGGATAGTGTATATGAACAACTAAAAGAAACTATAGAGATACTTGGGTTAACACATCTATTTCAGTTTAAGAAATCACCAATGGAGATTATTTTTATACCTAGAGGGAATAAGTTTATATTTAGAGGTCTTGATGATCCACAAAAGATTAAATCTATAAAATCAGCTAAGTATCCTATTGTCTTTGCATGGTTTGAAGAAGTTGCAGAAATAAAGACAGAAGATGAACTGTCTATGGTAATTAATTCAGTTCTAAGAGGTAAACTACCTAAGGGTATAGGATACAAAATATTCTTATCATATAATCCTCCAAAGAGGAAGCAATCATGGGTTAATAAGAAATTTGAAACTCATACTCTTCCTAAAAATACATATGTACATCATAGTACTTATTTAGATAATCCTCACATATCAGAAGCTTTTGTTGATGAAGCTAATGAGATTAGAATAAGAAATGAATTTAAATATAGATGGGAGTACTTAGGAGAGCCAATTGGTTCTGGAGTAGTCCCATTTTCTAATTTAGAGTTTAAAACAATAACAAATGAAGAAATATTTCATTTTGATAACATAAGGCAAGGTAATGACTTTGGATATGCAACAGACCCTATGGCATTTGTAAGACTTCATTATGACAAAAAGCAAAGAATTATATATTTTATAGATGAAATATTTGGAGTGAAAATGTCCATAAGAGAATTAGCTTCTAAGATTAAATCAAAAGGATATGATGATTTTAATATTATTTGTGATAGTGCAGAGCCAAGAAGTATTGCAGAACTTAGAGAGTATGGAATAAGAGCATTAAAAGCTAAAAAAGGACCTGGCTCAATTGAATTTGGAGAGAATTGGCTAGATGATTTACAAGCAATAGTAATAGACCCAAATAGGACTCCAAATATAGCCAGAGAGTTTGAAAACATAGACTATCAAACAGATAAAGATGGAAATGTAAGAGCTAAATTAGAAGATAAAGACAATCATTCAATTGATGCAACAAGATATGCACTAGAGTTAGATATGAAAATGCATGGTAGGGAAAGGAAATATAACAGTAGATAGGGGGTGTAACATGTTAGATTTAATAGATATGATTCAGATGGAACTTACAGGCTTGTATGGTCAAGAAGTGATAAGAGAAATGGGTGAAATTATAAGGCTGTATGATAAGTATGAAGGTACAGGACAACATTGGATAGAAGAGGAACACGATTATAAGCAAACAAGAAAAAAAACAAATTATATTAAAAAGTTAATTAAAGAAGAAGCAAGGTTTTTATTTGGTAAGACACCAATATTTACAATAAAACCAGAGAATGATTTGGATAAAAATAAGGCAGAAGAAATAAACCAATGTATTAATAAGATTCTAAAGAAAAATTTGTTTTCAGATAAGCTAATCAAAGCAGCTAGAGATTGTTTTATTGGTAAAAGAATAGCTATAAAGCTACATGCAGATAAAGAAAGTAAAAGCTTAAAGATAATGTTTGTACCAAGTTTAGAATTTATATATGAGCCATTTGATAACCAATTTGATGAACTTAAGAAAATTGTATTTTTCCATCAAACAAATCAAGAAGTAGAAAAAGATAAACAAAGAATTTGGAAACAAAAGTATGAAATGGTTAATGGCAAATGTATTTTAAGTGAAGGTATCTATAATGGTTATGGATTATGTATAGAAGAAATAATAAGTGATACAGATTTAAAGCTTAGTGGGATACCTTGTTATGTTATTCTTAATGATGGATTACTTGGTGATTTAAGAGGTGAGAGCGATATAGAAGAGATATTTGATAATCAGATGGCTTACAATAAGCTAGCTTCTGAGGATATAGATACTCTTAAAAAAGGAATGAATCGCATTATATACGGTGTTGATGTTGAGGAAGAATCAAGCAAACATTTTAAAATAAAACCAGGTGCTTATTGGGATGTAGAAACTTCTCAAACTGCTGACCAAAAACAAGCACAAATCAATACAATTCCTACTGACTTTGGATATGATACTAGGATAGAAAACTCACTTAATAGAATTAAATCAGATATGCATGATGTATTAAATATACCACTTATAAATAATCAGGATCTTAAAGGTATGATGACATCAGGTAAATCAATGAAAGCATTGTACTGGCAATTAATAACTAGATGTGAAGAAAAAATGAAATCATGGGGTCCAGCTCTTGAATGGCTAATACGAGCTATGATAGAAATGATAGAAGTTTATAATATAGTAAAAATACCTACATTGGACAAGGATTCTTATGAAGTAATAGTTGAAAATCAATATCCATTGCAAGAAGATGAAGACTCAGAGAAATTACTTGATATTCAACAAGTAAATGCTCAAGCAATGTCTAGGAAAACTTTCATTAAGAAGTGGAGTAATAGTAATGATGATATAGCAGATGAAGAATTACAACAAATGTCAATCGAAAGACAAATATTAGAAGAAAGTTTTAATTTGGAAGAAAAATCAGAAGCTATAGCTACAGAAGAATCAGATGAAACAATCAATGAAAAAGAATCAAAAGAAGTAGTTGATGAATAATGACTAATAAGTTCAATGAGGCTATGAAGAACGCTGAAAGAGCTAGAGATATATCATCAAATAAAACTACTAAAAAGATAAGACAATTATACAAAGATATAGCTAATGAATATGCAAAAAAATTAAATAAAGTTAACTCTAATACATTATCTGAACAATACTTAAGAGAAAGTATAGTTTACCTAAATAAAGAATATGACAGGTTAGGAAAGAAGCTAAAAAAAGATATTGAAAGTGAAATATCAAAAGTAATAAAAACTACCACAGATGAACAATTAAGCTTTTTTAATAATATATGTGATAACTATTCAGTTAATTTAAAGCCACAGTTTACTGATATGTTTAGTAAAGTTCATGAAGATGTACTAAGACAAGTTATATCTGGTAGTATGTATAAAGATAAGCTTAAATTAAGTGATAGAATTTGGGGTAATATAGATAAAACTAAGAATGATTTAGATTATATTGTAAGCAGAGGATTAGCAGAAAAAAAAGGCAGTTATGATATAGCCAAAGATTTAGAAAAATATGTTAATCCAAAGGTGAAGAAAGATTATGATTGGTCAAAGGTGTATCCGAAAAGTAATAAAAAAATAGATTTTAATGCCTATAGACTAGCATCTACATATATAACTCATGCATATCAAAAGACAGCTAAAGAAAGTTGTAAGAAGAATCCATTTGTTAAAGGGATTAAGTGGATGTCATCACATCATCCTAGAATGTGTAAAGTTTGTGCAGATAGAAATGGAAAAACATATATTCCAGAAGAGTTACCATTAGAGCATCCTTTAGGAAAGTGTACCTTTGAATATGATATTCCACTGAGTATGGAGGATATAGGCAAAGAGTTAAGAAGTTGGATAGATGGAGAAGAAAATTCTAAACTTGATGAATGGTTTAATGAATATGGATTAGAGTTTGCAGGAATAGAAGGAAAAGTTAATAAGAGTAAAGAACCAACTGAAGATGAGATGTTAGCTTTATATAAATATATGGGTGGAGATGCCTATAAAATTAATGAGAAATTAAGAAGAAATATTAAATTGACAGAAGATGATGAATGGTTTATAAATAACTTAGATAGAGTTTTAGATAAAATGCCAAATTATGAAGGTGATGTTACAAGGTCATTATATTTTTATAATAAAGAAAGTTTAGATGAATTCATAAGTATATACAAATTGGGGGGTATAGTAACTAATTATGACTATACTTCAACAACAAAAGGAAATACTTATAATCCTGATGGTCAAGTGCAGATGTATATATTAAATTCACAAAAAGGAAAAGATGTAAGTAAATATAACCCTAAAGAACAAGAAGTATTGTATAAACGAGGTTCAAGGTTTAAAGTTATTGAAATTGAAAGAATTAAGGGAACAATTCATATTTTATTAGAGGAAGTGAATTAAATGCTAACAATAGAAGAATTTATAAAGCTACCTGATGAAGAAAAAGGAGATGCTTATAAAGAATTATCTCCTCATGATATGTTTTTATGGAGAACACAATATTCGCCAATTGGATTTGAAGTGATAGGGCATGAAGAAATCTCAGAAGAGGATAGGATTAAGAATAAAAAGAGGTTTAGAGAACATCTCAAGAAAATAGGTGTAATAGAGGATTAAATACTTATAGGTTGAAATGTTTATGATTATAATATAAAATGTACTTATTATAATTAGAATGAAGATTATATGGAAGGGGATTATTATGGTAGAATTATTTAGAATATTTAATGATGAAAATTTTGTTAGATACGAATATGTAAATGATGGGATAAAGGAAGAATCTGGTATAATAGCATTAAATAAGAAAACAAAGGAAGTTATATTTGAAAGAAAAGCTCAAAATGGAAAGTCTTTAACTTTTAGAGGGAGAACAAAATATAGATTACTAAAATATGCTGAAGAAAATGTTTATCCAGAAGAAGATTATATATCAATATATTAAGAGCACTTACTTAAATTAAAAATGAGTAGGTGTTTTTTTATTGCCTTTTTTAGCTATATGTAGGCGTAAAAGAAATAAATAGCAAACTATACTAGAGAAGCAAAACTCGTATAAAAGCGTAGTGTAGGAGGGAACAATGGAAGAATTATTAAAAAGTTTAGGATATCAAGATACAGATATAAAAAACATAGTTGAAGGTATGAAAAAAGAGAAAATTTACACTTCTAAGGAAGAAAATATAGATGAGAGATACAATAAGTTGAAAGAACAAAAATCAGCCTTAGAAGAGCAAATAAAAGGTGCAAATGATACTATATCAGATTTAAAGAAAAATAGTAAAAATAGTGAAGATATAGAAGTAAAAGTGAAAGAATGGGAAACTAAATATAATGAGCTTGATAATACAAGTAAAGTCAAAATAAAAAATATGACTATAGACTATGCTATAAAGTCTAAATTATCTGGAGTAAATGAAAAATATAGAAAGCTCTTATGTAAAGAATTTGATACTGAGAAACTGGAAGTAAAAGATACTGGAGAAATTATAGGCTTAGATGAACAATTTAAAAACATATCAGAAACATATAAAGAGTGGTTTGAAAGTTCTACTCCAAGTAATACAGGTTCACCAGGTAATTTCCCAAGGAAATCAAATGTAGTCAATAATCCTTTTATAAAAGAAACATTCAATTTAACAGAGCAAGGAAAATTATTAAAAGAAAACCCTGATAAAGCTAAAGAATTTGCAGCTCAAGCAGGAATAAATTTATAAGGAAGAGAGTGATTTTAATGGCAGTAACAAAATTAAGTGATGTAATAGTACCAGAATTATTTAATCCATATGTAATAAACAAGAGCATGGAGTTATCAGCTTTATACCAAAGTGGAATAATTACGAATGATGCGAGCTTAAATGCTTTAGCTTCTCAAGCTGCACCAGTCGTAAATATGCCTTTCTTTGAAGATTTAAGTGGAGAATCAGAACAAATAATAGAAGATGCTGACTTAACACCTAATAAGATTACTTCAAATCAAGATGCAGCAGCTATATTAAGAAGAGCAAAAATGTGGGCAGCGACTGATTTATCAGCAGCTATGGCAGGAAAAGACCCAATGGCAGCAATAGCAAGCTTAGTTGGAAGCTTCTGGGCAAGAGATATGCAAAAAGAACTAATAGCAGTTCTAAATGGCGTATTTTTAGCTACAAACATGACAACAAATAAGTTAGATATATCAGCAGGAACAGGAAATGCAGCAAAATGGTCACCATCAGCTTTTATAGATGCACAACAATTATTAGGAGATGCGCAAGAACAATTAAAGGCTATAGCAATGCACTCAGCTACAAAATCAGCACTTAAAAAACAAAATCTAATAGAAACAATTAGACCAGATGCAGGTCCAGATTTTGAAGTTTATCAAGATAAATTAGTTATAGTTGATGATGGTTGTCCAGTAACTAAGGAAGGAGTTTATACTTCTTATTTATTTGGTAGTGGGGCAATAGCATTAGGAAATGGTAATCCAGTAGGATTTGTGGCAACTGAGATAGATAGAGATAAGAAAAAAGGCTCTGGAATAGACTATTTAATCAATAGAAAAACTTATGTACTACATCCTAGAGGAATAAAATTCACTAATGCAAGTGTAGCTAAGACAGAAGGGCCATCAAGATTAGAGTTAGGAAAAGCAGAAAACTGGACAAGAGTTTATGAACCTAAACAAATAAGAATAGTTGAATTTAAACATAAATTATAGAATAAATAGCTTTTAGTAGGTGAGAATATGGACTTAGAAGTTTTAAAAAATATAAAAATAGAACTAAGAGAAGAACAATCACCATTTTTCTCTGATGAAGAGATTACTCATTATTACATTAAGAATAATGAGGATTTTAACAATACCATGTATGAGTTATGTATTTTAAAGGCTGAAAATGATAGCATTAGTTTGCCTGGAGGATTAAGCATGCCAGAAAATAAGCTATACTGGTTAACCCTAGCTAAGAAGTATAAGAAAAATGGAAGTAGATGTCTATGATAGCTCAAAAAGTAAAACCAAAGATAATTAAAGCCATAAATAAGATGCCAACAAAGGGTATAGTTAAGAGAGTTGGAATAAATGAATTTGGAGAGCCATCAAATGAAGAAGATGTAGTTTGTGAAGTAATAGGGTTATATCATGAAGGAAACAGCTCTATAAGCCAAATAACAAAAGATAAAGGTACTGTAATAAAAGACAAAGAGCAATATTTGATGGTTGTTTATGATGAAGATACAAATAAAATAAAACAAGGTGATTCTATATATTTAGATAGCAGTAAATTTGTTATACAGGACCTTGGAAATCAAAACAGAATGAATATTTATTTTGATTTAAAGTTAGGAAAGGTGAGATAGTATGAGCAGTGGATTTAAATTTGATGCTAATAAATTACTTGATGCTTTAGCAAGTAGAGAAATGAAAACTAAAGCTGCACTAGGAGCTTATGCAGATACTTCATCTCAACTATTAGAAAGTAATGCTAAAAATGATAGACCATGGAAAGACCATACTCATGAGGCTAAAAATAGATTACATGGTAGTTGGGAATGGCAAGGAGATACTATAAGAATAGCACTTAGTCATGGAGTTGACTATGGATTGTACTTAGAAAAAGGCACAGGTCCACATGTCATAGAAGCAAGACCTGGTAGTTATTTATTTTGGGATGGAGCACCACATCCTGTTAAAAAAGTTAATCATCCAGGAAGTAGACCATATCCAATTATAATGCCAACTATAGAAAAGAGTGGGCCAACCATTATGAGGGGTCTTGATGTGATTTTAAAGTAGGTGAAATATGTTTAAAAAAATATATAAATACTTAAAAATAAAAGGTTTTAATGTGTATTCTATTGGTCAACATCAAGGATTATGCATAGAACCTTTTTTAGTTATATTTGAAAAAGGTCCATTACAAACAACAGAAAAGAACATAATAAAAGATTTAGTTGAGATATATGTATTTTATCCTATAGGTCAATATTCTAAAGTAAATGAGTATAAGACAAGTGTGGAAAGTGCAATGAATGAAATAATAGGAATAAAGCAAGCATATGAAGCCTTGCCTATTCTTATAGATGATGATAAACAAGCTTATTTTACAAGATTAAGCTATTTTGAGAATAAACAAATTAGGAGGTTTTAAATATGGCAGTACAAATATTAAATCAATACCCACTGACAGATGTTGTGTTAGTTCAGATTGAAACAGTTGAGCAAAATCCAGTTACATATACATTTGATACATCAGATGAGATAGGAACAGAAGAAATATTAAGTGAGGGTGAAGAATTAACCCTAAAAATAAAGAAAAAAATAATTGCAAATAGAGCAGCAGAAGATACAAGCTTAGGATATGATTTAACACTAAAAGATAATGTGTTTTGTCCAGAAATACTTCAAATTATGCAAGGTGGAACAATAGAGAATGAGGATGATGGTAGCTTTAAAAGATACTTAGCTCCTGAAGTTGGAAAAACTTTTTCTAAGAAATCCTTTAGAACTATTATATATAGTGCAGTTGTTGGACCAGGGGGAGATACTGGTCAATTTGCTAAAACTATTTTCCCAAATTGCAAAGGAAAATCTGTTCCACTTAACTTTAAAGATGGAGAATATTATTCAAATGAATATGTTATAAATAGTAGACCTAATACAGGACAATCTCCTTATGAAGTTGAAATAGTAAATGAATTACCAAGTGGATATGAAGCTACAAAGGTATTACTAAGCAGTGGCTCTGTAGCTGGTGCTATAGCTGGGAATGAAGAAATAACAGGGCTTACTATAGGAGATATATACAAAGTAACTGTTGATCCAAGTGTAACAGCAACTATTAAATATACTCTAGCAGATGGGACACTAACTACTGTTGAAGCAGATAAGGCAGCGCTTACAGGAACAAAGATAACAGGATTAACAAATGGAACGACATATAAAGTTGAAAAAGTTGAGTCAAGTATATAGATAGGTTAAAAGCTCTAGTGAATTAGCTAGAGCTTTTATTTGAAAAGGAGACAGGGAAATGGAAGAATTAAAAGTAACAAGTTTAGAGGAACTAAAAAATATAAAATTAACTGAAATAATCGAAGTTGGAAAGTTTTCAGATGGAACTATGCTAGTTGCAGAAGTTAAGCAACCTGACTTGATGGCTCTTGCAATGGCTGGGAAGATACCAAACTCGCTAATGTCAACATCTATGAGTTTAGTTGAGGATAAGGGAAATTCAAATGACACAGGAGAAAAAGTCTTAAAGAAAATGAATGAAGAGTCTAATTTCTCAAAAGAAATGTTTGAGATGATGGATATAGTTGCTAGAGAAGTGTTAGTTAATCCTACTTATGCTCAGATTAAAAAAATAGGATTAGAACTTTCTATTGAACAAAGATTAACATTATTTAATCGTATTCAAGGAGGTACAAAGTCATTAGAAAACTTTCATCAAGAGCCCACAGATATTGAGGATTCTAAATCAAGTGATAATGTACAACAAGATGCCTAGTGAGATATTAAGAATTAAAGATGAATATACTTCTTTTTGTTTTGATGAAGCCTGTATGTTTTTAGTAGATGCTATAAAAAATGATAAAAAGCTTAAATTTGAAAATGATGAAAAGAAAACTATAGATAAAAATGAGAGAAAAACTTTTGTCCAAATAGCATTAGAGAAAAAGAAAAAAGTTAATAGGTAAAATATTCTAAATGAATAGAGTGAATTAATGTTAATTTATGATATAATGATAATATGGATATTTTGCAGTGTTCAATTTCTTGTATACATTGGATGTAATCATTGAAATTACTATGATATAAGCATATTTTGTGATATATCAAAAACACTACTGGTTACTCATTGTAATTTTAATATGCTTTTACATGTGTAAGGATTGGAAATGCTCAATTTATTTTGGGGTATTATATTAACTAAGTGGTATGTAAAGGTGTAAGTGGTAAGGAAAATGTAACAAGTGTTAAACAGTATTATATTAACTAAGTGGTATGTAAAGTTTATTTTACTTGTAATTCCTCCAAGTATACCACTTGTATTATATTAACTAAGTGGTATGTAAAGATTGCTGCGACTACCGCTCCAACGCTTACAACAATTATATTATATTAACTATGTGGTCTAAAAATTGAATAAACGCACAAAACACCTACTTAAACATATAGGTGTTTTTAGTTCGTTTAAAATATTTTTAAGTAATTGGATAAATTTACTAAATCAATAGACTAAATTATTAATTTTAGATAGAATTATATTTGAATAAATAATTTAATGAGGGAGATTATATTATGAAATTAACAAAAAAAGTATTAGTTTTGAGCATAATAGCATGTTTTTCTGTAATGATGTTTGTGACAGGATGTACTAGTTCACCAGCATCTAAAATGGAGGAAGTTGGTCAAGAAATACCAAAAGAAGAGGAAGAGATACCAGAAGAAAGCATAGATAAAGATAAATTAAATCCAGATGAATTTTTGGATTATCAGATGAATGAATTTAAAAAGAGTTGGAAGACGCTACAGGGAATAGAGAAAAGTGCAAAAGAAGGAGAAATAACTAGTGATAACTTAAAAACGGGGGCTGATTTATACGAAAAACGTTTTGGGACTTTATACAAAGAAACTCAAAAATATAAAGAAAGTCATGATTTGACTGATATCCAATCAAAAGTTTTTGAGGAATTAAAAACAGCAACATTTTCAGCGCATTTGTATTGTAAAGGAATGTTAGGTGATAGTGAAGAACTAAAGAATAGTAAGGACCTTTTAAATGAAGCACTTGAAAGATATGATAATCTATGTAATCCAAAGTAATAGTATAAATGAAGCACTTACTTTAACATGAGTAAGTGTTTTTTTTATACAAAAAAATAAGTGAAGGGAGGGAAAAATATGTCCTTAGAATTAGGAACAGCAGTTGGTTATTTAGACTTAGATGGAGGGAAGTTTTTTAAAGCTCTTGCAGATGCGGCTAAACAGCTTAGTCAATTCAGTTCATACACTAAGTCCACTGGTAGTGCTATGACAGCAATGGGAAAACAAATTTCTGATACAGCAAATTCCTTGACACAAATAGGTAGACAATCAGCATTAGCAGCATCAGAATTAAATAAAATAGCATCAACTTCAAGTGGACCATTTTCATCACTAAAAAACTCTATAAAACAGACTGAGAATGAACTAAAAACAGCTAGAAACACAATAGATGCATATGCTCAAGGTATATCTAAACTTACAAGTGAAATAGATAAGTCGAAGCAAAAGTATACAGAAATAGGAAGTAAAATAGAAAGATATGAGCAACAATTAGAACGTTGTAATAGTATGTATGGAGAAAGTTCAGAGCAGTCACAAAGATATAGAGAAGCTATTGAAAGACTTAAAAATTCTCAAACTCAATTAGGTAATGAAATCGAAAATGGAGAAGATTCTTTAACTGATATGAGAACAGCTATGAATAATGCAGAGGCTGAAGCTAATAGACTTAGTGATTCATTAAGAAACATACCATTTGATGCTATTGGTGGCAAAATGAGAGATATTGGTCAAATACTAACTTCTACAGTCACAACAGGACTAGTTGCAATGGGAACAGCAGCAGTCGCAGCAGCAACAAGTACTGAACAGGCTATGGCAGTTGTTAATTCTATACTACAACTTAATACAGAAAAAGTTAAAAGTGGAAAAAGTGAGTGGGATGATTATGCAAACTCTCTAAAAGAAGGTGCTAATGAAATAGGAATGGCTTATGATGAATATGCCAATTCTGCATATAATGCTATATCTGCAAGTGTAAAGCAAGCAGATGTAACTGAATTCTTAGCACAAGCAGATAAATTAGCAACAGCAGGATTAACTGATTTAGCAAAAGCTACAGATGTGTTGACAACAATTCAAAATGCCTATGGTATGTCACAAAAGGATATGGCTCATGTAAGTGATGTTCTTATACAGACTCAAAATAAAGGCAAATTGACAGTAGATGAACTTGCAAGTTCTATGGGTAAAATAATTCCAACAGCAAAATCTCTAAATGTATCAGTTGAACAATTAGGAGCTGGATATGCTATATTAACTGCACGAGGAATTGGAGCAGCAGAGGCTACAACATATATGGGAGAAATGTATAATGAACTTGGTAAAAGCGGAACTAAAGTTGATAAAATTCTTAAAAAATTGACAAATAAAGGGTTTGCTGACTTACAAAAAGAAGGTAAAACAACAGCAGATGTTTTATTATTATTAAATAATTATGCTAAGAAAAATAGTTTATCTTTAGCCGACTTATTTGGCTCAGCAAATGGAGCAAAGGCAGCTAATGTTTTACTAGGTGATGCAGTTAATGAAACTACAGGAGAAATAATTGAAGGTACAAAGAGTGCTGATTCATTTAATCAAATGCTTAATGATATGAAAAATTCTACTGGACTTTGTGATAAAGCGTTTGAGCAACTGGATAATACTACAAAGACTAAACTTGAAGATGCATTGAATTCAACAAAGAATATGCTGTCTGATTTGGGAGAAGTTATGATGCCTGTAGTTGCGAAAGTGGCTGAAATGACAACTGCTTTTATGAAAAGTGTCAGTGAAATGGCAAAGAGTAATCCTAGTTTCGCTAGAGTAATTGTATCGATAGGAGCAATAGTCACAGCAATAGGACCACTTCTTGTAATATTAGGAACTATGGCAATTACAATACCAAGAGGAATAGATGCAATCAAAAATTTGGGTGGCGCATTTACATTTCTATCAAGAACATTAGCTGTGGTAAGAGGTGCAACAATGCCTACATCTGCTGGTATGGCAACACTAGCTAAAGGGATAGCATTTTTGACTACACCTGTAGGAGCATTAACTTTAGCACTTGGAGCATTAGCAGTAGCGATTGGAGCTAATTTAGTAAAAGAAATGAGTAAACCAGCTGTAGAGATAGATAATTTTGGAAAAGATGTTGATAAAAGTACTAAGAAAATAGTGGGTTCATATCTTGAAATGAGTGAAGAAATAACTAAGTCAGCCATGCAAATGCAGTTAGGAACTGTTACAAAAGAAATGGTTGATGATATGAGTAAAAATTTAGATGGATTAAAAGATAAGGTGCTTCCAAAATTTGAAGAATATAAAGCAAGTGCATTAGAAACTCTTAGAGGATTATGGAACCAATCAAGTGAGCTTAGTGCAAAACGAGAGTTGGAGATAACTGGAGAAGTTATCAAATCTTTAGATGAACAAAGAAAACAATATGAAGAAAACTGTGAAAGAATAAAAGCAATAGGAGAAAAAGCAAGAGAAGAAAGAAGAGAAGCCACAAACGAAGAAAAAAAAGAAATTTTAAAGCTTCAAAAAGAAAATGATGATATGGCTATCACAGTCTTATCTAAAAGCGCATCAGATGCACTTATAATAAAAGAAAGAGTACATGCTAACAATAAAAAAATGACAGTTAAGCAGGGTGCAGAGCTAAGAGCAGAGGAAAATAAAAACTATAAAGCTCAAAAGGATGATATTGAAAAAGCTTATAATGAGCAATTGCTTTTAGCAGCAATGCAAAGGAAAAAAGGTACAAAAGAAGCAAACCAAATGGCAGATGATATTATAGCCTCAGCAAAAAATCAAAGAGAGGGTTCATTAAAAGAGCTAGAAGGTCAACATAAAGAAACTGTAACTGAAATAGAAAAAATGGTTGGAGATGGCATAAAAGCCTACAATGGTGATGGAACAGTCAAGAGTAACTGGACATTATTTCAAGAAGGTACAAAAGAAGATATTAACAATGCTCAAAAAAACCTAGACAAATGGTGCAAGGATATAGATTCTAAATTTTCGACTTGGTGGAACGATTTAGTAGAGGAACTTTCTACATTTTTACCTAAATTTGTCGAAGATTGGAATAGAGATATGGAAGTCATATCTAACAACTTAAGTACATGGTGGGAAAGCATAAAAACAGGCTTTTTAGATTGGTGGAATGGTATATGTGAGGATTGGAGTAATGGTTGGCAAAAACTAAAAGATGATGCATCTACTTGGTGGGAAGATATCAAACAAGGTATATCCGATTGGTGGGATAGTATATGTGAGGGTTGGACAACTGGATGGCAGAACTTAGGTGATAACTTTAATTCGTGGTGGCAAGATTTAAAAGATAACTGGCTATCAAGTATGGAAGAACTAGGAATAGATACTTCGTCTGTTTGGGGGTTTATTACTTCTTCAATTGAAGAATCATGGAATTTCATTAAAGATAAGGCAAGAGAAATATGGGATAATATAAAAAATTACATATCAGAAAAATGGGATGAATTGAGAGACAAATCTCCTATATTTAAAACAATATCTGATATTATATCAAAAGCATGGGATTTTATAAGTGGGAAAAAATCTATTTGGAGTTCTATAACTTCTTTTGTGGCTGGTAAGTGGAATGAACTTAAATCAAAATCGCCTATTTTTAACACAATAAGTAGTCTTATATCAAAAGCATGGGATGTTATTAGAGGAAAAACAAGCATTTGGGATGTTATTAAAGGTCTTATACAAACGGCTTGGGTCAATATAAAGACTGATATAGATAGAAAGATAACACTAATAAAATCTGCAATACAAACTGGATTTAATAAAATGAAAGATTTCATGACTAAGCCATTTTCAGATGCAAAGTCAGCGATAGATAGAATTCTTGGAGGTATTTCTTCTGCTGCTAGTAAAGTAAAGAGTGTAGTCAGTGGTTTCTTTAAAAACGGTCCTATGATTCCTCAAAATAGTAATGGTTTTATTCAAAAAGATATGTTGCCAACACCAATGATGTTTAAAACATCAACTGCAGGTTTTACATCAAGTAGAGGAAGTATATTAGATTCTATTGGTAAACTTTCTAATACTATGATGAAAGGAATGGGTAGTCCATCAGGAATAATTTCGCAATTTGGTAAAGCAGGAGAAAAGTCAGCAAAAGCTTATTTAGATGGATTGTCAAACATAGAACAAGGATTAACAAATACACTTAGAACAGTCCAAGCAATAATAGGTAATGGAAACATAAAAGAAGCTCAAGAAATTAAAAAGTTTAATAAGGAAGTTCAAAAACTACAAGAAGAAACAGCTGAAGAAATAGCAGAACTAGATAAAGAACATAAGAAGAAACAAAAAGAAAGAAATGAAAAAGAAAATGAAGAAATAAAAGAAGCAGAAGCAAAAAAATATAAGAATAAAAAAGAAAAACTAGCAGCACTAAAGAAGATTAAAGATAAATATAATAAGGAATCTGTAAAAGACCAAGAAGAATACAGAGAAAAGTTGGAAAAAATTAATAAAAAGTATAATAAAAAAGAAAAAGAGGATACTGAAAAGCATCAAGAAGAACTACAAAAACTTAGAGAAGAAAAAATAAAAGCTGAAAGAGATTTCAATAAAAAATATAATAATATTAAAGAAGATTATGCTGAAAAAGTAGCAAACTTAGATAAGAAATATATTGAGGACCAAAAGAAACTCAATGAAGAGTATCAAAAGATATATGACTCAAGAGTAAAATCTTTAATGGATTATACAGACTTATTTTCTTCTGTAACATTTGAAGAAATTGACAATGATGAGTTAATGGAAAACTTAGAAGAGCAAGTCGATGTACTTAGAAAATGGGACACTGATATGGCAGATTTATCTACAAAAGTAGGTAAAGATTTATATGAGGAATTATTAGCTAAAGGACCACAAGCTCATAATGAGATAGAAGCCATCAACAAGATGTCAAAAGAGCAACTAGAAGAATACGAAAGATTATATCAAGAAAAGAAGAAAATAGCTGAAAGAAGAGCCAAAGAAGATACAGAAGATGAAAAATATAGAATAGAAAAAGAAATTGAAGAATTGAAAAAAACTTATGATGCAGAATATAGAAAACTAGGTCAAGAAATGCAAAGAAGTATAGAAGAACAAATTGAAAGTTTTAAGGATAAATTTGGAGTAGTACCAGCTATGTTTATGGAAACCGGCAAAGATTCTATGCAAGGCATGATAGATGGTATTAAATCTATGCAAGGAGCATTGGGTAAGGTTTTAAGTGACATAGTTAATTCTATAAATAAACAACTTTCTAATATAGGATTTAAAGATGTAAATATACCTACAGGAGGAAGAAAAGAAGCAGCAAGGTTTAGAAATGAAATAGAAAACTTACAAAGTATAGCATATTCAGATACTCTGGCAAGAGGGATAGCATCAAATAATTTACTGAAGGATGCAACTGTTAATATAAATAATAATAGTAAAGTTGACAGTGAAAAAAGTAGTGATAAGAAAGTTGAGTTGACTTTACATATAGAAAAGTTTATAAATAATACTAAACAAGATATAGAGCAAATAGGTTCTGAAATAGCATTTATTACAAATAGAAAACTAAAGTTTTAATGTGATAATATCTTTTCAATATCCAAATTGTGGTATAATACTTTTAGCAAGAAGATGTAACCTATAATCTAAGAGTGGAGTTCATACTGAGATAAAACCTACTTTCTAATGAAAGGAGGTGGTAAGTATGAACAACTTTTTACTTAATGTAATAGCTGGTGTTATTGCTAGCTTAATATTTTGCTTAATAAGTAAGATATTTGCAAAAGTAAAAAGCCACTCTGTGCGAAAGAGTGGCTGGGAGTTTGATTTAAAAATCAAATTCCATAAAAAATAATTAGCTTTTAATTATGAACTCCGCTCTACTGACAATAGATTGTAGTTCTTCTTGCTTTTATTATATCACATCTTAGCAAAAATATGCAAAGTAAATAGAAGGGGATGTATCAAAATAAAAATTTGAATCATCTCTTTTTTTATATATAGGAGGTGATAATTTGGCTTTACAATACTGTGTCAGTGAAAATGAACTAGTTTCTTTTCAATATGGCGAAATAAATAGTAGAGATTTTGGTATTGTAATTACAGATATTAATGAACTTGCATCGCCAGAACGTAGATTTGAAAGAATAGAGATACCAGGAAGGAATGGCAGTCTCATTTTAGATGAAGGTTGTTATAGCAATTTTAATCTTGAAATAGAATGCTATATAGATGTAGATGGTAAAGATATTAATATACTAGCATCTGAAATAAAGATGTGGTTACAAACTGACTTTTCATATAAAAATCTTATTATAAGTAGAGACCCAAACTATTATAGAGAAGCGATTTGTATTAATAAACTAGATTTAGAGGAAGTTATAAAAGATTTAGGATATTTTAAGATTACATTTGAATGTAAACCACTTAAGAAACAATTATTTAATAATTTAATTACAATAAATGAATCAAATTCTAAGCTAATAAACACTGGAATGGCTTCGTATCCTCTTATAAAAGTATTTGGAAATGGAGATATAACATTAGAAATAAATAATGAGGTGATAGAACTTACAGAAGTTCAAGGGCATATATATATTGATTGTGAACTTATGAATGCATATAAAATAGATATTCATACAAATGATGTAGTCAATGAAAATAGTAGGATGTTTGGAGATTTTCCAACATTTAAACATGGTGAAAATATAATAACATACTCTGGAGATGTAGAAAAAATAGAGATAGAACCTAGATGGGTGGTGTTATAGATTGCTTAGATTATATACAGCAAATGAAACAAATTTTAAAAATAATGGTTTGGGGATTCTAAAAGATGCAGTTGAAACAAAAGTTACAGAAGAATTAAATGGACTATTTGAGTTAGAGTTTACATATTATGTGGGCTCTTTTTTATTTGATGAAATTGATTATAATAAAATAGTTATGGCTGATGCTTCTCCAAGACTTAAAAATCAATTATTTAGGATTTACTATATTTCTAAGGAACTTGATGGAAAAATATTAGTTAAAGCAGAACACATTAGTTATGACTTATTAAATAATTTTATAGAAAACTTAGAACTTAAAAACGTTACTTGTGAAGAAGCTCTTAATCAAATATTTAGGTCATGTACTGAAGAAAATAGATTTGTAGGATATTCAGATATAACAGGAAATAAAGACTTTTCAATATCTTGTGTAAGCCCACATAATGCTATATCTGACATACAAGAATTATTTAATAATAAGTCTAAACTAAAAAGAGATAATTTCAATATAAGTTTATTAAATAATATTGGAGAAAGTAACAATGTATTACTAGCATATAGAAAGAATATAATAGGTCTAACAGCTACTTATGATACACAAGAAGTTATAACTAAGATATATCCATATGCAACTAAAAAAAGTGGTAAAAATAAAAAAATTACACTACCAGAAAAATATATAGAAAGCAAGTATATAAATAATTATCCAACTCAAAGAATTGTTGCAGTTGATTTTTCAGATGATGATGTGAAGAATGAAGAAAGCTTAAGGAATAAATGTAAAGACTATTTTACTGAAAATAATGTTGATTTGCCTAAAGTTACTTACAAAGTTGAATTTGTAGATTTATCAACTACAGAAGATTATAAAAACTATAAGATGCTTGAGACTGTCAGTATGGATGATGAAATAATAGTTAGAGATTATAGCTTAGGTATAAATGCTACTGCAAGGGTAGTAAAAACTGAATATAATCCAGTATTAAAGAAATACAATTCGGTTGAAATTGGTGACTTAGTAAATCATTTTAAAGACGAAAGGATAGATGATTTAGAAGAAAAAATAGATAAGGTTCAAAACAATGTAGATAATATTGTAATTGAAAGTGATAATTTTCCAGATACACTTCCAGAGCCTTCAAATGTCACAGCATTAGGGTTATGGAGTATGATTCAGTTAGATTGGACTTTTGATAATAAACTATATTATAACTATGAAGTATATGCATCTCAAATAAAAGGATTTGAACCAGATACTATAGGATATACAAATAGGATATATGTGGGTCAAGCAAGTTCATTACTCCATGAAGTTAAGCCTATGCAGACTTGGTATTATAGAGTAAGGGCAGGAAATACACATGATAACTATAATGAATTTTCAAATGAAGTTAGTGCAACAACTAGAAAATTAAGTGATGCAGCTGAATATTTTGAAGAAGCAGCTATAGGTCATGCAGTTATAAGAGATTTAGATGCAGATAAGATAAATGTAGGAAAAGTAAAAGGGCAGTATATTGAGGCAAAGAATTTAGTTGTAGTTGATGGAAATAGCCAAACAACTCTAAATATAGATAGTTTTGGAAATGTTCATGTAGGAGCAACTACATTTACATTAAAAGGTAAGTCATTGGAATCCATTATTGGTGGAGAAATAGATAATATAACTCAACTTGAGATATTTAATAAGTTAACTAATAATGGTCTTGCAAAGGGATTATATATGGTTGGGAATGAGTTATATCTAAATGCTAGTTATATAAAAACTGGTACTTTAGAAGGTCAATTTATAAATGGTAGAAATTTAACTGTAAGAGATAATGATGGATATACAACTTTACAAGTGGATAGTAATGGAAAAGTTAATATAAGAGCTAATGAGTTATCTATAGGTGATAAAAATAACTATGAAAGTGTTTTAACTAGTGACCAACAAGCAGTATTTGATGCATTAACAGGGAATCGAAATTGTGGAATATATTTGAGTGGAAGTAGATTATATATAAATGCTGATTATATAGATACAGGTACTATTTTATGTGACAGAATAGGTGCTAGTTCATCAAACCCAAGAATATTACTTTTTTCAGGTAATGGAGCTGAATGTGCAATAGATGCTACTGCATTAAATGGAGTTGGTATAGGTAAATCAATTAGATTCCAGTATGATAGAAGTCATTATGTAGCTGTAGATGGTTCTTCGATAAATTTTTATATAGGTAGTACAACTATTTATAATAGATTTGCTAGCTCAAGTGTTTATTTTTATCAGGATGAAATTAGGTGGGATGATGCAGTTTTTGATATGTCTGGAGCTTTAAGGTTGTATACTAAAAGTGAAGAAACTGGTTTTGTAGCATGGAATGATGGAACTGCTGCCATTTATTGTGATGGAAGAGAAAGACATGCTTTTTATGATGATGGAACTAAAAAAGGAGGTTCTATTGAAATTGATGGAACTATTTTTGGTATGTCACCAGTTGACAGTCCTCAAACATTAATAGAAGATATTTTATTTGATGTAGAAGTGGAAGAAACAGGAACTATAGTTAAATTAGACAGTACTTATGCTAAAGCTATTTCAAGATATGCTGTATTCCCTTCTAATGGAAAAGTTGAAGTTGTAGAAAAGCAGGATGGATATTTTAAAGTATCTGGATATACTGGGAAAGTAGATTTTAGTGTAAAGGGAAATAGAATTGATAAAGAACATGAATATTTTTCAATAATGGGAGGAGAAGAACAACATGGCAATTTCTAAGGATATAACAAATGCAATGGGGCAAACTGCTAACTATTGGAGGATAACAACAATAAATAGTAGTTATGGTGCAAAAAAATGTAATGTATTTATTGCTGGATATAAAGACGAACAAAGAAGATTAGATAATAAGCAACCAATAATTGTTAAAAATTATATGATGAAGGAAGATGATTTTGCCTTATATTTAGATACAAATACACTAGATATAAGTGGAGTAAATCAAGTTCAAGCTTGTTACAATTGGTTAAAAGAAAGTGTTGAAGAGTTTAAGGAAGGAATAGATGCATAGAGAGGATGTGATAAATCTTGAGAGATAGAGTTTATATTGTAGACATCAACACAAAGATGTATCAAATAGCAAGATATAAGCAAAACGATAATAATGTATCTTATAACATGAGAATAGTACAAGATTCTATAGATGTTGATCTAACTGGATATACAGCATTAGCATTTTTTAGTTTACCAAGTGGAAGAATTACTCAAAAAAATTGTACTATAGAAGGTTCAACTGTTTATACTGAATTAAGTCATATAGAGCTTTCAGAAGAAGGAGAGGTTACTTCTGAGATAACTTTATATAAAGATGATAAGGTAGTTACTACATTTTCTACAATAATAAAAGTTGAAAAAAGTATAAATAGAAATGCTATAGAGGATGAGCCTAGCTGGGATATAATAAAAGACATATTAAATGTATTAAGTTATGAAGAAGAAAGACAAGAAAATGAAAATGTAAGAAAATCTAATGAAGAAATTAGAATAAGTTCTGAAAATGTTAGAATTGGAAATGAGAATGTAAGGATTGAAAGTGAGAATCAGAGAAAAGATAGTGAAGTTGAAAGATGTGAGAGTGAGGAAGTAAGAAAAACACAGGAACTTACTAGAGAAGCTAATGAAGAAACAAGAAAGACAAGTGAAACGACAAGAGAAGCCAATGAAGAAATAAGAAAGACAAGTGAAATAACAAGAGAAGCTAATGAAGAAATAAGAAAAGCAAATGAAATAGTAAGAGAGTCAAGTGAAGAAACTAGAAATACTAATGAGGAAACTAGAGAAGGCAATGAGACTGTTAGAAAAGCAAATGAGGAACTAAGAAAAACTAGTGAAGAAACAAGAGAAGGCAATGAAAATACTAGAAAAGCAAGTGAAGAAATTAGAAATGGCAGTGAAGAAACAAGAGTCACTAATGAAGTAGCTAGGCAAGAATCAGAAACTAAAAGAGAAGAAAGTGAAGACTTTAGAAAAACTAATGAAGAAACAAGGGAAGAAAATGAAGAATTAAGAAAAAGTAATGAAAATACTAGAAAAGCAAGTGAAGAAGTAAGAAAGACTAGTGAAGAAACTAGAAATACTAATGAGGAAGCTAGAAAAGCAAGTGAAGAAATAAGAAAAACCAGTGAAATAACTAGAAATACCAATGAAGAAACAAGAAAAGCTAGTGAAATAACGAGGGAAACTAATGAAGAAACAAGAAAAGCAACTGAAATAATAAGACAAAATTCAGAGATTAAAAGAGAAGAGAATGAAGAGCTTAGAGAAAGCAATGAGGAAACTAGAGAACTAAATGAGTCAACTAGACAGACATCTATAACTAATATGCAGAAGAAAGTAGATGATAAGGTAGTTGAGGTTGATAATAAAATAGTTGAAGTAAATACTGCTAAGACAGATATGACAACTACTGTAAGTAATAAGATTACTGAATTTGAAAATAGATTTGAAGAACTTGAAAGCCTTGATGCTAGAGGCGAGTTAATGCAAGCTAGAGAAACTATTGATGGAACTGTAAAGGACACTTTAAAGGATAGATTAACTTATGATTTTGAAAAGGTTAATGAAAAAATAGCCGAGATGACTTCTGCCGCAACTAATATAGCTTTCAGTAAATCTTATGTTGAATCTGATTGGATTGCTGATGGAGAATATTTTAAACTTACAGTTAATCATAATCTTGTTACAGAAAATATATTCGTTGCGATACTCGATGAATCAACTAAAAAAAGTATGACTAATTCTTATACTGTAGTAGATAATAATACGATAGATATTTTTAATGAATTAGCTATAGATGTAAAAGTAACTGTTGTAAATGGTAATACAAATAAAGAAGTTATAAACGCTACAATAAATGATAATATAACAACACTAGATAGTACTTACTCTAGTGTTAAAATTGATGCAAAAATTGATGATAGTAAAAACAATATTTATTTAGAACTTAACAAAAAAGCAAGTAAAGAAAGTTTGGATATGATATTACAACTATTAGAAAATAGTAAAAAATATACAGTAACTTATAATATTAATTTACCAGAAGGATATTTAAACGAAAATGTTGTATTGCCAAATCCCATAACAGTATTAGGTAATATAGAAGTCAAACTATGTTCTCCAAATATTACAGATTTAATTGAATATCGATTTAAAGGTTGGTCATTAACTGAAAGTGGAGATGTAATTGAAAGATGCATAGCTACAGATGACATCACTTTGTATGCTATCTGGTATAAATGTATTAATGTTACATATGAGTTGAATCTTCCTAATGATTTTCAAGGTACTCCTATTCCAGATTTACCTGCTGATGAAAATAAATATATTTTAGGAGATATAGTTACTCTTTTGCAATTAAGTAATTATGATGAAAATAATAAAGAATATAATTATAAGTTTTGTGGCTGGTCATTAACTGAAAGTGGAGATGTAATTGAAAACGCTACTATAGAAAACGAGCATGTACAATCAGATGGCTTACATTTATATGCAGTTTGGAAAAAATATAGATATGTTACTTATAATGCTAATTTTCCACCAGAAGAATATCCTTTAAATAGAACAGGTGAAGTGCCTGTTGATACAAATAGATATGTTGAAGGTGATACAGTTACTGTATTAAAAAATAGTGAAAATAATCCACTAGGTGGAGAGGAAGATAAAGACAAATTTTTAGGTTGGGCTTCTAATATAGAAAAAGCTCAAATTCCTGTAATAAAATCTGATGTAGAAGAAAATATTGTTATAGGTAAAGAAGATATAACATTATATGGTATGTGGGGAAAATATAGGATTGCATATGGTTCAAATGGAAAACCTGGTTCTAGTATAACTGGTCATGCACCATATGACCCGCATTCATATTTAACAGGTGCAAGTGTAATTGTACCATCCAATCCAGGTAATTTAGATATAGGTTCTTATGAACTTCTGGGATGGTCAACTGTAAAAGATGATGAGTCAACTATGCTAAATTTTGGAGATAGAATAATGATTGATAAGAGTAATATTATCTTACAGGCATTTTGGAGAAAACTTTAATAATAACTTTTGAATCTAAATAAAAAGAAGGTGATTAATTGTTAAATGAAGATGTAGTAAAAAATATTAATAAATTAAATAATGAGCAGGATAACATTAACTTAGAACTTAGTAATAAAGTGAATAAGGAAGATTTAGATAAACTAATTCAAGGTGGTACTAATATAGCAACATCTAAGCTTATAGTTCAAGATGATTGGACTTTGGAAGAAGATAATTATAAAACTTTAGTCGAGCACAATCTTATAACAAGAAAGATACTTGTAAATATAATAGATACTGCTACAAATGAATCTATATTAGCATCATATAAAATAATTGATGATAATAAAATAGAACTTTTTAATGAATCTAATGTTAACTGTGAATGTGTAGTTGTAAATGGAAACTCTGCTATAAACGTTGTAACAGCTAATAAAATAACTGTAGATGATATAGCTAATAATTTTGAAAGTAGTACTGTGGAAGGTGCTTTGGGAGAACTTTTTCAATTTGTCAGTGATGGGAAGAAATTAATCGCTACTGCTATTACTGACAAAAAAGTTCCAACTAATAGTAGTGATACATTTCCAACTATGGCAAGTAATATTAGTAATATAAAACAAATACCTGATATGCATGATGATGTTGAAGAAATATGGCAGTTTACAG